>NZ_QPQX01000002.1:0-319166 GCF_005234805.1 Enterococcus sp. ARL09-542
CCGAACACAGAAGTTAAGCTTCTTAGCGCCGATTGTAGTGAAGGGTTTCCCTTTGTGAGAGTAGGACGTCGCCACGCAAGTTAACCTTATATCAAATATTTGATATAAGGTTTTTTTTTGTTTAAAAGTAACGGGATCAGCGATGAGTCTGCCAAAAACATGGTGCAAAAAATTTAGGTGACTTAAAATAACTTTTTTTGCGAAAAAATGATACACTGTTTATGAAGAGTTTTTAGGAGGGATAGTATGACTGAGGAGCTTAAAAAAGAACAGGATCCAGTAGACAATGAACGTAACGAAACGTCGTCGGCAGTTCCATTTACAGAAATCAAAGAAGTCGCTTCAAAAAATATTGGTCAGATGCTTCAAGACCTGCAAGCGTTCGAAACAGCGATTGAAAAGGAAGACATTCCGGAGATTTATCGAATCTACAATGGCCGCCTGCACAAAGAATTGAAAGAAACATCCAATCAAAATCATGAAATCGATGAGTTGCTGGCGCGGAAAATCCATGACAGTTTTGTCGCTACTTTTCCATTCATGATACATGCCGATCGAATTTCACCTACGGTTCATTATTATAAAATAGGTGAATACTACCATGAACGTCCGACAATTGGCATTGATGCCAGTGTTCCAGAAATCTTTGTGATTCCTGCTATTGATGATGAGTGGCGTAAATTTCAACGCGGCAATCGTGATATGCTGACAGCCATTGAACAACAGATGGATAATTTAGACGCCAAAGCCATTGCGGCTCAATCCGAGATTCAAAAACTGCAAGAGGAGATCGATCGCATTAAGCGTAGTGAAAACGAGTTGTCAGAATCAAAAGGATTTTTTAATCGCGGAAAAATCGATGAGGAATTAGAAGCATTAGTCCAAGAACGAAAAAAAGTAGAAGCGAAACAAAAAGAATGGTCTCGCTATTCCCAAAACGAACAAGACGTGCTTCTTGAAAAAGAACGATTAATGCAGCAATATCACGCCTTGCGCTTAAAAAAGGCAATCGTCGAAAAAGAATTTCGTCAAATCGATCACTATTTTGGTTCGTTGCAAGAGATGAACGAACGATTGCAAGCTTTCTTAATGAGCTATCTAGGAGAGGAGTCGATCGCAGATGAATAATGAGGAAGAAAAAACGCCCCTAATGAAAGAACAAACAGAAGATGGGATTCGCGAAACAGCTACGTCAAAGAGCGAACTGGAAATAATGGAAACAAATGAGTGGGCAACCGCCGCTGATGAACTAAAAACAGTTGAAATAGAATCGGATGAGCTTGAAGCAACGGCAATTGATCAGGAAGACTTGTACCAACAATCTGCTGAAGAAGGCCATAGCGAAAGGCTAATCATTGACTCTACAGAGTCTGCAGAGCTTGAAATACCTGAAGCACCTGAAGCACCTGGAGAACCTGGAGAACCTTATGATGAATACTATGAAACGAAAGAAAGCGATCACCAAAGAATTGAAAGCTTGATTGAACAAGCAGAAATTGAATTAGCAGATTTGCGCTTACGCAAAGCCATTATGGAAGCTGATTTTGATGAATTATGTCATCACTACCAAACATTGATCATTGGCAACCAGGATATTTCAATTATCGCAAAAAAGACGTTACTGGAATACTATGCTTATGAATTCTTGAAACCCTTGCGATCGATTGGATTGATGCCAACCGACAACTACGATGTTTGGAAAACAAAGCACTTCTTGGTGAAGTTTCAATTGAATGAGGAAAAAGCAATGGATTTATATTTTAAATTAAATCCGATCAATTCTCAATATGAATCACAGTACTTGCCGCTACTCACGATTTATTCTGACACACGAGAAGTGCGGGTCAACGACCATCAAATCTTATATCTATTGCGGCAATGGTATACAGATAAAATATTTACGGTCAATCAATTGTCACTGTTTAATTACGATATCAATTTACTCTTAACTCATTTTCGCGCATCTTCATTTATGGTTTCACCAAGTCTCATTGATAATACGCAAGAACTTGCAGTGGATTTAGAGACTGAGTTTCCGATCACAACAGACATTTTGGACCAAATCTTTATTACTACGATGGAAAATCAAGGCTATGATTTTGTCAAAGCAGAGTATGAAGACTATGAGATCTTCTTAGATAAAAAACAACGCTTGACGATTCGGATGGCTGATGATCGGACCCATTTGTTTATTGATTCAGATCGAAGAAAACGTTCCTTGTTAGATTTCTTCACTTCTTACGAATTTTTAGTTCCATTAGTAGTACCTAGTTATTCGCATTAAACAAGCATAAGAGCTAAAATAATCATTAAGGTTATTTTAGCTTTTTTTAGGAGAGGAGAATGATGTAATGTTGAATCGTGCGATCGGATTTTATGAGGGAATGCCTTTAGATAACAGTAATGTTTTTCAAACGAAAGATTTGGACATGCCTTCAATAGGAGCAAATGATCTATTGATAAAAGTTGAAGCCGTATCGGTCAATCCCATTGATGCGAAGCGTCGCCAAACGACGACCAAATCTGGTCATTTCGTGATCCAAGGATATGATGCTTGCGGAATCATTGAAAAAGTTGGCGATCAGGTCACAGAATTTCAAGTGGGCGACCCGGTGATGTACAGTGGAACAACACAGCGAGACGGGGCGAACCAGAAATATCAAGCGGTGGATGCACGCTTAGTAGCGAAAGTCTCTTTAGAAAATTTAGCGGAATGGGCAGCATTGCCTTTAACAAGTATCACTGCCTGGGAACTTCTATTTGAGAAATTTGGGTTGATTCCTAAAGAAAAAGCCAATCAAGGAAAACTATTGATCATCAATGCAAGTGGTGGAGTGGGATCGATTGCCGCCCAGCTGGCACATTGGTCCGGGCTTGAAGTATATGGCACTGCCAGCCCCACAAATCATGAATGGCTAGATAAAAATGGGGTAGCGCACCCACTCGATTACCATTACCCGCTACAAGATCAGGTTGAAACCACCTTTGACTATATTGCTGTCTTTTATGACATTTCCGATTACATCGATCAATTTGCTCAATTGATCCGCCCATTTGGTAAAATCGGAATGATCGTTAATACGCGCGGTCCATTAGATCTTAACCCATTTAAAAATATCGGAGTGGACTTTTACTGGGAATATATGTTTGCAAAAACCGATTATCAAGTGGATTTGGCTAGTCAAGGAGCGATCTTAAAAAAAATTGTTGATCTAGTCAATGAACAAAAAATCCATTCTACGATCACCACCTGTTTTGAAACAGGCCTGACGATCGAAAATTTGATTGAAGCAACCGCATTAGTAGAAAAAGGCAGTCCAGGGAAGGTAGTCATCTCCGGAGGATTCCATGAGTGAGGAACAAGAATTTTGGGATGATTTTGCGGCAGAATATGCAGAGATCCAGCAAGAATCACAATTAACGATTGCTGAGGATCTAGCAACATTTTTAAAGACAAACGGAATTTTGCCAATAAGCTCTTTTGTTGATTTAGCTGCGGGAAGTGGCCGCTATATTCCAGCGATTTTACCTGATACAAAGCGTTATTTGGCCATTGATTTTTCAGTGGAAATGTTGAAAGCAGCTAGACGTTATGTAAAAGATCCTCAACAAAAAGTAGACTTTCGACTGCAAACACAAGCAGAGTTTCTTGCTGATAAGATCACCTATCCCTTGATATTTACTGCAATGAATCCAGCGTTGACCGAGAAAGATCAGCTGATTTCTCTGGTAGAAAAAAGTCGTCGCTTATTGATTTTGCGGATCGTTCGGACCAAAGAAAATATCTTTCAACCACTGGAACAGAACGATCACAAAGATGAAAAGCTACTTTCTGTCTATAAGAAATGGCTTCTGGAAGAACAAATCAGTTTTTCTACTCATCTTTTTTCTTATGCTTATGAAGAAATCATTGATCGGGAATTTTTTTACCGCTATTTTCAACTGGATATTCCACAGTCAGAATTGCTGCAGCTAAGCCGTTCCCTTTTTAGAGAAAAGAAAAAAGCAATTAGTAAGACGGAGATCGATTATGAACTCCTAATCGTTTGAAGGCAAGCAGTTGTCCTGTATATTCAGGGACAGCTGCTTGCCTACTAGTGTCTATTAGCCTATCCCTAAATAGAGATAGCCGATTGAACCGATTATGAATAAGTAAAGGATATTCACCATATAGAACTTGTGTTGGAATCTTTTTTGTTCTTGAGGGAGAGCTTGCTTGATCAATTTGTAACCAATCAAATTCGCTAACGAAGCAATCAATGTGCCCAAGCCACCCACATTTACCCCCAACAAAACAGCTTTCTTGTAGGTTGTAAAAGGAGCAATCAGAATCGCTGCTGGGACATTGGAAATCACCTGAGAAAGGGTGATGCTGCCTAAAAAGGCTTGTTGTTCTTTTTGGAAGAAGGGTTGGATCATTTCAATCAACTTGTCTTGTTCGTTGATATTTCCGATAATCACAAAGAAACAAGCGAATGTGACTAAGAGACGGTAATCCACTGAACGAAAGAGCTCTTTTTGAAAAAAATAGACCACGAATGCTACGATCGATGCCGAGAGGACGAAAGGAACGACATGAAAGATTCCCAAAATCATCAGTGCCATTAAACCAAGATAAAGTACCATGTATTTTTTCTCAAAAAAATGCGTGGTTTTTTTGATGATGAGAGGGGATGCTGGCAATAATTGAATGGATCCTACTAACAGAGTTAATGATAGGACAACCATCATACCTGTCGTTTGCAAAAAAGTAGTCAAAGGTAAATTATAAAAAGAAAACAAGAAGAGATTTTGCGGATTCCCAAAGGGAAATAAACTGCTGCCTAAATTAGCGGCTACAATCAGGTAAACTGCGCCGAGAAGAACGCTTTTTTGTTCCTGAATGCCTTTGGTGATCAGAAGATACATAGGTAGTAAAGTCAGGATCGCCACATCGTTCGTTAGTACCATCGAGCTGAAAAAACTTAATAAAACAATCGTTCGAATCAGTGCTCGGAGAGAATGACTCTTAGAGAGCAAACGTTGACCAATGAAATTCAACAAACCGGCTTTTTCAAGCCCATTAATAGTCAGCATGAGACCAAACAAGGTCAAAATCACTTGAAAATCAATAAAGTGGACATCAAAACGTCCAAATGAACTCGCAACAAGCGCCAAAAAGAAAGAAATCGAAAATAATAAATCGCTTTGGAAAAAGAAGAATATTTTTTTAACATGCGTGCTCCTTTCTTTCAAATTTTACCATGGACTCTTTTAGAGAAGCAAAGAAATATTCTCGGTTTTGACATATACTGTGAAATCCTATCGCTCAATATGGTTGACAAACGAAGCGTTTATTGGGAAATTAGAACTAGAATGAAAAAGGAGCAGAATCGATGAATTTGATGCAACTATTAGAAAAAAATCAGCAAGTCCATTTTCAGATATTGACCATCTTCTTTCAGCATGGTTCAGAAATTTCCTATAAAACTCTTGCAAATAAGTTATCCATTTCTTCACCGACGCTCCAAAAGGAGATTCAGCATTTGAGTGACAATCTTTCTGTTTTCCATGCAGAGGCATTGTTAGAAACAAAAGAGAATGATCGTTTGCATTTAACATTACCGCTTGATTTTTCTATTCAGCATTTTTTTTATGCGTATTTATCAGAAGCGGTGGATTTTCAAATTATTGAATATCTCTTTTTCCATCGCGAAGGATCGACAACGAAACTCATGTTGGATTTGACGCTTAGCGAGGCCTCGCTTTTTCGTCATTTCAAATCGATCAATCACTTGTTGGAGGAATTTAGTCTTCAATTGAAAAATAAGAAACTGATCGGCGATGAGCGCCAAATCCGCTTTTTCTTTTATTCGTTTTTTTCGCAGAGTTATCCGTTAGCAAAAATCAATGAAACCTTTAAGAGTCCAGCTATTCGAAACTTGATTCGGGTGATTGAACAGCAACTTGGCTTATCAATTGATCCACGGAATAATTGGAAATTGGTCTTATGGTTTGGTTTGATGGAAGCCCGTTTCGATTTTAGGAGTTCCCAGCAACATGAGTCATCGAAAGGCCTCTTAAAACAAGTAGAAAATGATCCTACTTTTCAAGTGCTACGAAATATTTTAGGACGTTATCTCAGCCGTTTTGCCATTTCGTGGAGTGACTACGAAGCTGTTTACCTCTATTTGTTTTTGATGATGGAAGGATTAGTAGTCATGGATCACCAGCAGGACACTGATTCGGAATTTATGCTAGATTTAGCCGCTGAGAGTCAAGTATTGATGAAAACTTTTGCGGATGAATCTCTTGATATACAAGTTCATTATCCAGAAATCAGTCGTTTTTTAGCAATCATCGTTCTTAGAGCACGCTACTTGAAGGGCTCGTTGACTTCATTTGCCGATTTTCCTCCGCATTTTTTGCGGGGAACCATCACGGAAGTAGCGAATCAAGCAGTTGAAACATTGGCACAAGCCACTGGGCCTTTTTCTGAGGAGAAACAGAGAAAGCTCATCCATGATTTGTCGTTTGTTATTGAATGGTTGCAAGAGAAACAACAAAAAGAGCTGAAAATCGGTGTTCTGCTGTCTCAAAATCAATTACGTACGGATGTTTTGCGGCGGTTTTTGGCCAAACAGCTTTCTGGATATCCTTACATGCAGGTGGAAACTGCACAATCAACCGATTATGATCTGCTGATTGTGGATCAACCGCAGATTGCCGAAAACTATCACTACAAAAAGCTCCTGGTCTTGACAGGTGTGATCGATCGTTTTGAAGAGCAACGGCTGCATCAAGTGATTGATGAAATTCGAAGGGAAAATCTTGAAAGTGAGTTGGAGAAGTTATGAGGATTGTCATTATTGGAGGCTCTCATGCTGGTATAGCAGCAGCCCGTCATTTAAAACAGATGGATGATAAAATTGAAGTGATCATCATTGAAAAATCCAATGTATTGGGCTATATCGCTAGCAGTTTGAACTTAGTATTAGAGGGATATATTGAGCGTCTAGAAGATTCCCGCACTGCTACTGCCAGTGAATTACTGTCAGAAGGGATCAATGTGATGCTCAATAGCCGCGTCGTAAAGATTGCAGCGGCAGAAAAAAACGTTTCTTTTGAAACATCAACGGCTAGTTGTGTCGAAAAAGACACGATCTCATATGATTATTTGATTTTAGCTATGGGGTCCAGTAATTTTCGGAATGCTTTTACGGAAGAAGTCAAAGAGCACATTACCACGTACAAAACGATTGCCCAGTCTCGAGCAGCTCTGAGCAAAGTACAGGAAGCCAAGAAAGTGGCCATTGTGGGTGCCGGTCTGATAGGTTTTGAATTAGCGGAATCACTAAGTGGACAGGATAAAGAGGTCTTCTTGATTGATCGGATGGATACTTTGCTTTTCCGCTACTTCGACCAAGAGATTTCTCAGATTTTGATCGAACGTTTTCCAGAAAATTTACAAATCTATCTGAACAGCAGCGTGGTCGCAGCAAAACAAACTACGAACGGAGAGCTGGCGGGAATTGAACTTGCCAATGGCACTTTTTTGCCAGCGGATATCGTTGTCTATGCAGTCAATCCAAGACCGAATGTTGACCTGGTCGCTGACTTTCTGAAGTTGAACCCAGATGGGACGATCGACACCAATGAATTCTTGCAAACTTCCGATCCAAGCATTTATGCTGTCGGCGACTTAGTCTCGATCCCATTCAATCATTCAGACAGTTCACTCTATGTACCGCTGGTGACCAATGCGTATAGAACCGGTATCGTCGCGGCAACAAATATTTTGTCTGCAAAAAAAATCCCTTTTCCTAAAATGCAGCGCACAGTGGTCAGCAAGCTCTTTGGATATTTTGTGAGCAGCTCTGGAATCAATGAAACGGAAGCACCTTATTATGGCT
This sequence comes from Enterococcus sp. ARL09-542, assembly GCF_005234805.1. NCBI lineage: Bacteria > Bacillati > Bacillota > Bacilli > Lactobacillales > Enterococcaceae > Enterococcus > Enterococcus sp. ARL09-542. Next base: position 7,893 of record NZ_QPQX01000002.1, read on the forward strand.
TTGACGTCGATTCTGTCACACGTACGTTCCATGCACGTACGTTTTTCGAAGTAGAAAATAATTTTGAAGTGACATTGAAACTGGTATTTGACAAGGAAACACGAGTAATCATGGGAGGGCAGATCATTACAAGCGATCGCGGCAGTTTGGAGATCATCAATACGGTCTCTACGTTGATCACATCTTACATGACTCTTGATCAATTGGCTACGATGGATTACTTTTTCAATCCAACGATATCTTTTCCGCTGCACTTTTTGAATCAATTGGCCATCGAAGGTCTCTTGAAATCTCATGTGAATTAAATGTGTTATATATTAAAAGTTTTTTTATTCGATAAACCTACGTTAAGAGTAGGTTTATCTTTTTTTTTTGCAAAAAGCCTTGTCATTAAAAGCGGAATCGCTTAAACTAACTAGAGAGAATGAGAATCGTTCTCATTAGAAAGGGTTAGTATATGAGAAAAATGAGTCTGGCCATTTTGCTTCTCTTGTTGATCACTGGGTCTTTATTTGTGGGCGCACATGACATGTCTCTAGCTGGTTTAATGGCAGGAGAAGAGAGTCATTGGATGATATTGCTGAAAGTACGCGTTCCTCGTACGATTAGTCTCTTGCTTGCAGGGGCTGTCATGAGCTTATGTGGAAAAATCATTCAGCATCTGATGCAAAATAAATTTGTTGCAGCAGACGTGATCGGTTTGACTGACAGTGCCCGCCTAGGGATCTTGATCGTCATGTTATGGCTGCCCAATGCATCTGGACTCCTGCGAACAACCGCTGCTTTCTTATTTTCTTATGCGGGGGTTTTGCTATTTTTATGGCTAAGTCGCTTGATCCCTAAGAAAGATCCGATGGTTTTGCCTTTAACGGGTGTGATGTTCGGGAATGTGATTGGCGCAGTCAGTTCCTTTCTTGCATACCGCTTTCAACTTGTGCAAAATGTTTCTTCCTGGTTACAGGGGAACTTTGCTACCGTGATCGAGGGCAATTATGAATTGATTTATCTGACACTACCAATTTTTGCTCTTTTGTATTTCCTTGCCTATGAAATAACGATTGCCGGGTTAGGAGAGACAGCTGCAAAAAATCTTGGCATCAACTACCACGTTTTACGCTTGCTCGTATTTGCACTGGTTGCTTTTGCCAGTAGTGTGGTCTTGCTTTTAGTAGGCAGTGTTCCATTCCTTGGTGTGATCATCCCTAATATCGTTGCTTTATTTGCAGGAGACCATGTTCGAAACAACCTTTTTCTGATCAGTTTTTCCGGCAGTGCCTTTTTGCTCTTGTGTGATTTGCTAGCAAGGATTTTAATAGCCCCATATGAATTGCCGGTCAGCGTTGTAGCAGGAACGATTGGCGGTATTAGCTTTCTAGTCTTATTGATGAGGAGAAAAATGGTATGAGAATTATCCGGCGTTATATGTTCTTGTTCATACTCATCGGGATAGCTGTTGGCGCATACCTTACCTACAATACATATGGCAATTGGTCCTTCGCACTGCAATTACGGGGAAAGCGAATAGTGGCCTTTGGCTTAGTAGCAATAGCTGTCTCGTTTAGCACGATCACTTTACAAACACTGACACAAAATCGGTATCTGACTCCCGGTATCTTAGGATTGGATCAATTATATGTGCTGATCCAGACGATACTATTTTTCTTCTTAGGAGGAATCCGCATGTTGAGTCAGGAAACACCTTTCGTTTTTTTGTTTTCGATTTTAGCTACCGGGACATTAAGCAGTGTCATCATTCAGACCTTTTATAAAAAAGCCAATAATCAATTGTTTCTATTACTGATGGCGGGAATGATCAGCGGTACTATGTTCACTAGTATCAGTTCATTTCTTCAAGTCATCATGGATCCCAATGAATATGATTTGTTGCAAGGGCGTCTATTTGCAAGTTTTAGCAATGTCAATAGTCAGCATTTATTACTGGCTGCTGGAATTATTTTAATTGGGCTGATTGGATTATCGCTATTGATTCCAGAATTGAATGTTATGGTCTTGGGTGTTCGAAATGCAAAAAGTTTAGGCCTATCGGTTTCAATGATCCAGAAGAGTTGTCTTTTCTTGCTGTCTTTATTATCGGGGACTGCTACTGCTTTAGTAGGACCATCCGTCTTTTTAGGATTTGTCGTGGCAACGATTGCCTATCAGTTATTTCCAACATATAAACATGGCACATTGTTTGTTGGATCAGCACTTTTAGGGTTTTTATTACTAGTCGGCGGCCAATTTTTTGTTGAGCAAGTCTTTCAATGGAACACAACGATCAATACAGTGATTCAATTTTTAGGCGGAATCTTCTTTTTAGGAAAACTAGTCAAAGAAAGGAAAGGACAATGATTGAAACAAAAGGAATCGAAAAGAGTTATCAAGACAAGCGCGTGTTGACTGATTTGTCCTTGCAGTTGCCGGAAAATCAATTGATTGCCTTTATTGGTCCAAATGGTGCCGGAAAAAGTACATTGCTTTCGATTATCAGCCGCATGTTGGAGCAGACTACTGGAGAAGTTTATTTCAAAGAAAAGGAGATTCGACAATGGCGTTCGAAAGAATTAGCTAAGAATCTCGCTTTTTTGCAACAGAGTAACGGTTTTACGGTTGATATGACCGTAGAAGAACTGGTGTCTTTTGGTCGGTTTCCCTATAATCGGGGACGATCAACGCCAGAAGATGAACAAATCATTTCAGAATCATTAACACTTTTATCTTTAGAATCATTTCGGCAACGCTCGATCCATGCATTATCTGGTGGGCAGCTTCAACGGGTCTATTTGGCGATGATTCTTGCCCAAGATACCGAGTATATCCTTTTGGATGAACCGCTGAATAATTTGGATTTGAAACATGCCAATCAGTTGATGCACTTATTGGAGAAATTAGTCAAAGATCATGGGAAAACCGTATTGATCGTATTGCATGACATCAACTTTGCTGCCAGATATGCAGACCATATCGTAGCGATGAAAGAAGGAAGTTTGTTCAAAACAGGCACAGTTGCAGAAGTGATCCAAGAGCCTGTTTTAAAAGAACTTTATGACTTAGAAGTTAAGATAGTCGAAGTGGATGGACAGCGCTTTTGTTATTATTTTAATTAAGAGACCATAGGAGGAGTATATGAAAAAAATAGTATTTAGTTTGGCTGTATTGGTAATGATCACGGGGTTAGCAGGATGCGGCTCTCAAGAAAAAGGAGAGTCAACAAGTGCCTCAACGGCTGCAGCGGCGCCTGCCGAAATCGAAGTGACAGATAGTAATGGCAAAGTGACTGTGCCATTTTCACCAAAAAAAGTCGTTGTTTTCGATAACAGTGCACTTGATACAATGGATGCTTTAGGCGTAGGAGATCGTGTTGTAGGAGCTGCTACGAGCAATATGCCTGACTATTTAAAGAGTTATGCTGCGGTTGATTCTGCAGGTGGTATCAAAGAACCTGACTTAGAAAAAATCAATCAGATCCAACCTGATTTGATCATTATCTCTGGCCGCCAAAGAGACTTTCAAAAAGATCTGGAAGCAATTGCACCAACGATTTTTCTAAGTGTAGACAACGAAAACACTTGGTCATCGATCGATAACAACATTCAAACTATTGCCCAAATCTTCGGAAAAGAAGAGGAAGCCAAGAAACAGTTGACTGCTCTGCAAACAAGAATCGCGAATCTTTCTGAAACTGCAGAAGCCAGCAAGGAAAAAGCATTAGTTGTCATGATGAATGAAGGTAGTCTTTCTGCCTTTGGTTTGGGATCAAGATATAGCATTGTTTATGATACATTTGGGTTTACGCCAGTCGATGATACATTAGAAGCATCGACTCATGGGCAGAATATTTCTTATGAATATTTACTGGAAAAAAATCCCGATATTATTTTTGTTATTGATCGTACAAAAGCAATCGGTGGGGATACAAGCCAGAGTACGTTGACTGAAAATGAATTGGTTCAGCAAACAACTGCTGGAAAAAACGGGAAAGTGATCGAATTAAATCCGCAAGTTTGGTATTTAGCAGGATCTGGGATCGAATCATTGGACATTATGTTGTCTGATGTTGAACCGGCTGTTGCAAAAGATTAAAGGCTTGTTATCGAATAAGGATGGCTTAAATGAGAAACAGTTGCGAATGTTGGATGTTCGCAACTGTTTTTGTATTGAAAACAATTTATTCAATTTAAACCAAATTTAGTTTTTTTCAGGTATGCTAGGTTCAAAGGGAAGGAGCGGATTCCGAAATGCACAAATATTTGCTGGCGGCTGCCTTAGGTTTAGTACTGTTAATAGGGGGATTATTTCTTCGGGTGAACCTGATCCCGATCGCAGACTTTGAGCTATTGACTTTGGCAGAAAAAATTACATTACAAACAGAGGTGGGGCTCGCGCCAAAGTGGGGGACAGTCTTAATGGGCAGCGGATTAGCTATTTTGTTGTTGGTTTTCATTTCCTATTATTGGCCCTCCAAACCGGGGCACAAAAACTATTTGGTCGGTGCGGGTTTACTTGCGCTTTGGATAATCTGCGTAAAGATGATTTTTTTCCCGCCTCAAAAGGAATGGGTCGAAGGGACGGTCATGAAAGTCTATGAGGATGGGTATGCATGTTTTCAGACGAAGAAAAACGCGGAATCACGTTATTCATCAGATTTTGGTCTGTATTATTTCGAAAGCAGCGACAGTTGGCAGCTTCGAGAAGGACAGCAGATCAAAGTTTTAACAGAAGGTGGGAGTTTCATAAAATTTGATGAAGTGTTTTTACCGGTAATTGATGTTCAACCGTTAGCGGATGTTTCTCGGTCTCAAGACTGAATTAAAAAAAGAATCACAGATTTACTTTACCTGTCGTAGTAATTGATTTATAATTATTACGACAGGTAAAGTAATTTTAAGGAGGGGATCGAGTGATATCCAGCGATGGAATTCGGGGATACAATGATGCAATCATCTTATCGATTCTTTCCAAAGATGATTCCTATGGATACGACATTTCAAAACAGATACGTGAAAAAACAGATTCGCTCTATATCATTAAGGAAACAACATTGTATTCTGCATTCACACGTTTGGAAAAACAAGGATTGATCCGCTCGTATCCTGGAGAAGTGACTCATGGAAAGAAACGCACCTATTATCAAATCAGTGAGGCAGGAAGAGAATTTTTAGAAGTAAAAAAACAAGAGTGGCAGCAAACAAAAATTGTTGTTGAGCGCTTTTTACAAGGAGGAGCAAAATGAAAACCATCCGGGATTATTTAGATAGTTTGTTTTTGAATGTACCCACCACGCCAGAAACAAAGAAAGCCAAAGAGGATTTGGCTGCGATCATGGAAGACCATTACCATGAATTGATTGAACAAGGAAAAAGCGAGCATGAAGCAATCGGGGCTGTGATCAGTGAATTTGGATCAATTGATGAGTTGCTTCAAGAACTGCAAGTAGCGCAGTCAGAAGATACTGCAGAAGAAGCCTGGTTAGATGCTATTACAATCGATGAAGCCTTTGATTTTTGGGGGAAGATTCGCCGTTTTGCCTTCTCACTTTCTTTAGGTATTGCGTTATGTATCGCTTCTCTTGGAATATTTCTCTTTTTTGCCAATGAAATCGATAGTGGCTTAGGACTATTAGTCATGTTCATGTTTGTTGCATTGGGCGTGGGCTTTATTATTACCTCCGGCTTGAACTATTCTGCATCAAAACGAAAATTAAACGATCGTCCATTTGATCAAGAAGTAAAACAAGAGGCGCGGAAGCAATTGGAAGATTATGAAAAGAGTTTTCGATTTGGTCTGGTGCTAGGGATTTCTGCATGTATTCTGTCGGTGACACCCTTTTTCTTGATGGAAGCTATTCTTTACATTCCCAGTGGTTTAGCTTTAGGACTGTTTTTTGCGGCAGTTGCATTAGGAGTATTCTTTATCGTCTATGTCAGTATCATCCGCACAGGATTTGCCAAAATGGCCGATGGCGTTTACTTTATTTCTAATGAAGATGAACCCGGACCACGGGCAGCGCAACACATTTATGGAGAATCCGCAGGAAAAGTTCGCTTTTTTAATACGGTTTATTGGCCAGTGATCCTTGTGGTTTACTTCCTCTGGTCATTTTCAACAGGAAGCTGGGCCTATTCATGGGTAATCTTCATCTTGGGTGGGGTTTTTCAAGATTTCTTTTTGCCTCATCAGAAAAATAAGCGCTAAGGAATTTCTTGAAATAGTTTTTGATAAACATCTGAAAGATCCGAGGTTCTGCTAGAGCAGAAGAGGAGTCCTTCAGGTGTTTTTCTTATCGGTTTGGACAAATAAAAACTTTTCACTTTGATGAATTTGACAAAGTGAAAAGTGACTTAAAGTTATTGAGAAAATATCCTTGTAAATGAGAATGAGTAGCCTTGAGGGTATAATTGTTAGAAAAGTGAATATATTTATTTTCCCAGAAATCATTTTAAAATGAAAGTGAAACGCTCATTTATGAGGAGAAATTCATTTTGTTTAAAAAAATGCAAAGAGACTATTGCAATTCCACTGGCTTTAGACTAATAATTAAGAGAGATTATTCTCAAATAATAATTCTAATTGGAGGAATCGCTATGTCATTAATTGGAAAAGAAATTGAGTCATTTGAAGCACAAGCTTATCACAACGGAAAATTTATCGACGTTTCATCTGAAGATTTCAAAGGAAAATGGAATGTGGTTTGTTTTTACCCAGCAGATTTTTCATTTGTATGTCCAACGGAATTAGAAGATCTACAAGGTCAATATGCAGCATTGAAAGAACTAGGAACTGAAGTTTATTCTGTTTCGACAGATACTCACTATACCCACAAAGCATGGCATGATCACTCTGATGCAATCAGCAAGATCGAATACATTATGGTTGCTGACCCTTCTCACACGATCTCTCGTATTTTTGATGTACTGGATGAAGAAAGTGGCCTTTCGCAACGAGGTACTTTTATTATCGATCCTGATGGCGTTGTTCAAACGGTTGAAATCAATGCGGATGGAATTGGACGCGATGCTAGTGGATTGATCGACAAAATTCGTGCTGCCCAATACGTGCGGACACATCCAGGTGAAGTTTGCCCAGCTAAATGGAAAGAAGGAGAAGACACCTTAACACCAAGTCTTGATCTAGTTGGAAAAATATAGGAGGTTGACATGGCTTTAGATAATGGAATTAAAGAACAACTGAAACAGTATCTGGCAATGCTGGAATCTGAAATTGTTTTCGCAGCTAGTCTTGGTACAGATGACGCCTCACAAAAAGTTCGTGATTTCTTAGAAGAAATCGCAGAAATGTCCGAACGTATTACGATCGAAGAAGTAACTGCAGATCGGACACCCAGCTTTACAATTATGCAACCAGGTATCGACAGTGGCATTGCTTTTGCAGGTCTTCCACTCGGGCATGAGTTTACTTCATTTATTTTAGCTTTATTGCAAGTTAGTGGCCGGGCGCCAAAGGTCGAACAAGCGATTCAAGACCGTATCAAACAAATCTCTCAGCCTTTGCATTTTGAGACATATGTTAGTCTGACGTGCCATAATTGTCCGGATGTCGTACAGGCGTTGAATATCATGGCTGTCTTGAATCCGAATATCAGTCATACGATGATCGAAGGTGGTATGTTCAAAGCGGAAGTAGATGCCAAAAAAATTATGGCCGTACCAACCGTCTTTTTGAACGGGGAAGAATTCGCTAGCGGTCGTCAGACGATCGAACAATTACTTGAACAAGCTGCTGGTCCGACTAGCAAAGACTCGTTTGCAGATAAAGATCTGTTTGACGTGTTGGTCGTAGGGGGCGGTCCAGCGGGTGCAAGTGCTGCTGTCTACGCTGCCCGTAAAGGGATCAATACAGGCATGGTGGTGGAAACTTTCGGTGGTCAAGTGATGGAAACATTAGGAATCGAAAACATGATCGGTACACCTTACACAGAAGGACCAAAATTAATGCGTCAAGTGGAAGAACATGTCAATGAGTATAATGTAGATGTCATGAAAGGACAACGTGCCAAAGATATCCGCAAAAATGAATTCGTGGAAGTGGAATTAGAGAATGGTGCTGTTTTGAAAACAAAGACAGCGATCCTTGCCACTGGTGCACGGTGGCGGAACATTAACGTTCCGGGAGAGCAAGAGTTTAAAAATAAAGGGGTTGCTTATTGCCCTCACTGCGATGGTCCGTTGTTTGCTGGTAAAGAAGTGGCAGTTATTGGTGGCGGTAATTCTGGTATTGAAGCAGCGATTGATTTGGCAGGTATGGCAAAACATGTCTATGTATTGGAGTTCTTGCCGGAATTAAAAGCAGACCTTGTTTTACAAAAACGACTAGCAACATTGGAAAACGTGACGGTCATCACCAATGCTGCTACCAAGGAAATTGCGGGTTCCGATCATGTGGAGCAGCTGACTTATGTGGATCGGCAGACAAATCGTGAAGCCACTTTAGCTGTGGAAGGCGTCTTTATTTTGATTGGCTTGATGCCGAATACAGAATGGCTGAAAGATCGAGTGGCTTTGAATGAACGCAATGAAATCATTGTCGACAAACATGGAACTACAGATCTTGCTGGAGTTTTTGCTGCCGGAGATTGTACAGACAGTGCCTACAAGCAAATTATTATTTCGATGGGTTCAGGAGCAACAGCAGCGTTAGGCGCATTTGATTATTTGATTCGCCAATAATCAAATGCGGACTGATCCTTTAAATAGGTACAAGGAATGACTGCAACGCCGTTTACCAATTTGATTCATTTTTGATCCATGATCATTGCAGCTGATGGCTGAACTTCGGTCAAATAGTTGCCAGTTGATTGGGTCTCGATGGATCGATGGCAAATGGCTGTTGCAGTTTTTTTGTCCTGAAAATAACGAGAAATCTCTAACTAAAAAAGGCAGCGATTCAATGAGCTGTGAGAAAACAGGGGAATTAGTCAATTGCTTAAAGATGTTTAAGAATAATTAAAGAAAAACACAAAATTGCGGAATTCAGTTGTCATCATGAGGAACAAAAGGTAACATTCAGGATGAATAAAAATAACGGATAACCTTGTTAGGTGAGGCTCCTATACAAACATAAGCTATTGCGCAGAAACGTCGAAAGACGCCAATGTGTAAAACAGGAATTGTCGGATTAAGGCTCTTCATAAAATAGCTAAGAAGAAATAAATACTACTAATTTGCTTCTTCTTTACGTTGTATAGTGCCAAAACTCGGACGATGAGATTGCTTGCGAAGTCGAACGTCTTGAGAGAAGTTTGGCTTTTTTTCTTTTCTTGAGTATGTTTCAAAACGTAAATGGATAAAATAAATAACGTCTGAAATCACCTGCTCCAAGGGAAGGAGTGGACGATATGAGTAAAAAGAGAAAGATCGATTGGTTACTTATCACAGCTTATTTGCTGTTGAGTATCATCGGTCTTTTAATGATTTATAGTGCAAGTTCTTACCGGTTGATGACTGCTGGGGGTGCACCGGCCGCGTTGTTCCAGCGACAACTGATTTTTCTGCTGTTGAGTTGGGGAATGATTCTTTTGATTCAAAAAACCCGCGTCGAAATTTTGTTAAGCAAAAAGTTAGCTGTGGGACTATTGGCCTTTGGCATTGTCATGTTACTGTTGGCCTACCTGCCATTTTTCGGGGTATCAGTTAACGGTGCTCAGCGCTGGATTTCGATTTTTGGCATTCAGTTTCAGCCTTCAGAAATAACAAATGTCGGTATGATTCTTTATTTGGCAAACTATTTTAAGGACAAACGATCTTTCAATGAATTAAAAAAGCCGCTCTTTCTCTTATTTCTATGTTGTGGGCTGGTTCTAATGCAGCCTAAAGTTGCAGGAGTAATGATTTTACTATTTTTGGCTTTTGTTATGATCACGACTGTTCAAGTGCCAGTCAAAGTCACATTCCTGCTATTTACTGCACTGATTTCCAGTTTATTTCTTTTAGGAGGTGCGGTCCTCTTTTTAGGACAACACGGCTGGTTACCACAATTCTTCATGCATGTATACAACCGGATCCAACTTGTTGGAGATCCATTTTCTGACCCATATGGTCAAGGTTTCCAAATGATTCATTCCTATTATGCATTATTCAATGGCGGATTAAGCGGGTTGGGTTTAGGCAATAGCATCACGAAAAAAGGGTTCTTACCCGTTGCGGAGACAGACTTCATTTTTTCGGTATTGGTAGAGGAGCTTGGCCTTTTGGTAGGGATTTTTGTAATTGGATTATTATTTCTAATTGTGTTGCGCCTGTTTATTCGTTCGGCAACAGCTATTGATTCACAAATAGGCTTGATTCTATTAGGAACTGCCACATTGTTGTTATTGCAAACAAGTATCAACATCGCAAGTATCTTAGGGTTAATGCCTATGACAGGGGTTCCTTTACCATTTATTAGTTATGGTGGCTCCAGTTACTTTATTCTTTCGTTTGCTTTTGGTATTTGCCTCAAATTGGAAAGAGGGAGGGAAGCAAATGAAGTACTTCAAACGACATGAAGTGAATTATGCACTGATTCTACCGGTTTTCTTACTTTTTTTATTGAGTATTGCGGTTCAATATGGTGCCAGTGTGCTGGATGGCATTGATCCGGGACCGGTTGTTGTGCGGCAACTCTTTTTTTGCATCATTGCCGCAATCGCATTGTTTGCGGGCAGTTTACTTTCGACGACTTTTTTATTGCGGTTCTCTGGCATCTTTTATGTTCTTTCTCTAGGATTGATGACATTATTGTACTGGTTTTATGATCCCGTCATGTTTGAGTTGACCCATACAAAACGTTGGATCCGAATCGGCCGTTTCACATTGCAGCCTTCTGAGATTATGAAATTGGCTTTTGTATTGTTTATGGTGTATCTCACACTCTTATATGAAAAAAGACAGATTCAGCGAACAATCAAATCTGACTGTTTCTACATTCTAAAAATAGTGCTTTATAGTTTGCCGACTTTTCTATTGATGTATATGCAACGGGACTTTGGTACTAGTTTGGTTTTCATCGTAATGCTCGGCGCACTATTTGTTATTTCCGGTGTCCATTGGAAACTGTTGACAGTAATTTTTACGGTATTGGCTGTGGTTGGCGGACTGTTATTGCTATTAGTCTTTACTGATTGGGGGAATACGATGTTGTTTCGATTGCATTTTAAACCCTATCAATTGGATCGAGTCAAAGCTTGGGCAGATCCTTTTGCTTATCAAGACTCGATTGCTTACCAACAAGTACAAAGTATGTGGGCAATTGGTTCAGGTGGTCTCCTCGGGGCAAGTGACACGCACATTCCTGTCTACGTTCCTGTGCGTGAATCCGATATGATCTTTACAGTCATCGGAGAATCATTTGGATTTTTAGGCAGTTCATTAGTAATTTTTCTCTATTTTTATTTGATTTATCAGATCATTTTTGCAGCATTGCGGACAAATAATAAAGCCTCGGTCTATCTATCGATCACGTTTGTTTTTGGTTTGGTTTTTCAAATTTTTGAAAATATCGGGGCGGCGATTGGATTACTGCCTTTGACGGGTATTCCACTACCATTTCTGAGTCAAGGTGGGACCTCGCTGATTGCAGTTGGTCTCTCTTTAGGCATTATTTTTGGGCTGGAGAAGGCGTATGCCCCGAAAAAAACTTTCCCAATAAATTAAAGGAGTTTACTAAAATGTTCAATCGAACTCGTCGGATGACGGTCAGTCTTAGCTTTATTGCATTGTTTTTTTTATTGACGATCCTAGTCTTGCATCAGCCACACTGGTTTCAAAGGATAGACCGACTCTTTTGGAATTTGCCTCAGATGCGCACTGCTTTAGGAGGCCAAATCATGTTGGGCATCGCTTCGACTGCTACGATCCTACCAATAACTGGTTTATTTCTGCTTTTGGGCATCTATTTATGGAAAAAGCAGCAACGAGTTTGGGCAATCTGGGGAATAGGAAATCTGATTGTAGTGAGTGGTATCGGTCAAGTGATGAAATGGCTGATTCAGCGGCCACGCCCAGTCCTAGAAGCTGGGATGGTTCGCGATTCACACAGCTTTCCCAGTGGCCATACCCTGCTAGCTGTTACACTGGTGACTACCTGTTTGCTTTTCACTCGATTTTTGTTTAAGAAAAAAGGTCTGTTGGCTATCCTCGGCGGCTCTTTCATTTTTTTAGTAATATTTTCCCGCTTTTATTTAGGCGTTCATTACCCAAGCGATACCCTCGCAAGTATCTGTTTAGCAAGTGGGATCACATTGATGACTTATGAATGGACTGAAAGGATTCTTACGAGTAAAAGTAACAATTTATCCGATAAATTCAAGCAAAGGAGAAGACCATGACGAATGGAAAGAAAGTTTGGCTGACGCTTTTGGTTAGTTTAACACTGCTTGTGACCGTTGGAACAGTCTATGCGCTGCGCATCGTTCTTCGTGCAGAACAAACGGTTCAAACCATGCACGCACCGATTAAAGGGCGAGAAGCAACAGTAATTGAAGAGGTAGAACCCCTAAGTCTGCTCCTTTTGGGTATCGCAAATGATTCCAAGCGAAAAACAGACTATCGTGCGAACACGATCATGATCGTGACATTGAATCCAAAAAATAAGCGGACATCCATTACAAGTATTCCTCGTGATGCTTATGTAGAGATTGTTGGTAAAGGTTTCAAAGATAAAATCAATCATGCCCACTCATTTGGGGGCGCCGAAATGATGATCGCTTCGATCGAACAATTTTTACAGATCCCAATTCATCATTATTTCTCGATCAATATGGATGGCATGGTAGATCTTGTAGATGCGATTGGCGGAATCACAGTTTACAACGATTTTGAGTTTACGGCTGAGAAAATTCATTACCCAGAGGGGGAGCTTCAATTAGATGGTTGGGCAGCACTTCAGTATACTCGGATGCGTAAAGATGATCCAGAAGGGGATTATGGCCGGCAGAGACGACAACGACAAGTGACTGAGCTCCTCGCTAAAGAATTGCTGTCTCTGTCAAGTTTGTTCCAGTACCAAGAGCTCATGTCGATCGTTGGAGAAAACGGCCAAACGGATCTCACTTTTCAGCAGATCTCACGATTAATAACGAGTTACCAGTCTACCCTAACAACAGTTGATCTCTATCAAATACAGGGGACAGGCTTTACGGGAGATGGATTGCAAGGAGAAGCAGGGATTTCTTACCAAGCAATCTCTGATGAGGAACGACAGCTAGTGATCCAGCGATTACATTCTGAATTGGATATGCAAACACATAATGAACCGGCAGAATAGATGATGTTGACAATTCGATCATAGATATACTAAAATAAAGAAAATCGTTCAAAAAAAGAAAGAGGTCTCTTGATGAGTGTCTTAGGTATCTAACCAGCAAATTTAAACAAATAAACAATACTAAGTTTATTTGTTGTGCCTGCAGATACCGATCAAAATCGTTATTGATAAAAACAGGTGATGGGGAACTGTCACCTGTTTTGTACACTTTTTTTGAACGTGGAGGAGAGACGTTTCACGGGCACAAGAAAGGACCTCATATGAATATCCCACAAGAAACTGAATTTGACACAATTAAAACAACTGTTAGTCAACGAATCCTTAGTGATTATGGCAAGCAACGATTTGCCGAACAACAACCGGCCTCTTCTATTCATTCCGCTAGAAAAAGACTAGCGGAGACAAAAGAAGCAATGGCCCTCTTAGGCTCTGGGCAACAAGTACCATTCATGGGCCTGTCTGATATTTTGCATCATACGACAAAAATCGAAAAAGGCTTGATTTTAGAGCCGAGAGAATTGATCGATTATGGAGACTTTTTACGGTCTTTTCGATTGATCCGTCAGATGTTTGAAAAAAACCAGTGGCAGACACCGCGGCTTACTGGCTATGCGCAAGGATTAACGGATTTTTCAGACACCGCACAAACAATTTTTGACAAAATCCGAAATGGCCGGATTGACACCGATGCCAGTCGTGAACTTAGGAAAATCCGGGGACAAATAGCCAAGCATGAAGCAGAATTGAAAAAAGTCTTTTCAAAGTTTTTGCAAGATCCACGACTATTACAAGATGCACGAATCATTCAAAAAAATGATCGCTACACACTACCTGTGCGCTCCGAATTTCAACATCAGATCAAAGGGCAGATTATTGAACGCTCCAATAAACGGGCAACAGTTTTCATTGAACCAGAAGCAGCGATTCGCTTGAACGATCGCTTGATAATGGCCAAAGCAGAGGAGACTGCCGAGGAGTATCAAATTTTAGCTGGATTGACTGGACTGCTTGCAGAAAACTTAACAGAAATTTTTACCTGTCTGGATGTATTGGTTGAATTGGACATCATCTTTGCTCGAGCAAAATACTGTCGTGAAATTCATGGTGTTCCGCTAGAAATCAATGAAGCAGAAGTAATCGACTTACAGGAAGTTCGACACCCATTGTTAGGAGCAGCAGCAGTTCCTCTGTCATTACAACTTGGTTACGATGCTCGCTGTCTGGTGATCACAGGTCCCAATGCCGGTGGGAAGACGGTGGTGTTAAAAACTGTGGCACTGGTTTGTGTGATGGCGCACTATGGTCTCTTTCCTTCACATGCTGGGGGAAGTCAGGTTCCATTTTTGAAAAATCTGTGGATGGATATTGGGGATCAACAAAGTTTAGCGAACGCATTAAGTACCTTTTCGGGACATATGAACAACATTGCCCAAATCGTCAAGCATGCTTCACGGCAAAGCATTGTATTGCTGGATGAGATCGGCAGCGGAACAGAGCCAAATGAAGGAGCTGCTTTAGCGATTGCGATCATGGAAGCCATCTATCATTCAGGTGCGCTTTTGATTGCTACTACCCACTATGGGGAAATCAAACAGTTTGCTATTGATCATCAAGATTTCCATACGGCTGCAATGGCTTTTGATCCAGAAACATTGACACCTAAATATCGGCTGCTTTCTGATGCTGTGGGTACCAGTAATGCCTTTTGGATCGCAGAAAAGATGTCAGTCTCTAAAGAAATCGTTGCTAAAGCACAACGATACTTAGAAACGAAACAGTATCCAACGGAAAAAGCAGTATTTAAAGGCATCCAGAAAGAACGACAGCAAGTATCCGTGGCTACTTTAAAAAAAGGCGATCGCATCTCTTACACAGAGACAAATCAAACGGGCTTGTTTTATGCCTATTTAGAAAGCAATCAAGCACAGATTTTGCTGGATGAATCATTGGTTATCGTTCCCACTAGAAGAGTCAAGCTTCTGATGTCTAGAGAAGAATTATATCCAGCAGGGTATGACTTGGAGAGTCTGTTCCATTCATTTGCAGAACGGAAATTTAACCGAGATATCGACCGTGGATCGAAGAAAGCGCAAAAGAAATTAAGAAAACAAGCACAGGAAAGGCAAGCATTTGCGAAAGGCGACGGCGCGCAAACGTAATTGATCGCAGGAAATAAGCTAGCGAAGATAACTTTCAGTAAAAATCAAGCTATTTTGCAACAATACGCAAGTGTTTCCAATAATGGTAGAAATAGCGCTAGAAATGCAATAAATATATAGGATGCTCACAGCAAAGGTCCGAAAGAGGGGAAAGAGATGATAGAAACAACGCGTTTAATTTTAAGACATTGGCAGAATTCTGATGCCAAAGAGTTGTTTGAGTTGGCAAAAGATCCTGCTATCGGCCCAAGAGCCGGCTGGTCGCCGCATCAATCTGTGGCAGAAAGCGAAACAATTATTACGGATGTTTTTAACACGAATGAAACGACTTATGCTATTTGTCTGAAAGATGGCATGCCGATTGGCAGTATTGGTATTATGCCAATCAGCAAAGAATTTATGCTCCCGCCTGCAGTTGAAGTAGGCTACTGGATCGGGAAAGCTTACTGGGGACAAGGCTATACAGTGGAGGCGTTGACTGCGATCCTTGCTGATCAGTTTGCCAGGGAACCGAAGCTAACGGTTTGGGCAGGCTATTATGATGGTAATGAACAATCTTGGCGCGTCCAACAGAAATGCGGTTTTGTCTATCAGTTAACTCAAACAGTCGAGGTTCCTCTGTTAAATGAACAAAGAAAAGAACACTTTACTAGCCTCACGTATAACCAATGGCTAGCTGTCTCAGAGAACGGCCAAGGAACAGCAATTCAAAAGAAAGAAAGCAATTCATCAACGATTCACTATAGCAAACACCTTCCAGAGGACCCACAACAAATCCTTTCGTTGTATCAAGATGCTGGCTGGTCCTTGTATATTCGCGAACCAGAAGTCTTGTGGGCAGCACTTCAGCAATCCCACATGATCACTGCTTGGCAGCAAGAGCGCTTAGTTGGTTTGGTGCGAGGAATAACGGATCAGCAAACGATTTTGTATATCCAAGATTTACTCGTATTGAAAGAATTCCAGCGGCAGGGAATCGGGCAAACGTTACTAAAAAAAATAGTAGGAGACTACCCGAAAATTCGTCAAAAAATTTTATTAACTGACGATACGAAAAAAACGCGGGCTTTCTACGAAGCTTGCGGGTTCCAAACAGTGGAGAAAAGTCATGCGGTCGCCTTTTTATATGCCGCTAACAAAGTTAGTGAAGGTCTATCTTCCTAATAAATAATAGGAAAAGAAGTAGGAAAGTAAACAGGGAAGTAAGTAGGTAAATAAGTAAGAAAAGAAGTAGGAAAAACTAGTGGCATAAGTCTTAACCAAGAAGACACACTCGATCACTAAAGAAGCCGTCCTCTGGATGTCGTCTTATAATGGCTGATCTTGACTGTTGTGATCGAAGGTTTATCAGACTGATGCCACTAGTTTTTTTGATCGTAGCAAGGACTTGTCTCTAGCAAACCTCTTGTTTCATTTTTCTAGCGGGAACTCAGAAAACGTCAAATTTAATAACATTAATGAAATAATTTTATTGAAATTTTGTTTTTGTGACAAAAAAATCGGTTAAGACATAGTGAATATGCTAAACTAGTAATGATTGTTTAACAAAAAAACAGGAGATTTTTCTTTGGAGCTATTAAAAAAGTCGAAATTATTTGCAGTACTTGTGTTTATTTGTTTGGTGGGACTAGGCATATGGATCTATTCAAATATTCTGTTTGTCTTCCGCCCGCTAGAAGCCATTTTTGCTAGTGTCTTTTTACCCGTTTTGATTTCTGTATTTATTTTTTATATCTTTTTGCCTTTTTTCAATTTGATCAAAAAAAGGAGCAGCAATCAACATCTCGCTCTTTATGTCACATTGCTTCTGATCCTCTTTGCTGCTTATTTAATCATTCAGGTGATCGGTCCGGCACTGATTAACGAAATGGCACGTTTTATCAATCAGATTCCTTACATCATCAACAGAATCATTGACAATATCGATCATTCTTCTTTTGAGGAATTATTTGGTCCACTGTTAGATTCATTGGATATCAACCAAATCAGTAATCTCGCTGCTCAGTTTATCACTGGGGCTACGAATAGTCTGACAAGTTTGGTAGCAATCGTCTCTCATTCAGCGATTGTTTTGTTCACGATTCCGTTGCTATTGGTTTATATGTTTAAAGATGGACATAAGGTTCCTGATCTTTTGGTCTCGAAAGCACCAAAAAAAATTCGCTCTCTTATTCTGCAGTTGTGTCAAGATTTTCATCAAGCTGCTTCAGCATATATTAGCGGAAAGCTACTTGTCTGTTTGTATGTTGGCGTCTTCAGCTATCTAATCTTTACATTTTTAGGCTTGCAAAATGCCTTGTTACTAGGCTTAATCTGTGGTGTTCTAGATATCATTCCGTATTTTGGTCCTTTTATCGGCGCGGCACCAGCATTCTTGTTTGCTCTGAGTCAAGATATGAAAACAGCAGTCTTGTTAGTTATTGGCATTACGATCATTCAATTTGGCGAGTCGTATGTTGTTTCACCAATCGTCATGAATAAAGTGCTACATATCCATCCTATCATTGCCGTCTTCTTATTATTGATCGCCGGGAATTTATTAGGATTTGTAGGAATGATCGTTGCGCTGCCGGTCTATTCGATCGTGATGGCCATGGCAGGCACTTTGACCCGCTATTATCAACAGCAAAAACATGTAAAGCAAGAAGGAAAAGAAAATGAAAATCGTTGAATATGCAGGGGACAAAGAAGATTTTGTACTAGCAAAAATAATACGGACCTCTTTTGATGCAGATACCGCATGCCATTTGGGGGCAGACAAACGAGACGGTCCATCTGGCTATCATAATGGAGAATTATTGAAACGAGTGAAGCAAGATCCAGATCTCAGTCTTTACCTGCTGCAAGAAAATGGCATTATTGGTTTGATTGTGGCAAATCCTAGTAAACACCAGATTTGCTACTTTTGTCTCGACCCTGATTTTATTGGTAAAGGGGTTGGGACTCTTGCTTGGCAATTATTTGAAAAACGATTTCCCGTCGATTACTGGATACTAGAAACACCAGCATATTCCCTTAGAAACCAGCGTTTTTACGAAAAAAATGGCTTTAAAAAAATTGGTGAAAAATGGTATAGTAAAGACCTATCCTATATCTACCAAAAAAAATTTTGATAAAATCGCAAAGTGAGGGAAGGCTATCATGAAAGTCTTATGGAATGAAGAGATCGTTGATCGACAAGAGGTTCAAATCGATATCGAAGACCGCGGCTACCAGTATGGAGACGGAATCTACGAAGTTATTCGCATTTATCAAGGGAAAATGTTCATGGCCGAAGAGCACTTGCAGCGACTAGAGAACAGTGCCGCTAAAATAAAAATGACATTGCCTTATGAAACCACCATTCTCAAAGACAGATTACGTTCATTGATCGACATTGAGGGAATCACTGACGGAGAAGTGTATTTGCAAGTGACAAGAGGGGTTTTAAGTCCGCGAAATCATGTTTTTCCTCCTCAAGGGACGATAAAAAGTGTCCTTACTGCAAATGTTATTCCATTCCATCGTCCAGTGGACATGCAGCGTAATGGTCTTCAAGCCACATTAATCCCTGACCAGCGTTGGCTTCATTGTGACATCAAATCATTAAGCCTTTTGGGGAATCTGCTCTCTTTAGAGGAGGCTCGGTCCAATGGTTATGATGAAGCACTACTGCATCGAGAGGGCTTTTTTACGGAAGCTTCCGCTTCAAATTTATGGTTTGTTTCCAAAGGAACGGTGTATACGCATCCGGATGGCAATCTGGTTTTACCTGGGATCACAAAAATGAAAGTTTTAAGCTTGTGTCAGGAATTGAAGCTACCAGTTAAGGAAGAAGCCGTTGCGATTGATCGATTAGCAGAATTTGATGAGTGTTTTATTACCAATTCTGTCTGGGAAATCGTGCCAATTGTTGGTATCGATGGTCATCCGGTGGGAACTGGACAGCTAGGAGCTGTGACTGCTAAACTACAACAAGCGTATATTGAAGCAACCAAAAAGAACTGACTCCAAACAATACACCCACCTGAGATAGAAATCCCCCTAAGAGTTAGCTGACTAGCGACCTCTTAGGGGGATTTTACCATTTAGTAGATGTTAGTTGAAATAGGAATCAGAGACGTGCTAGCAGAACACTTAGTTTTTTCAAGTTTCTGTTTCATTCAGCCACGTCGTTTACTGTGCTTAGCAATCAATTGTTGGGCGTTTCATGTTGTCAAAAATGGTCTTACCAGTCTTGGGGATTCCATAATTTACTGTCCAACTCGCCTTGCTTCAGTTGAATTCGTGTTTGTTGTTGTGTCAAAAGCACTTCTAATTCTTGCAAGAAGGCTTTCTCATGATAATTGAGTGTCTCCTCGGTTTGTTCTTCAATCAAGGAGTGGATCCATGCCTCATTCATTCGTAAGCCTCCATTTCAGCAAGAGCTTCATCTAATTCAAGTAAGGTTTCCTGATTTTGGATAAGTTGATCGAGAAGAGGAGCGAGTTTTGGATTTTCAGCTGTCAGTGCTTCTAGTCTTTGAATAAACCACTGTTGTTTGGCAGCAAATGAAAAGGGGGCTTCCATTGTCAGCAGCTGCTGATAGTCGATCACAAATCGCCGTTTCTCTTTTTCTGTTTTATACATTAACTGATCGAGAACGAGAACCGGTAAGATGGTCATTTGGTATTTTTGTGCCATTAAAGTTAGAGGTCGCAAAATTTCAGAAAAACTGGCTCCTTCTTTTCCACCTAGTTGAAATTCTTTGGCTGCAACGCCTGTAGAAAGAGCAAAGCCGATTTCTTTATTTAATAAGTAGGGTTTGGCTGCCTCCCAAACCGTATCGATCCAACATTTCATTTTTGCAGGAACTTGGTACCAATAAAGGGGGAACTGGAAAATCAGACGATCGATCGTTTGCAATCGTTCTAACTCAATCTCTAAATCAAAATCCCCCGCAACTTTGTCAAGCATATGAACACTGACATTAGGCATCTTGGCACTTTCGCTAAAAAAACGTTGAGATAAAGAGTCGTCATAGGACGGATGACTGGCAATAACTAATGTTCTAATCATAAAGAAAATCAATCCTTTCCCTATAGATGTAACATAATTCTGCCAAAAACGGAACTACTCTGCTTTTAAATTAGAAGGATAAATGTGAGAGAGGCTAAAGTCATTATTGGTTCAGTGAAATCTTTACTGACTTGAATCGTCCGTCTTTTTTTGCTATACTGTTTAGTGAATTGAATAGAAGACAGACAAAGGTTGAGCATTTCGATGCTTCAAGGATCACGTTCTCCAAGGGGTGAGGAGAACATTCTTGAAGGCGTGCCGATCTTTTTTTTGAAGGCATACTTCTTTACGAGGTATGCCTTTTTTGTGTCTATTTTTCAATTGTCTTGTTTACTTTGACAATAGGAGGGATATTTTGATGGAAGAGGCACTGAAACGCCTGCAAGAGGCAGAAGCCTATAATCAACAGCAGATGCAGCAATTGCAACGGGCGCTGTCTGATTACGAAGAAGAGAAGCAGGAGGAACTACAACAGCGTGTACTTGAATTGAGAGCAGCATGTCTGCGTGAACAGTCCGCACTTGAACAACAATTACAACAAACGTTGCAAAAAACGACGGAACAGATCGAAGCAGAGAAACAACAGTTTATTGCAGATCTCCAAGAAAATGTTCGTCGCTGTCAAGAACAAATGGTCGATCAGATCGTTGAAGGAGTGATCCAAACTTATGGCAGTCACGAAACTAAGTAAGCTGACCTTGATCGCCCCCGAAAACCATCAAGAGCGGTTATTGAAAAAACTGCAAAGCTTACAGATGGTTGAGATTGAAGATGTCTTTGAAAATGCAGAAAATCAACCATGGCTCAAAGAATTTTTTGCTGATTATCAACAAGAGACAGCGACTAGCTACGCAGAGACGCTTCGCAGGATCCAAGAAGCAATCTTGTTCATCCGGCGACAAGGCGGAAGCGGCAAAATACGAGAGTGGCAACGCCAATCTTTACAACTGCCTGCATTTGAAGACTCCTTTCAAGAGCAAACTGTCTTGACGCTTGTCGAACAAATTGAAGAGTTGCAGTTACAATGGCAAAAAAATCATGAAGCGATGCAAGCCGCTTCTCAATCAGAAACCTGGGCAATGGAATGGCAAAACCTGGATGTTTCTCTCGAAGAAAAAGAGTTGGCATTTGCCACTTTCTTTTGTGGCAGTGTTGAAAGTTCTCATTGGGAAGCCATATCAGCGACCCTCAAACAACTTGATGCTGTTTACCTGGAAATGATTTATTCGGATACAAAAAAGACAAATTTCAGTTGTCTTTACCCGAAGAAGCTTTCTGCAGAAGTTGAGAATGTTTTTCAGCGATATAGTGTAAAAAAAGAAAATACGGACAGTCTGAAAAAACCAAAAGTGCTGTTGCACGAGGCCCAGGCAAAACTGCGAGAGCTAGCGGATCAGCGAAAACAGCTGGCAAATCAGATTGGCACGTATAAAACTAAGATTGCTTGTTTGCAGCAAGCAGAAGAATATTTTTTGACAAAAGAACAACGAAAAATGGTACGAAAACGATTGGTCACTGGCAAACATCATACTGTTTTGAGAGGCTGGGTCGCGCAACAAGATCAACAGACTCTTGAAAAAGAGCTGGCAGATTCTTTTAACGGCGAAGTCTATTGCTCATTCAATGAACCTACCTTAGAAGAATTGACTGCGAATCAAGTTCCAGTCAAACTGCAAAATGCTTCGTTTATCAAACCATTTGAAATGTTGACGGAAATGTATAGTTTGCCTAAATATGATGAGATCGACCCAACGCCTTGGATGACACCTTTTTATTATGTCTTCTTTGGGATGATGGTTGCTGATTTGGGCTATGGCGGATTGATGGCACTGGTGACCACTATTGGCCTGCACTTTTTCCGTTTACCTAAAGGGACGAAACGGTTTATGAAGCTGTTTCAAACATTATCCGGTCCTACGATGATTTGGGGATTGATCTATGGCTCGTTTTTCGGAGCGACTTTGCCATTTCATTTGTTATCGCCAGCGAAAGACTTTATGGCTATTTTTGGATTATCCATGATTTTTGGAGGGATCCAATTGTTTACAGGTCTTTATTTGGCCGCGAAGGAAAATATTCGCAAGAAAGATTTTTTAGCAGCTGTCAATCAAGGCTTTTCTTGGCAAGGCTTGCTGGCGGGACTTTTGGTTGCTGCTGCTGGAAATTGGCTCTTTACCGCCCCAGCACTCGTCACATTAGGATTGATTATAGCAGGACTTAGCGGGCTGCTGATCGTGATTGTGCCGATCATTAAAGGAAAGTCCAAAGTTGGCGGTTTTTTCATGGGGATCTATGATCTCTATGGGGTAACAAGCTATATTGGCGATTTTGTCAGCTATAGTCGTTTGATGGCGTTAGGGATCTCTGGCGGCAGTATCGCCGCTGCCTTTAATTTATTAGTGGGCTATATGCCGCCGGTAGCACGATTTTCTGTTGGGATCATTCTGTTAGTGATCTTACAGGCGCTAAATATTTTTTTGTCATTACTAAGTGCTTACGTGCATGCAGCGCGTTTACAATATGTAGAATTTTTTGGCAAATTCTTTACAGGTGGCGGCCGGGCGTTTGACACCTTTAAGCCGAGTGAAAAATATGTCGATTTTGAAAAAGAAAACGGAGGAAAGAAAGATGATTGATTACTTGATTAATAACAACGGTGGAATGGTATTTGCGATTATAGGAATGGGAATCGCAACGATTTTTTCTGGAATTGGTTCAGCAAAGGGTGTTGGAATGACAGGGGAAGCAGCTGCGGCGTTGACAACGAATCAACCTGAGAAATTTGGGCAGGCACTGATTCTACAGTTACTGCCAGGAACCCAAGGTTTGTATGGTTTTGTGATTGCCTTTATGATCTACGGCAGTTTGGCAGCAGAGATGTCGACGGTGACCGGAATGGCCTATTTGATGGCTTCATTGCCGGTAGCTTTTACCGGATTGTTCTCTGGGATCGCACAAGGAAGAGTGGCCGCATCAGGGATTCAAATCTTAGCTAAAAAACCGGAACACTTTTTCAAAGGAGTTATGTTCTCAGTCATGGTGGAAATGTACGCGATCTTAGGCTTCGTTATTTCTTTCCTACTATTAGGGTCCATTTAAAGGAGGCGACAAGCAATGGAGGCAATGGATGCCATCGACAAAATGATTGCTGAACTAGATCGGGAAGCAAAAGAAAAACGGCAAGTAATCGAAACGGACACTAAAACAAGGATCGATGCCGATTTTGCAGCTGCCTGGTCCCAAAAAGAACTAGAAATCAAGCGCCATTCAGTAGAAGCAAAAAAACAAATCGAAAAAAACTATCAGCAAGACATGAATCGGCGAATAAAAGCAGCCAAACAAGAAGGGATTAAACAAGCTCATAAAGAACTGGAGACATTATTCGCGGCAGCTTATCAAAAAATGAATGGATTGGCGCCTGATACAGTCCAACATCTGGCGGAAAATACATTAATGCAATTACCCGTTTCGGGAGAAGTAATCTTTCGTTGTGGACAGCAACAGTCAGCAAGTTTGACAAAAGATTGGTTGACTGCTGTCAATCAAAGGTTGCCTTATCTTGCA
The DNA here is from genome assembly GCF_005234805.1 of Enterococcus sp. ARL09-542. Taxonomy (NCBI): domain Bacteria; kingdom Bacillati; phylum Bacillota; class Bacilli; order Lactobacillales; family Enterococcaceae; genus Enterococcus; species Enterococcus sp. ARL09-542. The sequence continues at coordinate 31,916 of NZ_QPQX01000002.1, forward strand.
AGGATGGGCAAACCATTGGAGCAAGCAGGGTTTATAGTAGAAGACAATGGCGTTTTCTACAATTTCACCTACCAAGCTTTACTAGAAGAATACAAAAATGAAACGAGAGAACATTGGCTGAAAGTGATCCAAAAAGGAGGGTAAGCTATGGCGAGCTATCATCAATTGAATCCACTGATTCGGATCAAAGAGACAACCTTGCTTCAAATGCAAGATTGGCAGCAGCTGATTGCAGCAGAGTCTATGGATCAAGTAATGGCAATCTTGCAGCAAACGAATTATCAACGTTATCTGGGCGCTGATTTTTCCGAAAAATTTGAGGGGTATCTGGATCAAGAAATGCTGACAACCATACAAGAATTAGCAGAAAACGTTCCAGATCCTGATGTGCTTCGTTTGATCATGCTGCCGTATACCTTTCATAATTTGAAGGTATTGACCAAAGAAGATGTAACAGGGAGAGATTATAGCAATTTACTGATCGAAGATGGATTCTATACGATCGATGAACTAAGAAATGCCATCCAAACAGGATCTTCGGAAAGTATACCGTCTAAAGTCATTGAAACGATCCAAGCAGTAAGGGAATACTTAGAAGGTTCTGCTGTTTTGCAAGGGATCGATATTATTTACGATCGCCGCTTTTTACATGAGCAACGACGCCTAGCCGAAAAAATAAATATTCCAGCACTGACACATGCGGTGATCACAGGAATCGACCTTACGAATATCACGATTGCTGCACGTTGTTTGCTGCAAAAAAGATCAAAAAGTTTTATGGCGGCTGTTTTAGTCAGTGTGGGAAGTATTCCCAAAGAAGATTATCTCGCTTTTGCGGAAACCTCCTTCACTGACTATCTCGCCTTTTTGAAACAAACTGGCTATCAAGAAGCGCTACTGCCGCTATTACAAGAGACCACGATCGATTTTGCTGCATTGGCACTGGTGAAAGATGACTTAGTTACTCAGCAGTTCGTAGCTGCTGAAGCGTTGGGACCAATGCCATTACTCGCGTTTTTAAATGCCAAAACATTGGAGATTCAGAACTTGCGGCTGATTTTGGTAGGAAAGCGCAGTGGCTTCACAGAAGAAGAGCTGAGAGAGAGGATGAGGTACTATGGCAGCTAAGATTGGTGTGATCGGCAGCAAAGAATCCGTGTTACCTTTTCAGCTGTTTGGCTTTCAAGTGTGTTACGCAACCGCAAAAGCGGAAGTGACTCGTGCCTTTCAGTGCTTAGTGAAAGAAGAGTATGCGGTGATTTACGTAACAGAAAAATGTGCGGCATTGATTCCAGAAGAAATTGCCAAATACCAACAGCAAGTTTCACCAGCGATCATCTTGATCCCAGATTACGATGGATCCCAAGGGGTAGGGCTGAAAATGATCCAGGAAAATGTCGAAAAAGCCGTTGGGCAAAACATACTATAGAATGGAGCTGATGTTGTGGAAACAGGAACAATAATTAAAGTGTCAGGTCCGTTAGTTTTAGCAAAAGATATGGGCCATGCAAGTTTAGAAGATATTTGTTATGTCGGTGATCTGGGGGTTGTTGGAGAAATCATCGAGATGAGAGGAACGATCGCTTCGATCCAAGTTTATGAAGAAACGTCAGGTATCGGACCAGGAGAACCCGTCCGAACAACAGGAGAACCGCTGTCTGTTGAGTTAGCACCGGGAATTATGTCTCAAATGTTCGACGGGATTCAACGGCCATTAGAAACATTTATGGAGCTGACCCAAAGTAACTTTTTGAAACGAGGGGTCCAGCTGCCTGCATTGGATCATGAGAAAAAATGGACCTTTGAACCGACCATTGCGGTGGGAACGGAAGTTACTCCAGGAATGGTTATCGGGGTCGTCCAAGAGACGCCATTGCTCCTCCACAAAATTATGGTGCCTAATGGCGTTACAGGACGGGTCAAAGAAGTTTTTGCTGGTGATTTTACGATTGATGAAACGGTTTATATTCTTGAGACACCAAAAGGAGAACGCTCCTTTTCGATGTTGCAAAAATGGCCCGTACGGCACAGTCGTCCAGTCAAACAGAAATTAAATCCGGTAGAGCCAATGATCACTGGGCAGCGAGTGATCGACACTTTCTTTCCAATCGCAAAAGGGGGAGCCTCTGCGGTCCCTGGCCCCTTCGGTGCGGGAAAAACAGTGGTCCAACATCAAATTGCTAAATGGGCAGATGTGGACTTAGTGGTCTATGTAGGCTGCGGAGAACGGGGCAATGAAATGACGGATGTAATGAATGAATTTCCGGAACTGATTGATCCACGAAGTGGCGAATCCTTGATGGCTCGTACTGTACTGATCGCGAACACTTCCAATATGCCGGTTGCCGCTCGGGAAGCTTCTATCTATACCGGAATCACGATTGCGGAGTATTTCAGAGACATGGGGTATTCTGTAGCGATTATGGCCGATTCCACATCTCGTTGGGCGGAAGCGTTGCGAGAAATGTCCGGTCGCTTGGAAGAGATGCCAGGTGATGAAGGCTATCCTGCCTATTTGGGCAGTCGCTTAGCCGAGTATTACGAACGATCCGGTAAAGTGATTTGTTTAGGCTCGGAACAAGAAGGGAGCATCACTGCCATTAGTGCAGTATCTCCATCTGGAGGGGACATCTCCGAACCTGTCACGCAAAACACCCTGCGAGTGGTGAAAGTTTTCTGGGGGCTGGATGCCACGTTAGCTCAAAAAAGGCACTTTCCCTCTATTGATTGGCTAAAAAGCTATTCCCTGTATGAGAATGAAATGGGCGCTTATCTGGATCGTCAGTTGCAAGTGGAGTGGTCGAAAAATGTGACTACGGCTATGCGGATGCTGCAAAAAGAAGCTGAACTTTCTGAAATTGTGCGTCTAGTTGGGATTGATGCCTTATCGGATAAAGATCAACTATTGTTAGAGATCACGAAGTCATTGCGAGAAGATTATTTACAACAAAATGCTTTTGATGCTGTTGATACTTTCACTTCTCGAGAAAAACAATTTGAAATGCTGCAGACCATCTTACTGTTTCATGACGAAGGTCAAAAAGCTTTAGAATTAGGCGCCTATTTGACAGAAATCTATCAGGGAACAGAACGTCTGCGAGATAAAATCGCTCGCATGAAATATCTTCCGGAAGATGATTTAGAAGGAATCCGCAAATTGGAAAGCGAGATAAAAGATACGATGAAAGAAATCTTGCAGAAAGGAGATCGTACGGATGATCAAAGAATATAAAACGATCGGGGAAGTTGTCGGTCCTTTGATGGCGGTCGATCGTGTCTCAGGAGTGAAATATGAAGAGCTGATCGAAGTACGTCTGCAAAATGGTGAAATTCGTCAAGGTCAAGTCTTAGAAATTCAGGAAGATAAAGCACTGGTGCAAATCTTTGAAGGTACTGGCGGAATTAATTTACGAGAATCCAGTGTGCGCTTCCTCGGACATCCGTTAGAGCTAGGTGTTTCTGAAGAAATGATTGGCCGGGTTTTTGATGGGTTAGGACGAGTCAAAGATGGTGGTTCAGAAATCATTGCTGAGAAACGAATGGACATTAATGGGGAAGTAATCAACCCGATGGCTCGAGATTACCCAGATGAATTTATTCAAACTGGCATCTCTTCTATCGATCACTTGAATACGCTTGTTCGCGGTCAAAAATTACCGATTTTTTCTGGTTCTGGTCTGCCGCATAAAGAATTAGCTTCTCAAATCGCTCGTCAAGCGCAAGTGCTCGACACAGAGGACGACTTTGCGGTTGTTTTTGCAGGTATCGGGATTACGTTTGAAGAAGCAGAATATTTCATGGAAGATTTTCGCCAAACCGGAGCGATTGATCGGTCTGTTGTCTTTATGAATTTGGCAAATGATCCGGCAATTGAGCGAATTGCTACGCCTCGAATGGCTCTCACAGCTGCCGAATATTTAGCTTATGAAAAAGGGATGCATGTCTTAGTTATCATGACGGATATGACCAACTACTGTGAAGCGTTGCGGGAAATATCAGCTGCCCGTCGTGAGGTACCTGGGCGCCGAGGCTATCCTGGTTACCTCTATACGAATCTTTCCACATTATACGAGCGAGCTGGCCGCTTACGGGGAGTGAAAGGGTCGGTGACCCAAATCCCTATATTGACGATGCCAGAAGATGACAAGACCCATCCTATTCCTGACTTGACTGGTTATATCACAGAAGGTCAAATCATTCTTTCAAGAGAGTTATACAAAAACGGCATCCAGCCGCCGATTGATGTCTTGCCTTCTCTTTCTCGGCTGAAGGACAAGGGAACAGGTGAAGGCAAAACTCGTAAAGATCATGCATCAACGATGAATCAACTCTTCTCTGCTTATGCGCAAGGGAAGCAAGCCAAAGAACTCGCAGTCGTTTTAGGGGAGTCAGCACTATCTGATGTCGATAAAATCTATGCCAAGTTTGCGGAACGCTTTGAGAATGAATACCTGGATCAAGGTTATCAAACAAATCGGTCCATTGAAGAAACGTTGGATCTTGGGTGGGAACTGTTGGCGATGCTGCCGAAAGTAGAATTGAAACGGATCAGCGATGCGTTACTAGAGGCGTTTTTACCACAAGGAGAGGATGCAGATGAGCAGACAAACCGTTAATCCAACTCGCATGGAACTAAGCCGCCTCAGCAAACAGTTGACGACTGCCAAAAGAGGTCATAAACTGTTAAAAGACAAACAAGATGAGTTGATGCGTCAGTTCATCGAACTGATCAAACAAAACAACCTTTTGCGTAAAGAAGTAGAAACACAACTACATCGTGCCATGAAGGCTTTTCGCCTAGCCAATGCCACGATCAATGAAAAGTACATTGAAGAAATGTTCATCTTGCCAGCAACAGAAGTTTCTCTTGATGTCTCAACCAAGAATATCATGAGTGTGGAAGTGCCTGTGATGCAATTCGACTATGATGATGTGGTGATGCAGGCACCGATCGAGTATGGGTTTGTGAACTCGAATGTTCCTTTGGATCTGGCAATGGGACGTTTCACCGATGTCTTGCCTAAACTATTGTCTTTGACAGAGATCGAAAAGACCTGTCAATTGCTGGCGGATGAGATAGAACGAACACGCCGCCGGGTCAATGCGCTAGAATATTTGACGATACCAGAATTGGAAGAGACGATCTATGGGATCAAAATGCGTCTTGAGGAAAATGAACGCGCCAATGTTACTCGGATGATCAAGGTAAAAAATAAAACAAAGTGAATGCCACGTCAGTCGAAAATCTGCTTGGCACAAAGGTAGGAAAGAAAGATGAAAAAAAGAATGTCCAAAAAAATCAGTGCACCGCAGCTGGTTACACTGGTCTTTATGATGTTGATCTTGATGGGAACTGGGTTGCTTATGTTACCAGTTGTAACAAATGATGGGCAAGGTGTGCCTTTCTTAGATGCATTGTTTACCGCAACTTCCGCGATTTGTGTGACAGGACTTTCGACTTTTTCCATTTCTGAACAGTATAATATGGGCGGACAAGCGATTCTTTTGATCTTGATCGAAATTGGGGGGATCGGTTTTATGTCGATCCCAGTTTTCTTTTATATCTTAGCAAAAAAAAGGGTCAATTTAAGCACTCGGATGATTCTAAGAGAATCCCTCAATCTTGACCGAATGTCTGGCGAATTTCAATTGGCTTGGTACATTATCCGCATCGCATTTTTGATTCAATTTTTAGGGATCTGCCTGTTGGCTCTGTCTTTTGTGCCACGCTTTGGTTGGCAGCAAGGCCTATGGTTTAGTATTTTTCACGCCATTTCTTCCTTTTGTAATGCTGGATTTGATCTTTTTGGGAATAGTCTGGTCTCTTTTCAGTCGGATCCTTTTGTTTTAGGGGTCATTAGTCTTTTGATCATTGCCGGCGGCTTAGGCTTTCTGGTCTGGTTTGACTTGTTAGCTACTTCAAAAAGACGCTCGTTGCACAGCCGTATTGCCTTGTTGGCAATGATTGTTTTGCTGATTTTAGGGACGGTTGGTTTTTATGTGACCGAATATCACTCCAGTATCGTATCAGGCGATTCCATTGTTAGTCGCTTTTTCCAGTTATTTTTTCTTGCTGTGACCCCTCGAACGGCTGGATTTTATAGTATCGATTATGGCCAGATGAGTCAGGCTGGGTTAATGTTGACGATGATTCTCATGTATATCGGCGGTACTTCTGGATCGACTGCCGGAGGGCTGAAAACCACGACGGTCTCAGTGTTGATCATTAAGATTCGCAGTTTGTTGAAAGGGCGCAAACGAGCTGAAGTTTTTGGCAGAACGATCAAAGAGGCGGCTGTTTCGCGGGCGTTCACGCTCTTTTTCTTAACACTGAGTCTTTGCTTTATTGCCATCTTTTTATTATCCATCACAGAATCGATGCCGGGGAATTCTCAGTTTGGACTGGAGTACATTGCTTTTGAAGTTTTTTCGGCTTTTGGAACAGTTGGATTAACAATGGGATTGACTCCGTATCTTTCTGTATTTGGTAAATTATTGATCATCTTATTGATGTTTATTGGTCGTGTGGGCATCATGACGGTTGCTTTTTCATTGATGACAAAAGCCAACCGCCGAGAAGCCGGATACAAATTCCCGGATGAAACGGTCATGATTGGCTAAGATCTGTTATTAAAAGTTGTTTTGGATCAATGGAAATCATCCCCGAAAAATATTGCCGACTTTTAGGTTAGTTTAAGGTTTCTCGTCTAAGATCTTCCTAAGAACTAAATGAGTCAGTTGCAGCATTTCGTTAGAGCTGCTAGGACAATCCAAAGGTGGGAAGACCATGAGCTTGTGGGAATTGTGGTTTGTAGGAAAAACTTTTGTGACCGTGCTGCTAGTCGTTTTTTTACTAGAATGGCTGTACTTGTTACGGAAACTTTCAAGAAAATCGCAGCAGTTGATCTATTTACTGCTGATTTTGGTTGAATGGCACAGCAACGGCTGGATCGGGCTCCTAACAAGTTTAGTATGCGGAACGTATTTTTTCGGGCATTGGAAAGAGCATGCTGATACGACTGCATCGATTCAATCGACAGTGTATGGTGATGGGCAAGAGGGTACTGAAAACTTGATGCAAAAATACTAGCATGGCTTGGGTCAATGGGAACTATTGCCGCTGATATGCTTCTTCATAGAAAAGACACTGCTAGTTAAAAAGAACCTGTGGTAAACGAAAAGATAACTTTTCGCAGCACGGGTTCTTTTTGATAGGATTCAGTGAGTGATTTACGCCGTTTTGCTTACTACGTGGAAATAGCCTTCTTTGTCTTGAATGATCCAGACATTTTGATTGTCATTCTTGACGATGACGATTCCTTGTACGACCTCATTGGTGACTGTGCGAAATTCTTCTTTATTCATTTCGATACCTCCAAGGTAGATTCCAATTATTTTCAGAAGGGGGCAGCACGACAGTAGAGAAAAAGCCGTGCTGCAAAGCAAAAAGAAAATTAATTGGTAGCTATAGTATACAGGCAAGATATTGAGTTCTAGTCAATTTCATGTAAATAATCGGTTAAAGGAGAATCAATCTGTCAAAGAAAAACGCAGTTTCATTTTGGTATTGCCTCTTTCCACCATTTCCCCTAGTAATTGAGTGGCATGTGATAAGTAAAGCTGGGCCATTTCACGGTTGGCTTCTTCCAATAACTGATTTGTTAATGGGATTGTCTGATCGATCTTCTGCTGAATCGCTAGACAATTTGCCATGATTGTTTGTTCAAACCGTTCTGCTAGATCGCTGTATAGATCATAGTCTTGATCCCCGATCAGTGCTAATGTTTTAGTCAACCAATAGCTATTTCCCGGATCGTAAGTAGTGGTGGTATCACAATAACCTTTCGGGGTCTCATTCACATTGCTGTAAAAAGGGACCACTCCATTGAAGGTATTGGGACCAAAAGCTAGCCAGTGAACGCCTGCAATTTCATCAGGCACGTGACTGCGCACTTGGAGAATATGCACTTGCTGATTGCGATTGAGAGCAATCGAACGAAAGCGAGTTCTCTCACTAGCCGTTCCATTCCCGTACGGATCATAAGGGGTATTTTGAAAATGACTGCTCAACGCCCACTTTACATCCATCACGCTGATTTTCTTTTTCGGAAGACAAATGAAAGGTAGATCTTGGTCAAGCGGATCCGACGCGGTTTCGCTGAACTGTTTTTGGATATACCAAGCTCTAGGGTTGTTATAACGAGTATCTTTTTCTGTTGCACTGCCGAAAATATGACGTAAATTGATTCCTTCAAAGTCTGGATTTAAGTGATTGCTGACAATCATATCAGGTAAATCGTCGGAAAATAAAGTATCTTGAGAATCAAAATCGAAGGTAGCGATATTCATTCGATTCGGGGCGATCACATAAGCATCATCAGGAATTCGGATCGCTGCCCAATGATGTCCGCCAATCGTTTCCATATACCAGATTTCTTCTCGATCGGCAAAAGCCAAACCATTAGACTCATAGGTACCATAAGTTTCTAGTAACTCGCCTAAGCGTAAGACTCCTTCTCGAGCAGAACGGATATAGGGAAGCACGATACTGACAAAATCTGCTTCTCCAATGCCTTCTGTTACCAAAGGATCGATAGCTAAAACTCTCGCATTGGTAGTGATCGTTTCTGTGGCGGTCATGGCGACATTGGCGCTGTTGATTCCTGAAGCAGCCCAGACTCCTTGAGATTCATCTGCCTCAGGCGTAGAAGTATACCTTAGGGGATCTTTCGGTAAAGGAATACTGCACCCGCTTAAAACAGCATGGAACGTAGCAGGCTGTTGTTCAGGTTGGATTACGACAAATTTTTGTGGTAGGGACACTGCCCCGGCATCTTCATTGCGAGCAATGAGGGTCGAGCCATCGAGTGATGCGTTTTTGCCTACCAGCATGGTTGTACAAGAAGCTGATTTGCGTGTCATTGACAAAACTCCGATCTTCAGATTATTTTGTTGATAATTGAACATAGTATAGCGAGTAAAAGACAAATTGACAATCAACTTTCGACTAAAAATTAGTTCGCTTTCTGTGTGACTTTTAGTAAAATAGGAAAGAAGGAGTGAAGAAAATGAAACGAATCGTTATTTTTAGTTTGCTGTGGCTGGCAGGGATTGGGTTGAGCGGCTGTTCTGAAGCTACTACCCAGACAACAACGACTGGCAGCAATCAAGCTACAGCTAGCTCGGTGGTTAAGCAACAGACGGCTGAGATCTCATTTGTGAACAAGACAGATGCGCAGCCTGAACAAATACCAGCCAAAACGGTGTCATTCAAAGAAGGAACCTCTTTAATGGAGATAATGAAGGAAAATTTTGATTTAGTGGAAGACAAAGGCATGATCACCAGTATTGAAGGATTAGCGCAAGATGAAGCGGCTGGTTATTATTGGACCTATACGATCAATGACGAGATGGTCAATACCGGCGCAAAAGATACATCTCTTACCGAAAAGGATCGAGTCGTTTTTACCTATGAGAAATTTTAAACCGACAAAAATGTCTTTTTCCGTGCAAGAGATTGCTTATCTTGCTTTGCTAGTAGCAGCATCAGTGGTGGGGCGTACATTGTTTCAACCACTGCCAAATGTACAACCAATGACCGCTATTTTCTTATTGGTGGCTCTTTATTTAGGCTGTGTCAGAGGACTGATCGTCGCATTGTTATCCCTTTTGATTACGAATTTTTACATGGGGATGGGGATTTGGACGATTGCTCAGGCAGTAAGTTATACAGTCGTGATCCTCATGATGAGCGGATTAAGATTAGAGGAAAAATCAAAAACGGATCAAACGCCAAGCTGGCGGATTGATCCGTTCGTTTATTCTGGGGTTCCCACAATTTTGATGTATTCATCGATATTTTTGATTTTCATATGTTTGATCACTAACTGTTCACGTTTGTTCCATTTGCCTTCGACTTCTAGCTGGTACTTGTTGAGAGGTAAGCGTAAAACGTAACTAGAAAGGTAACGGTCTTTAATAATACAGTTGATGATTTTATGGTCTTCTAATAATTGGATTCCAGTCAGCATCATCGGAGTTTCTTGAAAAACACGACTGTTGACTAACAATCCTACATGTGTTTCATTCATTATTCGATCCTTTCTGAGAAAAATAAATTCTCGAATATTCTTCTTTTCTATGTTACCCGATTTATCTAGGAAAGGCAATTCTGGAAAAACACCTAGCAACGCAAATCACGGAATAAAACAACTGGTGAAGAGGAATCACTACACGATTGAATGGCAGAAAGTTTTTACAGAAAAAAGACACAGAAAAAAAGATACAGAAAAAAAGACAGAATAAAGAGATCTGAAACGGCGAGACAAAAGGAATGAACACAAAGAATGAATAAATAAGAAGCACACGAATAAACAAGGATTTTTGATGGCGCTTAAAGAGAAAGCGTGTGAAAACATATCATTTCTTAACGTTTAAAAAAGGCAACTTTTTGTTTGAAGTAGCTTAGAGAAAGGGAGTTAAGCAGAAATACGTTCTTCTAGAGGAAATGGCACCTGTAAAAGAACGAGGACTGCAAGCTTGAAAACAGGCATTTCAGCAGATTTCTGTTAAAATAATAACTATAAAAGAATTGGAGGAGACACATATGAAAAAATCTGGATTCGTAGTAGGTTTGATTGGCGCGGCTTTTGGTCTGGCAGTTTATAATAAAATGCAGAAGATGACTGTCAACAAAGATTCTGTTAAAGGCAAAGCAAAAGAAGCTGCGGGAAATGTCGTTGGCAACGAAAAAATGCAAGCAGAAGGAACATTGGATCAGGTTGTCGGTGCTTCTAAAGAAGTACTAATGGACTTGAAAAATTCTGTGTCCTCTGCCATTGGGGTTGGAACTCCAGACAAGGTGGCTGGTAAAGCCAAAGAGGCAGCAGGCGATATCACGGATGATCCGACAAAAAAAGCAGAAGGCTTTGTTGATCAAGCAGCAGGGCATTCTAAAGAAATCATTGCAGATCTTAAAGACAAATCTGAGTCAATGGCACAAGATGTCAAAGATAAATTCGACCAAAAATAGGATGTAGTGAGAGACAGGCACAGAGGGCCTGTCTTTTTTTTGTGGCTTTTTTTGCAAACAAAAACAATGATCCTGTCACCTGAAGAGCGACAAGAACGAAGGATCGTTGTGCAATGATGGGATCGCTGACAAAAGTAGTAATTGATGCTTGACACATGAATGTACGTTCATATATAATAAAAATGTAGATATGAACATATATTCATTTGTAAGCAAATGATGCACTAACTTTGAAGGAGGCTTTTCTTATGTCTACCCACTCTTGCAATCATTCAACACCACACACCCATGCAGCAGAGGCAAGCCATTCCCATGGCAACGCCCCGTTACGTAATTATTTAGTAGGAGTTATTCTTTTTATTGCTGCTTTATTGGTACCGCAATTGGTCGTTAAAGATTTATTATACAGTGCCGCTATTCTTTTAGCAGGGTATCATATTATTTGGGAAGGGATCGAAGACACCATCAAAGATACCCGCAAAAGCAGACACTTTAAACCGAATGTTCATTTATTAATGACATTGGCTGCCTTTGGTTCAGTATTGATCGGCAACTTCAATGAAGCTGCCTTGCTGATTCTGATTTTTGCCGGGGCTCACTTTTTGGAAGAGTATGCAGAGGGCCAAAGCCGCAAAGAAATCACGAACCTCTTGAAGTTGAATCCGACAGAAGCCCGTCTGGTTAAGGCAGATGGCAGCATTGAGAAAATTGCAGCAGAGCAAGTCAAAAAAGGGGATAGGCTGCAAGTTTTACCAGGGGACCAAATCGCAACAGACGGTAAAATTCTCTCGGGAATCAGCAGCATCAACGAAGCCTCCATCAACGGTGAAAGTGTTCCCCGTGAAAAAACTGTAGGGGATGAAGTTTTCGGAAGTACGATCAACGGTAACGGCACTTTTATGATGGAAGTGACAAAAGACAGCAGTGAGACAGTTTTTGCTAAAATACTCTCTGTTGTGGAATCGGCACAAAACAATCAATCAAAAACAGAAACCCGCATCAAAAAAATCGAGCCGCTTTATGTGACAACGGTCTTGATTTTGGTACCCTTATTTATTTTGACAGCACCCTTTCTTTTTGGTTGGGATTGGTCAACCAGTTTTTACCGGGGACTAGTGATGATGATCTCTGCTTCGCCCTGTGCATTAGCCGCTAGTGCAGTACCTGCTAGCTTGTCTGCTATCTCAAACTTAGCAAAACGGGGCATCTTATTTAAAGGCAGTTCTTATCTTGCAAATATGGGACAAACAAAAGTAGCCGCCTTTGACAAAACTGGCACATTAACGATTGGTCAACCACAAGTGACCGATGTTTTCTTTGCTGAAGAAACAACTGAAGCGCACCGTCAAGAGTGGGTATCGCTGATCTTGGCCATGGAAAAGCAAGCAAATCACCCATTAGCGGCTGCCATCGTAGAGCATTTTGAGAAACAAGAAAAGGCACAACCATTAGAACTTTCCGTTAACAACCAAATTGGTTCCGGTCTGACGGCTGTAGTTGAGGGAAAAACCTATCGAATTGGCAAGCCAGCGGCGACGTTTGCGCATTCATCATTTGCTGAGCAACGAGAAACCCTGGAACAATCAGGCAAAACGGTGGTTGTTTTTTCGGTGGATGATCAGCCAGTTGGACTGATCGCATTGATGGACTTACCGAATCCTCAATCTAAAGCGGTCATAGATGAACTGCAGCAATCTGGTATTCGAACAGTCATGATCACAGGAGACAGTCAAGCAGCTGGACAAGCGATTGGTGATCAGCTTGGAGTAGATCAAGTTGCTGCAAATGTTCTGCCAGAAAATAAGGCTCAGATTATCCAGCAGTTGCAAAATGAATACGGTCAGACAGTCATGGTTGGAGATGGTATCAATGATGCGCCTGCATTGGTACAGGCCGATATCGGTTTTGCTATGGGGGAAGGATCGGATGTTGCAATTGAAGTGGGGGATGCGGTGATCATGAAAAATGATCTAACACGCTTTACCTACGCACTAAAGACCGCAAAAAAACTAGATCGGATTATTTGGCAAAATATTTTTTTCTCCATGTTTATTGTGGCATTATTGATCGTATTGAATTTGCTAGGCAAAATGAATATTGGGTTAGGCGTCTTTGCTCATGAAGGCAGTACATTACTCGTCTTATTCAACAGCTTGCGCATGCTTGCACCAATGAGTGAGACAGTCGCCCATACATCAAAAAAATAATCAAAAAACGCTTATGCTGATTTAATGGCCATCCAGCATAAGCGTTCGCTTTTTTAGTAAACAATGTCATTGATTGTACGCTGCAGAAGAGCGAGGAAATTGGTCGATTTTTGCTAAGCGCTGATCGATTCGTTTGATGATGCCTTCTGAAAACTCGAGATTCCGGATAGAAGAGCGAGCCGCAAGCAATAATTGTTTTTCTTGCATCAAATCTTCTTGGATTCGATAGATATTGGCTAAGCGTTCCACATATTCATAATGGGTGTAGTCCGTCTGGCTGATCAAAAACTTCAATAGATCTGCTGCCTGCATATACGCTTCTTGCGTATAATAAGTGATCGCTTCCCGGTATAACTTGATTTCAAATTCTTCGATTTTTTGGGAATTTGCTTTTAAATCCCGCCATTCGTTGATTGAAATTTTTTTTTGGATATTTCCCAAATCGTCATACAAAAAAATCACAGGGACGTCATTGGGATGTTTTGTTTCTTGTTTGATTTTTTTCATGTCGTACCTCCTGCGTTTTTTGCTCCGTTTTTACTGATCATTTCTCGTTGATACAGTCTATTGTAAAAGCAAAGCAACAAAAAGTCTACATGAAGATGTCAAAAGAATTGTTCTTTTAGCGCATTCTCATCTTAATAACTACGTTTTCTTTGAAAATGATTGATTAAATCCGAGATCCCCATAAAAATCAAGACTCCGCCAAAAATTTGGAAGAACAAAAGCCACGTTTGAAACGGATTGAAAACAAGAATGATACCTGCCACAATCACGAATAAACTGAAAAGCAAACCAGTGATAAATGGTAAGCCATTGCGTTTTTGATTAAAGCTTGCCATCAAACGCGTACAGCCACTGATCGTGATCATGATTCCCAAAAAGAATGGTACGATCGATAATAGTCCCTTTGCAAAAACGAGAATAGCTGCGGCGGCAATCAAAAGCAGGATCCCCGTTGTCATCTGCATATTCACATAGCCGGTTTGCCGTTTTTCTTTGTAACTGGAATAGAGGTTGATCACCCCAAGGCAGGCAACATATCCGGCAACTAAATAGACAATCGTATTAAAGACACTGCGAGGAGCAATCAAAATAATCAATCCAGCAATCAAAAATAAAATCGCTCGTAATAAATCGTATCGTTGGATTTTCTCGAAAAAAGTATTCATAAGTTCAGTTCCTCCTTTTTTTTACTATTGTAGCGGATTTCTTTCAAAATAGAAAATAGAAACGCGTTGTAGGATAATTCTGCTTTTGAAGCAGCAAATTATTTGGTAAGATAGATGAAACAACAAAGAATGGAGAAAACTATGAGTGTATTAACGCTTTTAATGTGTCTGTTCACGGTCGTCTTGTATTTGTTTCTCGCTGTCGTCCGCAAAGACATTCAAATTGTTGCAGCCAGCCGTAAAGGCGGAAAAGCAGCAATTGCTTTCTTTTCATTGGTGGTCATTATAGCAATGTTTTTTATGGAAGAAACCTTTGAGAACCGCTTGCGAGGGGTCGTATCTGGATTGCTTTTCTTAAGTTTTGTTTTTGATAGCAGAGGGTTAGCTGAAGATCGATTCATTATTCATCCACTAAATATTCGCGGGATCTTGTATCAGGAAGTGGATCGGGTGGTACTGTATCAGGAGAGCAAGGACCAATGGATCAAAATGAATTTCTTTCGAAGAGGGATGCGAGGACCACTGTTGAAATTCGAGCGTCCAATGGAAGAATTGGTCCTGTTTTTGACGGAGCATCTAAATGAAGGAACACCGATCGATATTCTAGTTGATCAAGAGCCAAAAGGTCATTGAATTTCTTTAAGCGATCATATAAATTGAGAGAATCAATTGGCCGGGCCCCTTTGACTGCAAAAGCAAAGAGACCCGGTCAATTTTTTAATTTAAGGGACTATCCAGTTGATTTTTTTGGCAAAATTCGAGTACGCCGAATACAGGAAGCAAGCTAGGTTTCTGACCGAACGTTTTGCTATTTTTTGTTTAAGAAGAACAGGGTCTTACCCTTAAATAAAGGGAATATGGTAGAATTGAGTATCAACTTTATTGTTTTAATTGAATAGGTTTACATACAAAGGAGGACGATGCTGTTGGTACAAATAAAAGAGGTCCTCAAAACCGTTTTGTTCGTTGCTCTGTTTGGGCTGTTACTGTTTTCGTTGCGACAATACGTCTTCACTCCTGTGATCGTTAAAGGAGATTCTATGGATCCAACATTGCATGATGGGGAGCGTGTGATCGCTATGAAAAACACCCAGATCAGCCGGTTTGATATCATCACATTTGAAGCCCCTGATGAGGTGGGAAAAAACTACATTAAGCGTGTGATCGGATTACCTGGTGATGTGGTGGAATACCGTGAAGACACTTTATTCATCAATGGGGCAGCATATGAAGAGCCTTATCTTTCTGCTTTTCGTTCAAAATTAACCGATGGTTATCCACTGACTTCTGACTTTACGATGGCTGATTTCGGTGTTGAACAAATTCCAGAAGGAAAATTGTTGGTGTTAGGGGACAATCGCCGAATCTCTAAAGACAGCCGGACCATTGGTTTGATTGATCAGTCAGCCGTATTAGGAGATGTCAAATTTATTTTTTGGCCCCTTAAAGATTTCGGAAGCATTCCGAATCAACACTCTGAGTAAGCGGAAGTCCGACTCGCTCAGAGCTTTTTTTTAAAAGAAAATTTGTTATACTATTTGTTATGAAGACAATGGAAGAAAAATTGTCAACGGATCAATAGAGAGCATCAAAACTGTTATTTTTCATGAGCAGGTTTGGTAGATGCAGGAGTTGATCTTTACTTACGATAGAAGCGACGATAAAAGTAAAGGAGTCTTCGTATGAGTTTACGATTTATACTAGGCGATGGACGCTGCGATCACGAACAAGCGATTTTGGACGCAGCTAACGCTTGGTTGGAAAAGCCACAAACAGAAGTCTTTTTTCTTGTCCCTAACTACAATAAGTTTGAACGAGAAAGAGAGATTCTGCAGGCGCTAAAACAAGGCACTGGAGATTTTGCCTCGATTCGAGCTCAAGTCTATAGTTTTCACCGTCTGGCCTGGTTCTATCTTCAACAAACTGGCTGGTTGTCAAAAACGGCCATTACAGATACCGGTGCAACCATGATCCTTCGCAAAATACTTCTCGATTTGGAAGAGGAGTTGATTCTTTTTCGAGGAGAAATCAATAAACCTGGGTTTATTCAACAACTGTTGTCTCTTTATCAAGAAATGCAGACAAGTAATATCGCAACCGAAGATCTGCATCTCGGTGGAACGATGAATAGGAGCAACGGAGAGGATGCGTTAAAGTTTTCCGAACTCGCATTGATCTTTCAGCGTTTCGAATTAGAAATGGTGACCCGGGAACTGCAAGTGGAACAACCGCTGGCACTACTAACACGTTTTCTGCAGCAAGGGTCTAAACCCAATGAATTAATGAACGATCGGCCTGATCTTTCGGAATCATTATTTATCATCAGTGGTTTTTCAGCATTTTCAACTCAAGAACAGAGTGTATTAAAAGAATTGATGAAACATGGGCACGTCGTTGTCGATTTGCTTTTAGATCATGGATATCCCCAAGAATTACCTTCACCATTAGATTTGTTCTATGAATCGGGCCGCAGTTACCATCAATTATTTCTTGATGCTAGAACGGAAAATGTCGCCATTTATTTGGATCAAAAGCTTTCACCTTCTGAAGCACAGCAAGTGACACTAGAGAAAGCTGCCGCATACAATGAAGTGGAATCCTTTTGGCGTAAAACCCAGAATCAGCTCCATTATCAGCAGCAGCAATCAGTTTCACCGTATCTAGAAATGTGGAAAGTTGGCAATCCTGAAGAAGAAGTCCGGCAGATAGCTGCGAAAATCCGCGCATTGATCAGCGAGCAAAAAGGAGCAAAACTGCGTTATCGAGACATTCAAGTCTTGACACTGCAACCAGAGATCTACCATCAATATATTCCAACGATTTTTAAAGAATATGAAATTCCGTTTTATATTGACGAAGAGCAACTCATGGCTCAGCATCCGCTCGTTGAATTCTTGAATGCCTTCTTTGCTTGTGCAGATTATGGCTTTCGTTTAAATGACATTTTTCGACTGTTGCGTACGGAACTTTATTTGCCACCAGCATTCCAACAACAAGAAGACTGGCTGGCTGCCCGGGATGCATTTCGACAATTAGTAGACATTACAGAAAACCAAGCACTGGCTCATAACTTCCAAGGAAAAGATTGGACCCGTGAGAGAGACTGGCTCTTAGTGGACTATACATTGACAGGAGAAAACGCATCTGGCATCGCTGAATTGACAGATTATACGAATCAATTGCGCCGCTATTTCCGTCAAGATATTTTTGGCTCCTTAAAAAACATTCAAGAGACAAAGACGAACCGGGAAGCTGCAGGTGCTTTATACCAATTTTTACTTTCAGCAGGTGTTGAACAGCAATTGATTCATTGGCGAGATCAAGCAATCTCACAAGGGAAACTAGAGCAAGCTCGCAACCATGAACAAACATGGCAAGCTTTGATCGATCTTTTAGATGAATTTGTGGCTATTTATGGCGATGATCCTTTCGAACAGTCACTCTTTGAAGAAGTATTGATGACGGGTTTGGAGAATCTGACTTTCGGGAAAATTCCGACAGCAATCGATCAAGTCAATATTAATCGTTTTGATCTAGTACGACCTCGGCAAGCAAAAATCACTTTCGTACCAGGATTGAATGAGACGGTGTTGCCAAGAAGGATCGAAAATAAAACATTGTTGACTAACGAAGAAAGACAACATCTCAATCAATTGTTTGCGGGAGAAAAATATCTACGCGATACGATTATCGAAAGTAGCGCCAAAGAGCCGTTTCTTTTTTATGCGATCTTATTGTCTTCCACGGATAAACTCTATTTGTCTTATGCATGCAATTTTGATACCCAGCAAAATATCAAATTGTCCCCATATCTGGCTCGTCTGCTTGAATGGTTAGATGTTTCTTTACAAGACCGGGGCATCTTATCTTTAACCAGTGATCCAGAAGCCTACGTCGGCACGTATCGGGGATTAATCTATCAGTTGAATAATCTAAGTCAGCAGGCAAGAAAAGAACGACAGAATTTGCCGGCACAGTGGCAACGGTTCAAACAGGCTTTATTGCATTCGCCTGAAAAACAATTAGCCCTTAGAGTATTTGAAAGCCAGACCCATCAAAACATTCCAGTCCCGTTGTCTCAAGATAAAGCCGTTGCTTTATATGGGCCATCCATCTACAGTTCGATCTCGCAACTGGAGACATTCTACCAGTGTGAATACAAATATTTTGTCAGTTATGGACTACGCTTGAAAGAGCGGGAAATCTATGGACTTAACTCAGCGATGACTGGTGAATTTTTCCATGATGCACTCGATCGCTTTGTCAAAGTATTGATCAGTGAGAACATCTCATTGACGCAGTTGACCATGGATCAACGGCTCCAATTTGTTGAAAAAGTGTTGCAAGAGATTTTTGGAGAAGTCCGCTATACATTATTGTCCAGTTCGGCCAGAATGAATTTTATTCGTTATCAACTAGGTAAGACGATTCAGCGAGTAGCTTGGGCATTAACGAAGCAAGGACAAAAAATGCACTTCTCACCGCAAAAAACCGAAGTACTGTTTGGACAGATCGCTGGCGCTCAAGGGATCAATGGCATCGAGCTGCCTTTAAGCAGTGGGGGCAAACTGCATGTGCGAGGAAAAATCGATCGGGTAGATGCAGCAAAAACCGAAGAAGAGCAGTGGCTTTCAGTCGTAGATTACAAATCAAGCAGTCGTGAATTTGATTTGACAGAAGCTTACTATGGCTTAGCAATGCAGTTGATCACTTATTTAGACGTTGCGCTGAATGATGCTGTGCAGCTAGTTGGTACAGAAAATGTGCGCCCGGCTGGGGCTTATTATTTACATGTCCATGATCCAGTCTTAGATGGTCAAAAATCCTCTGAAGAGGAACGGTTGAAGCAATTCAAATATGATGGGTTGTTTCTGGATGAACCCTCATTGTTTCCACTTTTGGATCATGAATTGTCAGACAGCAGCAATTCGGCAGTTTTTCCGATTCGCAAAGACAAAAGCGGGACGTACCAAAAGACACCACAAGCCAAAAACAAGTTTTACACTGAAGAAGAGATTCGCTTGTTGAGGCAGCACAACCGCAAAAATATGCAGCAAGGTGCGGAGAAACTTCTCAGTGGCGAAATTGCCTTGAATCCGTCTTATAAGCTGAAAGACAAAAAGCGCGCCTGTGAGTTTTGCCCATTTCGCAGTATTTGCGATTTCGATGTGATGCTGCAAGAAAATAATTATCATCGTCTAGAGAATTTATCGAAAGAAGAGGTTTTACAGCGATTAAAGGAGGAAGAGAATGACTAAGATCCCTCTAAAACCACAAAATGAAACATTTACTGATACTCAGTGGCAAGCGATCTTTGATAAAGGAGACAATCTCCTTGTTTCTGCCTCAGCTGGATCAGGAAAGACCACCGTCCTTGTGCGACGTGTGATCGAGAAATTAAAAGCAGGAATTCAGATCGACGAATTGCTGATCGTGACCTTTACCGAAGCAGCAGCAAGAGAAATGAAAGAACGGATCCAAGTAGCTCTGCAAACGGCCATTAATCAAGAAAGCCAAGAGCAAAAAAGACAACATTTCGTTCGGCAGTTGCAATTATTACCTACCGCAAATATCTCAACACTACATGCCTTTTGTTTAACGGTCATTCGGCGTTTTTATTATCTGATCGATTTGGATCCTGGATTTCGGATGCTGACAGATGAAACGGAGATTTTGCTGCTGAAAGAGGAAATCTGGACACAATTACGAGATGCACACTACGAAGCAAATGATGAAGCCTTCTTTCGATTAACCGAAAACTTCGCCAGTGATCGTTCCGATGAGACGGTTGGTGATTTGATTTTGTCACTCTATGATTTTGCCCGCGCCAACCCTGATCCAGAAAAGTGGCTGGACGGTTTAGCGGTAAATTATGAAGCCGCGGACAATTTAGGGGAGAATCACCTCTATCAGGCTCAAATCAAACCGACGTTGGTAGAAATTGCCGCAACGGCAGAGCATTTGCTGGCAGCGGCCAAACAATTTGCAGATCAGTCACCATTAATGGAAAAAGCAGCAGCACTCGTTCAAGCAGAGATTTCTCAAGTCCAAGAAATTCAACGAGTTCTGGCAACAGACGATCTATCCGTCTTATATGATCGCTTGACTCATTTGACCTTTGATCGCTACCCAAGCTATCGGAAAGAAGAACAAAAAGAACTTTCACAGGAAATCAAACCGTTGCGGGATGATGCCAAAAAACTATTAGAACAACTCAAGGGATATTTTCCTTATCCACCAGCAGACATGCTGCAAATGCTGCAACTATCTGAACCGATCGTTGCGACTATGGCAGAGATGACCAAAGAGTTTTTGACTGCTTTTCAAGCCCGCAAGCTAGCAAAAGGGTTGTTGGATTTCAATGATTTGGAACATTTCACGTTGAAAATCTTATTGGGTGATGGCACAGGCAGCGATGCTTCTGTTTATTACCGCGATAAATTTGAAGAAGTGCTCGTGGATGAGTATCAGGATATCAATCGACTGCAAGAAGCGATTCTGTATTGGGTTCGGCAAGTTTCAGGAGACCATGGAAACATGTTCATGGTAGGGGATGTCAAACAATCGATCTATTCATTTCGCTTAGCAGACCCCACTTTGTTTATAGAAAAATATTTGGCATTTGAACATCAAAACGGGGGACGAAGAATCGTTTTAGCAGAAAATTTCCGTTCGCGCCGCGAAGTGCTTGATTTTACGAACTTGGTTTTTCAACAATTGATGGACGAACAAGTTGGACAGATCCCTTATGATGACGCAGCGGCTTTAGTTCCGGGATTTCCGAGTTTTCCTGAAAGCGACGCATTCATTCCGGAACTTTTGCTCTATGAAAAAGAAGCTGAAAGTACTACGAATTTGATTGAAGACAAAACGGAAGGAGAACTTCACGTCACCGCAATCAAAATTCAAGAACTGATCCAATCCCAATTTATGATCTATGATAAAAAAAGACGGGCAGAACGTCCAGTCACTTATCAGGATATCGTTTTACTGACTCCTACCCGCAAAAATAATTTGGTCATCTTAGATGTTTTCAAAAAATTCGGGATTCCTCTGGAAGTCAATGATGCCCAGAACTATTTTCAAGCAACAGAGATCCAAACAATGATCGCATTGTTGCAAATCATTGATAATCCTTATCAGGACATTCCATTAGTGGCTGTTCTCCGTTCACCTATGGTAGGGCTAACGGAAGACGAACTAGCAGAGATTCGGCTAGCGGATCGTACCAGTGAGTTTTACAAAGCGGTCTTGACTTATCAAGACAACCAAAAGGGGACTGTTTCCGCTTTAAGCAAACGAGTGGATGATTTTTTAAGCGAATTGAATCGTTGGCGGGAAGCAGCTCGCAGACTGCCGATCCCTGATTTATTATGGGATATTTATGATACAACGGCTTACTTGGATTACGTGGTTGGCTTGCCAGCAGGGCAACAGCGCTATGCCAATTTGATTGCATTGATCCACCGAGCAGAGAAATATGAGAAAAGCAGTTTCCGAGGATTGTATCAATTCATTCGGTTTATTGAAAAAATGCAAGAAAAAGATAAAGATTTGGCAGAACCGTTGGCGACGCCAGCTGAAAATGCTGTGCGGGTCATGACTGTCCATGCTAGTAAAGGGTTGGAGTTTCCCGTTGTTTTCTTATTGGATACAACGAAATTTTTCAATTACCAAGACTTTCAAAAGCGTTATATTTTTGAAGAACAACTTGGCGCAGGTATCCAATATATCGATGCTTCGGAAAATATCAAATATGAAACGATTCCTTTTCAAGCCATCAAACAAGTTCGTTTGAAAAAAGCCCTCTCTGAAGAAATGCGTAAACTATACGTAGCATTGACACGGGCCGAGCAGAAACTGTATTTAGTTGGTTCTTATAAGGATCGGCAGGCAGCCTTTAAAGCTTGGCAAGCGGGGTTGACACAAAGTCAGACAGTCCTTGACCCGGCTTTACGTTTAGTTGCAAGAGGCAGTCTAATGGATTGGGTCGGTTTGACATTGATTCGTCATCCAGAGATGGAGCAGTTTTTTACTGATGCCAGTGAACGAAAAATGACGATCCATCATCCTGCAAGATTCCAGATCCATTGGTGGAATCAGGATCAGATTGATCAGCAATTGCAGGTGCAGCCGCCAACAGAGGCAGTTGTGGCTCCGACACCAAGTACTACAGCCCCAGAAAGATTGCTGAACCGTTTAGACTATCAGTATCCTTACAGCAAAGCGACTCAAACCACCAGCTATCAGTCGGTCTCAGAGTTAAAACGTCTATATAATGATCCGGACGATCAAGATATTACTTTACTGGAATGGCATTCCGCGGATCAAAAATTGGCACCTCAGCGCTTTCGTTATGTTGAGACTGAATTAGCTAAACCGCGTTTTTTACAAGAACAAAAACCGCAAGCTGCTTCGATCGGGAGTGCTACGCATCTAGTTATGCAAATGCTGCCGCTGACTGAAGTACCGACGGAAGCATCCTTAGCAGCTTTTATCGATGAATTGGTTGAACGTCAGCTCTTTACGAAAGATGTTGCCGACAAAATTGATCAAGCGAGCATCGTGTGGTTCTATCAAACAGCCGTGGGGCAAACTTTGATCAAGTATGCAACACAGGTAAAACGGGAGCAGCCATTTTCAATGCTAAAAGAAGCTGCCACTATTTTTGAAGGATTTGATGAACCAGATGCCGAATTATTGATCCACGGGATTATTGATGGCTATGTGGAGTTGCCAGATCGAATCATTTTGTATGATTTTAAGACGGATGCTGTATTTGGCAGTGAAGCACAGATTGAAAAGCGCATGCGGGATCGGTATTTTGGACAGCTAAAACTGTATTGCCAAGCGTTAGAACAAGCTTTGCAGAAACCTGTGACTGAGACATATCTGGTTTTACTAGCCGCTAAGAAAATAATCGAATGGTAGGCCCTCGAACGGGATTCCTTACAATTCGTAAGCGATGTGCTATAATGATGCAAAGAGGTGATAGAAAATGATAAAAGTGGAAACAGATTACGCCCTTTGTCCTAAATTTGAAAAAGCTTTTTCGATTCTAGGGAAAAAGTGGAATGGCTTGATCATTGATGTGCTTCTTGAAGATGGCAAACAACGGTTTGTGGATCTTGCCAAAAAAATCCCCCAAGTGAGCGATCGGGTATTGGTGGAGCGCTTGAAAGAATTAGAACGTGAAGAAATCGTCTGCAAAGAAAACAATCTTTACTGTTTAACACCAAAAGGGGTCGCACTTGAAAAAAGTATGATGAGTGTGAAGCGCTGGGCAGAAACTTGGGTCAGAGAAGAAGAATGCAGTTGATTTCTGGCAAATAATTAGGTACACTAAGGTCAATCGAATAGTTAAAAAGCGTTGATGGAAACTAGTAGTTTGGCTGAAACAGGAAAGGGAGACTTGTCATAGACTGAAAGCAAGTTCTGTATTCGAAAAATGAATTTCATTTCTGGAGCTTACTGAACAAGAATCAGTCGGCAGTCCTGCTGTCGTTAGTAGAAGTGAGTGCGTGGACTTTGTCCACGAATGAGGATGGTAACACGAGACGTCGTTCCTTTTTTAGGAACGGGGTCTTTTTTTCGTCTTGACTTATCAGCTATTCACAAAGAATAAGGAGGAAAAACATGTCTTTACAAGAGAAACTAGAGTCATTGAAAGAAGTAACGCTTTCAAAGATCAAAGAAAGCCGTTCAATCAATGAATTGAATCAAATTCGTGTGGATGTCCTTGGTAAAAAGGGACCCATCACGGAAGTTTTGCGGGGAATGAAAGAGTTGTCAGCAGAAGAGCGTCCAAAAGTCGGCAGCTATGCCAATGAGATCCGGGATGCGATTACACAAGCGATTGAGGAAGCAAAAACTTCATTAGAAGCAGCCGCACTAGAAAAGGCATTGGCTGAAGAATCGATTGATGTGACATTGCCTGGCAAGCGGATGCCACAAGGGACCCGTCATGTCTTGACGCAAATCATGGAAGAAATCGAAGATATTTTTGTGGGGATGGGCTATCAAGTGGTTGAAGGATTCGAAGTCGAAAAAGATCACTACAATTTTGAACGAATGAACTTGCCAAAAGATCATCCAGCAAGAGACATGCAAGATACTTTTTATATTTCAGATGAAGTCTTGATTCGGACACACACTTCACCGGTGCAAGCTCGTACCATGGAAAAACATGATTTCAGCAAAGGGCCATTGCGAATGATTTCACCAGGAAAAGTATTCCGGAGAGACACCGACGACGCGACTCACAGTCATCAGTTCCATCAGATTGAAGGACTCGTAATCGATAAGAATGTGACGATGGGTGATCTTAAAGGGACACTAGAAGTCATGATGCAAAAAATGTTCGGGGCTGATCGCAGCATTCGTTTGCGTCCAAGCTACTTCCCATTTACAGAGCCTTCAGTAGAAGTAGATGTCAGCTGTTTCAAATGTGGGGGAGCCGGCTGTAATGTCTGCAAACACACCGGTTGGATCGAGATTTTAGGCGCTGGAATGGTACATCCGAATGTATTGGAAATGTCCGGGATCGATTCCAAAGAATACTCAGGTTTTGCATTTGGTTTAGGACCTGACCGGGTTGCGATGTTGCGCTATGGCGTCAACGACATTCGGAATTTCTATCAAAATGATGTACGTTTCATCAGTCAGTTCAAGGGGGAATAAATATGTTAGTATCTTACAAATGGTTAAATGACTATCTTGACCTTTCTGAGATCTCACCAAACGAGCTGGCAGATAAAATGTCAGTCACAGGGATCGAAGTCGAAGGAATCGAAATGCCAGCAGCGGGATTGAAGAAAATCGTTGTTGGGGAAGTCAAAGAATGTGTGCCACATCCAGATTCAGATCACTTATCGATCTGCCAAGTAGATATCGGTGAATCTGAATTATCACAAATCGTTTGCGGTGCGCCGAATATCAAAAGCGGCATCAAAGTGATTGTGGCACTCCCAGGTTCACGGATCGCGGGCAATGTCAAAATCAAGAAAGGCAAGATGCGCGGACAACAATCCAATGGGATGATCTGTTCGCTGCAGGAATTAGGCTATTCTGATAGTGTGATCCCTAAAGAATATGCGGAGGGTATTTATTACTTGCCTACCGATGCCGAAGTGGGGAAGGAAGTCTTTCCCTATCTCGATATGGATGATGCCATCATCGAGTTGTCGATCACTCCAAACCGGGCCGATGCCTTAAGTATGCGGGGGGTCGCTTACGAGGTAGGAGCCATTTATCGACAAACACCAAAATTTGAGACCATTCAACTGAATGAAAGTGCTGTGAAAGCCGCAGACAAGATCAAAGTCAGCGTAGAAAATCAAAAGGATGCGCCAGCCTATCAAATTCGGATCATTGAAAACGTAACGATTGCACCAAGTCCGCAATGGTTGCAAAACCGTTTGATGAATGAAGGCATTCGACCAATCAACAATGTCGTTGATATTACCAACTATATTTTGCTGCTGTTTGGACAACCCCTTCATGCATTCGATTATCAAAAATTGGGCAGCCAAGAAATCGTCGTTCGCCGTGGCAAACCGCAAGAAACGTTGGTCACTTTGGACGGAGAGACACGAACGCTAGATGATAAGAACATTGTGATCACTAATGGAAAAGAACCAGTCGCTTTAGCTGGTGTCATGGGTGGGTTAGATTCAGAAATCACACAAGATACCACAACTGTTGCTTTAGAAGCCGCCTTGTTTGACCCCCTAGCGATTCGTTTGACGTCTAAAAAATTCAATTTGCGCAGTGAGTCATCTTCCCGTTTCGAAAAGGGTATCAATCAGGCTGCGATCGCGGAGGCTTGTGATGCAGCCGCTGCTATGATTGCGGAGCTAGCTGGCGGTACAGTTCTACAAGGTGCTGTCAAAGGCGCTGAAGTGACCCCTAAGGATGTTCAAGTCACGATCACATTAGATCGGATCAATCGCTACTTAGGAACACAAATCACGATTGCCGAAGCCAATGAGATTTTTGACGCCTTAGGTTTTGGCTACCAAGAAAATGAAGGTACCTATCAAGTTGTGGTGCCACCTAGACGTTGGGATATTCAGATCGAAGCTGACATCATTGAAGAAGTCGCCCGTATCTATGGCTATGACCGTCTGCCATCGACACTTCCAAGTGGTGAGACAGTTGCGGGGAGCTTAACCAAAGAACAACGCTTGACTCGCAAAGTACGAACACTCCTAGAAGGAAATGGTGTGAGTGAAGCTATCAGCTATGCATTGACAACCGAAGAAAAAGCCCGTCAATTTTGTTGGTTAGAGAGTCAGGTTACCCGTCTGGATTGGCCAATGACAGAAGAGCGTGGTGTCTTAAGAATGAATCTACTTTCAGGACTGCTGGACGACATTGCCTATAACTTGGCCCGCAAAAATGCCAATGTTGCGTTGTACGAAGTGGGGCGCGTCTTTTACAAAACAAGTGATGACCCTCGGGAGCTACCAACAGAAAACAATCATCTAGGACTAGCCATCACTGGCGCCATCACCGAAAAAGATTGGCAAGAAGCTGAACAAAAAGTCGATTTCTATCATATTAAGGGGATCTTGGAAAACTTGTTTGCAAGTCTTTCTCTTACGGATCAGATTACTTATGATAAGACAACAGCAATCAAAGAACTTCATCCAGGCAGAGCCGCTGCTATCCTCTTACAGGATGAAGTGATCGGTTACCTAGGCCAAGTCCATCCAAGTACAGCAAAAGCCTATGATCTGACTGAGACATATGTTGCTGAATTGGACTTGGATCGTTTGATAGCAACTGAAAATGCAGCGCTCATTTATCAAGCAGTTTCGAAATTCCCATCAGTTAACCGGGATATTGCACTGTTGGTGGATGAGAAGACGTCGAACCAAACAATCCTGCAAACCATTGAACAAGCAGCAGGCCGTTTCTTGACGGACATTCATCTATTTGATGTGTACCAAGGAAAGAACATCGATAGCAATAAAAAATCAATGGCCTATCGATTGACTTTTGCTAATCCTGAAGCGACATTGACAGATGAAGAAATCAATCAAGCAATGTCGAAGATCACACGTGTGCTAGAAGAATCACTACAAGTAGAAATTCGTTAGTCCCATTGCTGTGATAGGAAACAGTGACATAAAAAAAGAGTGATCTTGAGGAATCAGCAAGATTGTAGCATTTGCAGGGGGAAGGTGTTCTCCCTTGCTATGCTACAATTTTTTTTATAATGGATAGAGTAAATATTCTCATGGATAACCACAGCTCGAAGAGTTGCTTTTCCAGTTTTATTTTATGGAAGAAAGGATCGATTGATGGAACAACTGACGGTTTACGATGCACAAAAGCAGCCAACAGCTGCGACGATGTTGCGGGATACGCCAGTTCCTAATGACGGCTACCGAGTTGTGGTGTCTGTTTTATTGTTTAATGAAGCCGGAGAATTACTGATTCAAAAACGACAATCCACAAAAAAAGGCTGGCCTAGTTATTGGGATTATCCTGCTGGCGGGACCGTCAAAGCTGGTGAAAGCTGTTATCAAGCGGCAGAAAGGGAACTATTAGAAGAGTTAGGGATGACACTTTCTTTAGAGAAAATCCCTAGTCGTTTAACAGTGAAATTTGAAGAAGGCTGGAATGAACTCTATTTTGTTCAATGGACCGGCGCTAACCCTGAACTTTGTTTGCAGTAAGAAAAAGTTGCTGCAGCAAAGTGGGTCAATGAAAAAGAGTATCGCGCATTGATCAATGGGTATAAATTTATTCCTTACTTATATGCACCGATCGTTTTCTCGCTTCAAAGTCATCCTGGGGAATATTTTCCGGTCTAAGTTCTTACTCGTGATGGTAGCTTCTTTTTGATAGAAAGCGATTCTGTCGTGATTGAGAAAAATGTTCTCGAATGGTGTTTGCTCACATGTCAATGGTAGTTGAGCAGTTCGCTTTTTTATTTAGGGATCTTTAAATAAAAGATAGTAATTAAAAACAAACCCACCAAGCATACTGGTGGGTTTGTTGGTTGTTCATATTTATGCAAAGTAGTTGATCCCCATTGCTTCTTTCACTTCTGCCAAGGTTTGTGCTGCGACTTGTTCTGCTTTTTCGCTGCCTTTTTTTAAGAGGTTCATGACTTCAGCCGGGTCCTTAGCAAATTCTTCTCGTCGCTGACGGATCGGAGCAAATTCTTCTTCTAAGACATCGATCAGATAGCGTTTGATTTTTACATCGCCTAGACCGCCTTGACGATAGTGCTCTTTCAATGCAGCAATTTTTTCTAAATCTTTGCCAAAGACATCTAAATAAGTAAAGACCATATTGCCTTCGACTTGGCCAGGATCTGCTACATGGATATGATTTGGATCAGTGTACATGCTCATGACTTTCTTTTGAACGATATCCGCATTGTCTGCCAAATAGATTCCGTTGTTCAATGATTTGCTCATTTTACCATTTCCATCGATACCAGGTAAACGTCCCATTCCTTTAGGCGGAAGAACTGCTTTAGGTTCCACCAATACGTCACTATAGATAGAATTAAAGCTATGAACGATTTCTTGTGTTTGTTCTAGCATTGGTTTTTGATCTTCACCGACAGGAACTAAGTTGGCTTTGAAAGCAGTGATATCTGCTGCTTGTGAGACAGGGTAGATGAAGAATCCAGTTGGGACACCTTCCCCAAATTTCTTTTGTTCGATCTCGGCTTTGACGGTCGGATTGCGGCGAACCCGTGCCACACTGACTAAATTCAAGTAATACATGGTTAGTTCCGACAACTGAGGGATTTGTGATTGAATAAATAAAGTCGAGCGGGTCGGATCGAGACCAATCGCTAAATAGTCAAGTGCCACTTGCAAGATATTTTCTGACACTTTCTGTGGATTTTTGGCATTGTCTGTCAATGCTTGCATATCAGCGATCATGATATAAAGTTGATTGTTAGGGTCGTCTTGCATCTCAACTCGTTTTTTTAATGAGCCGACATAATGCCCTAAATGAAGTTGCCCTGTAGGCCGGTCTCCGGTTAATATTGTGTTCACGTTTCATCCACCTCTAAATTCAATATATAGTTCATCTTACCTTGTTTTTCCAAAAGAAACAACTTGTTCTACTAAGGGTCGAAAAAAAACGATGGACAAAAACCTAACATGAGGTTAAAATAATGAAGGTTTTTCTTTGGGGATGATGTGGAAATTAAAACTACCTTTACAAATAGAAAAATTTTGAGCTATAATATGAATCAAATCTTTTCAATTACTCATTTATTTTTAAATATAGACTTGGAGTGTGAATGAATGGCAATGATAGAATTTAAAGACGTGGAAAAGTACTATGGCAAATTCCATGCATTAAAAAACATAAATATTGAATTTGAAAAAGGTGAAGTCGTTGTTGTGATTGGTCCTTCAGGATCCGGAAAAAGCACGATGCTTCGCACAATCAATGGATTAGAAACGATTTCTTCTGGTCACTTACTGATCAATGGCAAAGATCTTTTCAGTAAAGATGTCAAATTGACAGAGATTAGAAAAAACATCGGAATGGTCTTCCAGCATTTCAATCTTTACCCCAATAAAACCGTGTTAGAAAACATCACTTTGGCTCCCATTAAAGTATTAAAACAAAATGAACAAGAAGCGATTGCCTTAGCCGAAAAACTGTTGAACCGTGTAGGCATGCTGGACAAAAAAGATTCTTATCCATCCATGTTGTCTGGCGGACAACAACAGCGGGTGGCTATTGCCCGAGGATTAGCCATGACACCAGAAATGTTGCTTTTCGATGAGCCAACTTCTGCACTGGATCCAGAAATGATCGGTGATGTTTTAGACGTGATGAAAAAAATCGCCAGTGAAGGCATGTCCATGATCGTGGTGACTCATGAGATGAGTTTTGCCCGTGAAGTAGCCGACCGGATCGTTTTCATGGCAGAAGGCCAAGTATTAGAAGATCGTCGCGACGTCGATGGCTTCTTTGAAAACCCAAGAGACGAACGGGCCAAACAATTCTTAAGCAAGGTAACCAATCATTAGGAGGAAAGTAGCTATGAGCAAAAAAATCAGTACAGTGCTGCTCCTTGTATTCGCGCTCATGACCTTTTCTGCTTGTAAAGGCCAAAGTGCTGCAGAACGTGATGTGTTAGCGAGCAGCAAAGAAAGCAACCAAATCATCTGGGGAGTCAAGAATGATACCCGATTATTTGGATTGATGGATATTGCGACAGCTGAAGTCCGCGGATTTGATATCGATATCGCTAAAGCAATCACTGAGCATATTTTAGGACGTGACGGAAGTGCTATTTTTGTCGAAGTCACATCAAAAACTCGAATTCCGCTATTAAAAAATGGCAATATCGATGCAATCATCGCTACGATGACCATCACGGATGAACGGAAGAAACAAGTAGATTTTTCTGATGTTTATTTCGATGCTGGACAATCTTTATTAGTAGCCAAAGATAGCCCGATTCAGGGAATCGAAGATTTAAATGCCAATACGACGGTTTTAGTCGTCAAGGGATCGACATCAGCGATCAATATCCGCAAGGCAGCGCCGGAAGCAAAAATCTTGGAGTTAGAAAATTATGCCGAAGCCTTTACTGCATTACAGTCAGGACAAGGCGATGCGATGACGACAGATAATGCGATCTTATTGGGGATGGCCAGTGAAAATCCCAACTATCATTTAGTTGGCGGTACATTTACAAATGAACCTTACGGAATAGCTATCGATAAAGGACAAGAGCCTTTCTTGAAAGCCGTCAACCAGGCATTGAAAGAAATGCATGAAGACGGTACGTATGATGAAATTTATCAGAAATGGTTCCCTGATGATGCATCTGGGAAAGTTGATTAAAGGAGGAAATTTGCATGCTTGAATTGTTTCAAACTTACGGCGACCAGTTTTTTTCTGGTTTCAAATATACGATTTTCTCCAGTTTACTGGCTTTATTCTTTAGTTTAGTGATTGGTACATTGATGGCGATATTTCAGCTGTCTACCAATCGATGGGTCAAAGGGATCGCTAAAGCGTATGTCGAGTTTTTCCGAAATATTCCTTTGTTGATCATCGTGATGTTCTTTTATGTCGTGGTGCCGATGTATTGGGTGACTTTTGATGGATTTCAAGCGGGAACGATCGGCTTGACCATCTATACGTCTGCGTTTATTGCAGAAACGATTCGTTCTGGAATCCAGACAGTTCCTAAAGGGCAGATGGAGGCTTCTTTGTCCTCTGGATTCACTTACAGCCAGGCCATGCGCTACATTATTTTACCGCAGGCTTTTAAAATCGTTGTTCCGCCACTAGGAAATCAGTTTATCAACTTGGTCAAAAATTCATCGATTTTAGCAATGGTAGCTGGTCTTGACATTATGTATCAAGGTGACTTGATTGCCAGTGAAACCTTTAATACTTTCGACACCTATATTATTGTCGGAATCTTTTATTTGATTATCACATTACCATTATCCTATTTAATGGTTTATCTTGAAAGACGTTGGGCTGTACGCTCATAGAAAGGAGACACTAAATGGAATTTTTCGAAGCTTTTTCTGCCATCAATCTTCGGTTTTTGATCGACGGTCTCCGAGTAACGATCGAAGTCTCCGTCTTATCGATCATCTTTAGTTTTCTGATTGGCGGCCTTGCAGGAGTCTTGCGTTTCACTAACATTCCGTTCTTTTCAAAGATTTTAGGTGTAGTGATCGATGTGATTCGAAACCTGCCGTTGCTGCTGATTATTTTCTTCACGTACTTTGCATTGCCGCAGATCGGTATTCGTTTCAATATTTTCTGGTCTGCAGTTGTGGCATTGACGATTTTTGAATCTGCCATGCTCTCAGAGATTTTTCGAGCGGGGCTTAATGCCGTACCGAAAGGGCAAATGGAGGCTGGTTTGTCTACCGGTTTGAGTTATGTCCAAGTGTTGCGAAGCATTGTGATGCCGCAAGCTTTTAAAGCCATGCTGCCTTCGATCGTTAGTCAATTGATCTCATTGATCAAAGATACGTCATTGGCAGTGATTATTTCACTTCCAGAACTGACTCACCATGCTCGAATTATTTATGGACAAAATACCAATTATGTATTGCCAATGTTTCTTGCGATGACTGTGCTGTACTTCATCGTCTGCTATGCCTTATCGCTGCTTTCTCGCTTCTTGGAAGCACGTCAGTATAATTACTGATTTCTTGAGGCTGCATAGAAACAGTGATTACTAGATCCGAATGACCTTTGATGTCATGCAGTTGCTTTCCTTGGACGAGAGTAGCCAGAGCATCGGAGGTTTTCGGATCTTTTTTTGACCGCAATAGGTTCATTGTTTTCTTGGATAAAGCAATACTTGAAAAATCAGTAAAAAAAGTCCAAAATGGAACTTAGACAAATTTCTTTCTTTCATTAAAAAGGATGGACAACTATGACAAATAAACAACCCATTGGCTTTATCGATTCTGGTGTTGGCGGATTGACCGTTGTTAAAGAAGCGATTAAGCAATTGCCCAATGAACATATTATTTATCTTGGTGATACTGCACGCTGTCCCTATGGGCCGCGTCCGGCAGAACAAGTCATCGAGTATACATGGCAGATGACCGAATTTTTATTGCAGCAAAACATCAAAATGTTGGTGATTGCTTGTAATACGGCTACGGCTGTCGCATTAGAAGAAATCAAAGAAAAATTATCGATTCCGGTAATCGGAGTCATACTGCCTGGCTCTCGAGCTGCTGTCAAAGCAACAAAAAACCAACAGATCGGTGTCATTGGAACTGCGGGTACTATTAAGAGCAATGCGTATGAAGAAGCAATCAAGCTTAAATCACCTCGTTCTGTGGTAGTTAGCTTGGCTTGTCCCAAATTCGCGCCTATCGTTGAAAGCAATCAAGCGCAATCATCGGTTGCCAAAAAAATCGTTGCCGAAACACTGCGCCCCCTCAAAAATAAGAAATTAGATACGTTGATTTTGGGTTGTACTCATTATCCTTTGTTGCGGTCTTTAATCCAGAACGAGATGGGGAGCCAGATCCAGCTGATTGATTCCGGTGCAGAAACAGTGGGTGAAGTCAGCATGCTGTTGGACTACTTTGCTATTGCCAATACAAGCCAAATGACCCAAGAACCGGAATATTTTTTTTATACGACAGGTTCAACAAAATTATTTGATGAAATTGCGAACGAATGGTTGAATGTACCGGTCCATTCGCAACATATCACATTAGGAGGAAATTAAATGCGCCATGATGGCAGAAAAGCGGGAAGTATCCGTCCAGTAGAAATCAAAACAAATGTATTCAAACATCCAGAAGGATCCGTCGTGATCTCATTTGGTGATACCACAGTTATTTGTTCCGCAACGATCGAAGACCGAGTGCCGCCTTTTTTACGGGACTCAGGGAAAGGCTGGGTGACGGCAGAATACAGCATGCTGCCGCGAGCAACGAATACCCGTAATCGTCGAGAAAGTGCAAAAGGAAAGCTGTCTGGTCGGACAATGGAGATCCAGCGACTAATCGCTCGTTCGTTACGGGCAGTGGTAGACTTGGAAAAGTTAGGTGAACGTAGCATTGTAGTCGATTGTGATGTCATCCAAGCGGATGGGGGCACTCGAACAGCTAGTATCACCGGTGCTTTTGTGGCTTTGCGATTGGCGATCGATCAATTATTGACCAACCATGAGCTAACGGAAGATCCTATTAAAGAACATCTTGCTGCCATCAGCGTAGGAATTTTACCTGATAACACTTGTGTCACTGATTTAGACTACGAAGAAGATTCTGCGGCTGCTGTAGATATGAATCTCGTAATGACAGAGTCAGGCCGTTTCATTGAGATTCAAGGAACTGGGGAAGAAGCGACATTTGATGGTCAGCAATTGAACGAAATGCTGATTTATGGCAAGACAGCCATTGAAGAGCTGATTGCCTATCAAAAAGAAGCATTGCTGATCCAAGAACAGCCCCAATACGTTATTCCTGAGAAGACGATCGTGATTGCCACTGGTAATCCTGGCAAAGCACGAGAATTCACCGCAGTTTTTGGTGCTGCTGGCTATGACGTTCGGACATTGAAAGATTATCCCGCATTACCTGATGTTGAGGAAACAGGAACGACTTTCGAAGAAAATGCTCGGCTGAAGGCAGAAACGATTGCAAAAATTCTTGGGCGACCTGTTCTAGCGGACGATTCGGGCTTAAAAGTGGATGCATTAGGTGGTAGACCCGGTGTTTACTCGGCACGTTTTGCGGGTGAACAAAAAAGCGATGCTGCAAATAATGCCAAATTGTTGTACGAATTAACTGATATCCCAGATGAACAACGAACAGCACAATTCCATTGTACATTGGTCTTTGCAGCTCCTGACAAAGAAAGTCTCGTAGTCGCTGCCGATTGGCCAGGCAGAATTGGCCGCATTCCTCGGGGAGAGAACGGTTTTGGCTACGATCCATTGTTTATCCCTGTTGGTTCAGATAAAACGGCTGCTGAAATGAGTGGAGAAGAAAAGAATCAAGTGAGTCATCGTGGTCAAGCCATCGCGAAACTACGCAATGTATGGCAAGAGTGGTTGGAAGGAGAACAAGCATGAAATATTTAATCGTTAGCGATAACCATGGCGATCGTCAAATTCTCGTTGATTTGCTAGCAGAATTTTCTGGGAAAGTGGATACCTTTATCCATTGTGGAGATTCGGAACTGCAACCAAGCGATCCCCTTTGGCAAACCTATCAAGTGGTTGGCGGAAATTGTGATTACAGTCCGGAATACGAGGATACAAAGATTATCAAAACGCCTCTCGACACGATTTATGTGACCCATGGTCATTTGGCAGATGTTCGTTTTGGCGTGACAACACTCGGACTTCAAGCACAACAAGCTGATGCATCAATTGCTGTATTTGGTCACACCCACCAGATTGCTTGTGAGAAGGTGGGGCATCGCCTATTCTTGAATCCGGGCAGTATTTCTCAACCGCGGGGACCTATTCAAATCAAAAGTTTTGCCATCATAGAAAGTACTGAAAAGCAGTGGATCGTTCAATATTATGATCGTACGTTTAATGAAATCGCTGATTTGCATTTTATTTTTGAGCGCTAAGAAAGCGAAATCAAAAGTAAAAAATTCATTATAAATAAGCAGTTTTACGATATCTTTTTGATTTTTCTAGTAAAATAGAAAAGTAGCTGTGAAATGGAGGCATTCAGATTGATTGGTCAAACAGTAGAAAAAATATTATTAGAAAATCAAGAAAGTTTTTTAGTACCTGCAGAAAACGTTGCAACGGTTCTTTACAATCATCCATTAAACCATGCGTTACTCGTTTTATCGAAAGTCGGCTATTCCAAGATTCCGGTCCTAGATAGTGAGGATCATCTTGTTGGATTGATCAGTTTATCGAACGTGGTCGAAAGAATGATGGACCTGACTGGGTTTAGTATGGACAACTTAGAAGGCTTGACGGCCGCAGACGTGATGGAAGTCAATGTGGCTTGTATCAAAGAAGATGGCGAATTAGAAGACATGCTTCATCTCTTAGTGGATCAGGCATTTTTGCCCATCGTCAATGAGGAAAATATCTTTGTAGGAATCATTACCCGAAAAGAAATCTTAAAATCTGTCAATCACCTAGCACATGAATTAGAGAAACGGTATATGCTGATCTCAAAAGAGGCCAGTCCTACAGACGAATTACAAGTCATCTAATAATGGATAAAAAAGCACCCCGAAAAAATCATCGGGGTGCTTTTAACGTTTAAGCGGTCAATTGACGCCAATGATTGGCGCACTAGGAATGGTGTAGCCTTTAGCAGTCAGTGCATCGATTGAAGCCGCTAAAAACTCTTCTTTTAGTTTCCACTGAGTTCCGTTGGTAACATACATCGTTGTCCGGATCGCAAAATTATTGTTGCCAAGGTCGACAACACCAAAAATTGCTGGTTTCGTTTGGATCTCTTCCTCGTGAGCAGCAGCCACTGTTTGATTGACTTCGTCAATGATCGACCGGATATCATCTAAGCCCTCTGATGGCAAGATACGCACATCTACAACGACTTGCATATTGGCTCGTGAAGTGTTGCTGATCGTAGTGATATTCCGATTCGGGATATAATGGACAGTCCCATCCACGGATTTTAACTGAACCGTTCGAATACCGACAGCTGTAACTGTTCCTTCTAATGACAAATTCGTCAAACGGATATAATCGCCGACATTGATTTGTTGCTCAGTAATGATAAAAAAACCAGTGATCAGATCATTCATAAAGCCTTGAGCACCTAGTCCCAGTGCCACCCCAGCAATCCCAGCCCCCGCTAAGAGTGAACCAACAGGCACGCCAATCGTTGACAATAACGCATATACAAAGAAGAAACCTAATGTATAGTGGACGATATTGCGGATCAGCGCATGGATCGTGTTGATTCGACTGGCATTGTAGGTTCCTTTTTTCTCGTAGGAACGATAAATTCGTTCGATGACATAATTGCTGATTTTCAGCAAAATACCAAATAAAATAATCAAAAAAAGCAGCATCAGAACTTTTTGGATCAAGATACCAACAATAGCCTCCCAATCAATGTTTTGCCACCATTTCTGCAAGGCATTCAATTGTTTTGCGGCAGGTTCCGTCAAGCTGGATCCTGTCGAATCCGTTGTAGCATCTGTCAAAAGTCGTAACATAAAATCCCTCCATCTATCAATAGGTCTATTTTATAGGAGAAGAAACAGAAATGCAAAATTCACTTGTTAAATTTTTGTAAAAAGATGAACAAATAAGGGGATATCATTAGTTAGCAAAGAAACAGCAAAAACTCGTCTCTTGGCATAGACCAGTCAAGAGACGAGCACGAGTACATGTGATCATAGAATTACGATAAGTGAACACCTTTATCGACAAAAATCACTTCTCCGATGATACCGCTAGACAATGGACTAATCAGAAAGGCACATGTGTTGCCGACTTCTTCGATGGTCACACCAACATGATCAGGAGTGCGATCTTCAGATAATTGGATCAGCTTTTGATAATCTTTTACACCTGTCACAGCCAGTGTTTTGATTGCGCCTGCAGAGATGGCGTTGACCCGGATTTTTTGCGGGGATAATTCTGCAGCTAAATAGCGAACGCTTGATTCGAGAGCAGCCTTAGCAATCCCCATCATGTTATAGTTGGGTACAGCACGTTCTGAACCTAAATAGGTTAAGGTAACGATTCCGGCATTTTCTGCCAAGAGGGGTTTGGCATATTTAGTAACAGCGATCAATGAATAGCTGCTGATATCTTGTGCTAGTGCATAGCCATCTCTTGATATATTTAAAATATCACCTGAAAGATCATCCTTGTTGGCGTAAGCGACAGCATGGACGACGCCATGGATTTCGCCTGCATAGTCTTTGATGGTTTCAAAAGCTTTCGCGATACTCTCATCATTTGCAACATCACATTCAACCGTATACTCATTTTCCTCTAGTAGCCGTTCAAGAGGTTTTTTCATGCGTTCGTTTTGATACGTATAGATGACTTCAGCACCTTGTTCTTTTAGCGCTTGCGCACAGCCCCAAGCGATACTGCGTTTGTTGGCTACGCCCATCACGACAACTTTTTTTCCAGTTAAGAAACTCATAATTCCACTCCTTAATAGTTTGCATAATAATCAATAATGACGATCGATAGTGGGTCCCACTATCATGATTTCTAATTATTATTCATAATTGTTTGATTGTCAAACTATTTTTTTCTTAATAAATATTTAGTTGCGAAAAAATAAGAACTATGATACTTTGATAATCAAACTATAATATTTTTTTAAGCAAGGAAGGGAACCCCATGAAAAAACTATTGACAGAAACAGAAGTCATGGACTTGATTCCAAATCGCTATCCGATCATTTATATCGATTACGTTGATGAGATTGAGTCAGGGAAGAAGATCATTGCCACGAAAAATGTGACGATCAATGAAGATTTTTTCCAAGGACATTTTCCAGGAAATCCAGTGATGCCAGGAGCGTTGATTTTAGAAACATTGGCACAAGCAGGTTCGATCTTGATTTTGAAATCGGATGAATTTCAGGGAAGAACTGCTTATATTGGCGGGATCAACAAAGCAAAATTCCGTCAAAAAGTTGTTCCCGGCGATACCTTGAAACTTGTTTTTGAGATTACAAAAATCAAAGGTTCTGTAGGGACAGCCAATGCTGTGGCAACTGTGGAAGGAAAAAAAGCAGCGGAGTGTGAATTTACCTTTATTGTTGGAGAACAAAAATAAAATAAAGACCAGTGCCTTTAAGGGAAATTTTCAAAGGCATTGGTCTTTTTTGCTTACTTAGCTTCTTGTAAAATCTTGATGGATTTGATTTTGACAGGATCTTTTGGCGTAGAGTCTTCTCCGTTGCTATTCGCCTCACCGGTCGTTTCGGCTTTGGCAATTTTGTCTACGACCTCCATTCCTTCAATGACCTGACCAAAGACTGTGTACTTACCATCTAGTGTCGGAGCACCACCATCTTTGTAGGCGTCAATGATTTTTTGAGGATAAAATTGGATTGCTCGTCCATCAGAGACATCATCATGGTTTTGAACAATAAAGAATTGACTTCCTTGGCTGTTGGGAGCGCTGGATTTTGCCATCGATAACGCGCCGCGGATATGGTAAAGCTGTTTGGATATTTCCTCGCCAAACCCTTTGCCCCAAATGCTTTCTCCACCAGTTCCGTCACCGTTAGGGTCGCCGCCTTGGATCATAAAATCTTCGACGATTCGATGGAAAGTCAAGCCATCGTAGTAGCCATTTTTGGCATGAGTCATAAAGTTTTCGACAGCTTTTGGTGCAATTTCTGGGAATAATTTGATTTTGATCGTGCCTTCTGTGGTCTCAAGTGCAACAAGATCTTCATTTTCTTTTACTTCAGTAGACAACTGCGGCAGTTCCAGAGAATTTAAGTCTACTGATTCTGATGTGGTTGTTTTATCCGAAGAACTAGAAGTAGTTGTTGTATCATTGCAGGCAGTTAATAGAAAGAGGCTAGTTGCTGCCGCCAACGTTAGTATCATTTTTTTCATTTGAGTAAGATCCTTTCATTACTAGACTGTCTTTATCATATCAAAATTTAGCTGGAGTGAAAAGCAGGTATCTATTAAAACCAATAGGAAAGGTGTAGACCACTTATCGGTTGTTTGCTATAATGAAAGAGGATTCATGAACAAAAAACGGATAGAATTTTTAGGAGGTTTGACGGATGGGAAAATTAGGTATTTCAGTTTATCCAGAACGATCAACGTTTGAGAAAGACAAGGCTTATCTTGATTTAGCACACAAATACGGCTTTAAGCGTGTGTTTACAAGTTTGCTGCAAATCGAAGATGATAAAGAAAAAGTATTGGCAGATTTCAAGCAGGTAGTGGATTATGCCAATCAATTAGGAATGGAAGTCATGGTGGACATCAATCCTGGTCTCTTTGATCAATTAGAGATCTCGTATGATGATCTTTCATTCTTTGATGAAATGGGTGCTTATGGTGTCCGTTTGGATATCGGTTTTACCGGTGCCGAAGAAGCGCGTATGACGCGTAATCCTTATGGCATCAAAATTGAGATCAATATGAGCAGTGGGACAAACTACGTAGACAATATCATGAGTTATTCGCCAAATACGAATAATTTATTAGGCTCTCACAATTTTTACCCTCATCGATATTCAGGTTTGGGTTATGACCATTTTGTGTATTGCTCAGAAAAGTTCCGTCGTTACAACTTGAACACAATGGCTTTTGTGAATTCTCACGAGGCAACATTTGGTCCTTGGCCAACACAAGATGGGCTTTGTTCGTTGGAAGATCATCGTGATCTGCCAATCGCTACTCAAGTCAAACATTTGGTTTTGACAGGATTAATCGATGATATTTCAGTGGGAAATGCCTATGCATCAGAAAAAGAGTTAGCTGCAATGGCAGAAGCCTTCAATGCGGACTATCCTACCTTAAAAGTAGATGTTGCTGAAGGAATCACGGAAGATGAACGCATCTGTTTGTTTGATAATCTTCATGGTTATCGCGGGGATCGCTCAGAATATATTTTGCGGTCGACGATGACTCGAATTTACTACAAAGATAAGCCATTCCCAGCACATGATACCCATGATATGACTCGCGGTGATATTTTGATCGATAACGTCGGTTATGGGCAATACAAAGGTGAAACTCAGATCGCATTGAAAGAAATGAAGAATGATGGCCGTGTCAATGTCGTAGGAAAAATTGCTGCAGATGAACTGTTTCTACTGGATTTCTTGAAACCATGGTCAAGCTTTAAACTAAAAGACAGCAAAGACGAATAAGACGCTTTGTTTTTCTAAAGAACTGCTCTTTTTGAGCGGTTCTTTTTGTT
The DNA here is from genome assembly GCF_005234805.1 of Enterococcus sp. ARL09-542. Classification (NCBI taxonomy): domain Bacteria; kingdom Bacillati; phylum Bacillota; class Bacilli; order Lactobacillales; family Enterococcaceae; genus Enterococcus; species Enterococcus sp. ARL09-542. Next base: position 72,698 of record NZ_QPQX01000002.1, read on the forward strand.
TAATAGCTTTCGTCCGTGCAGTGTGGGGAAAAAAGGCGCGTTTCTACATGTGGATGAGATTGATGGTAAGAAGGTGAGGACTGTTGAAAGGAGCCGCCTGCTAGCAAAAATTTCTTTACTCTTTACTTCTCTGCTCTTTACATAGCAGCACTTGGTAGCGCTTGTTGAAGTGTTAGTTTGACTGTTTTTCGTTTTGGTCCTATTGACAAATCAAAAGTAAAAGGGGTATTTTGTACTAGAATGTTTTTTAGGAGGGAGCAACCAGAACGGTGTTTTTTATTATTAAAACGTTATTGTTATTTATCGTTACCATTCGTCTGGCTGGTTTTTTGTCGATTTTCTTACTGATTGCTATTTTCCAGCAAAAGCGGAAACGACAACACATGACCAGTGAAGAATGGGAGACATATTTTACCAAATTAGGAACTGATGGCTTTCTTTGGCGCTTATATGGCTGTTTTTTTGCCGTTTTAGGGGTCTTTGCGGTCATCAATACATTTTATTTTTGGCATCAGATGTGGGTGTATGGGATCACGTTGATGTTGGCGGGCGGATTTCATCTTTATTTCAAATATCGCCTGAATAAGGAGCAGATTCAAGCGCGTTTCTTGAAATAAACAACCAATAATTATATTATGTAAACTAGTTGTCGAGGAGGAACAAAATGAAACTACGCTGGAAGATCGCCATTTTAGTAGGGGTGCTTTTGATAGTAGGCTTGGGCTATGCCGGAAATTATTTTTATAATTACGCAGTTGTCCCATCAGAAAAAGATTTTTTAAAAGGTGATACCTCTGGAACGGACAAAAGCAATGCGAATCCTGAAGCGGAGGAGTGGTTTACCGCTCCGGAAAATCGTCAAATGTGGCAACTTGAATCCTCAGATGGATTGATGTTGTCCGGAATTTACTTGCCTGCCCAAAAATCACAGCACAAAACAGTGATTGTCGCCCATGGTTATATGGGAAACGCAGAGACGATGGGAGTTTATGCGAAGATGTTCCATGATCTAGGATATAACGTATTGGTTCCTGATGCCCGCGGTCATGGAGAAAGCCAAGGCGATTATATTGGCTTTGGTTGGCCAGAACGGAAAGATTATGTCCAATGGATCGATCAAATCTTAAAAGAAAGCGGCAAGGAAGAATCCATTGTTTTATACGGTGTAAGTATGGGAGCTGCTACCGTGATGATGACCAGTGGCGAAAAGTTGCCTGCCAACGTAACAGCGATCATTGAGGACTGCGGTTATGCTTCTGTAAATGAGGAATTGAGCTATCAGTTGGATCAATTATTTGGTTTGCCAGCATTTCCTTTGATTAATGTCACTAGTCTGGTTACCAAGCTAAGAGCTGGTTACTTCTTTGGCGAAGCAGATGCCGTGAAACAGCTGCACAAGAACACTCGTCCAATGTTCTTCATCCATGGTGATTCGGATACTTTCGTTCCTTATTCAATATTGGCAGAGGTTTATGCTGCTACAGATGCGCCAAAAGAAAAATGGGTAGTCAAAGGGGCGGAACATGCCCAAAGCTACACGAAAGATCCAAAACGTTACCAGGAAAAAATTGCGGCATTCCTTGAAAAGTATGATCACTTGCCAGAATAGCAAAAAAAGAGCGAAGATCCGTAGATCTTCGCTCTTTTTGTAATGAGTAGCTTATAAATTAGCAAATTTTTCTAACAAACGAATCATTTGGCAAGTAAAACCATATTCATTGTCATACCATGCAACAGTTTTGACCAATTGGAAGTCTCCTGCAGTAGTTACTTCTGTTTGTGTCGGGTCAAAGATTGATCCTTGCGTCGTACCGATAACATCGCCAGAGACGATTTCACGGTCATCGTAGCCAAAAGAAGGATTGTCGATCGTGTGTTTCTTGATGGCTTCATTGACTTCTTCTGCGGTTACTTTTTGTTTCAGAATCGATACCAATTCTGTTAAAGATCCATCGACAACAGGTACCCGTTGTGCGTGTCCTTGAAGTTTGCCATTTAGTTCTGGAATGACCAAACCAATCGCTTTCGCTGCTCCTGTTGAATGAGGGATCGTATTATCAGCGGCTGAACGCGCAGCTCGCAGGTTGCCTCCCCGTACCGGGCCATCCAAAAGCATTTGAGTAGAAGTGTAGGCATGGACAGTCGTCATAGTTCCTACTTCGATCCCAAATTCTTCATTTAGGAAATAAGCCATTGGAGCTAAACAATTGGTTGTACAAGAACCAGCTGAAATGATTTTGTCCTCTGCAGTAAGTGTATCACTATTGACATTGTAAACGATCGTTTTCATTTTTCCTGCTGGTGCAGAGATAACGACACGTTTTACACCGGCATCTAAGTGTGCTTGTGCTTTTTCTTCAGATGTATAAAAGCCTGTACATTCTAAAACGATATCCACGCCATTTTCTTTCACCCAAGGAATTTTGCTGGCATCAGGTTCTGCGTAGACTTTTGTTTCTTCTCCATCAACGACGATCGCATCATCTGTGGCAGTGACTGTGCCTGGATAGGTACCATGAGTTGAATCAAACTGGAGTAACTGGGCTAGCATGACGGGGCTCGTCAAATCATTGATCGCCACGACTTCGATATCATCTGATACTTCTTTGATTCGACGGAAGGCCAAGCGACCGATACGTCCGAATCCATTTATTCCCACTTTTACTGTCATAATCTATTGTTCCTCCTCTTTTTTGATCTTACAATTAAAATTCTGCTACGAAACCAGGATTCTGTCAAAGAAAAACCCTTAAATTTTTATCTAGTTCTTTGGGAAAAGAGGCAGAAAAGATAGACAAATGGCCTTGCGGTCGTTACAATTAAATAGACTTTCTTAAAGGTGAACTTTGGCCTGCAAATGGCATGAATTGTATTCAAATTGGTTTATTAGAAGGTAAGAAGAGAGAATGGAGGGCACATAACATGTCCATGTTTTTAGATCAGGTAACAATCGATGTCAAAGCTGGTAAAGGCGGAGACGGGATGGTTGCATTTAGAAGAGAAAAATACGTTCCCGATGGCGGACCAGCCGGTGGGGATGGCGGCCGCGGTGGTGATGTGATTTTAGTTGTCGACGAAGGCTTGCGTACGTTAATGGATTTCCGTTTCAATCGTCATTTTAAAGCACAACCAGGTGAAAACGGAATGAGTAAAGGGATGCATGGCCGCGGAGCAGAAGATACGTATATCAAAGTTCCCCAAGGAACCACTGTCCGCGATGCAGACACAGGTGCTTTGCTAGGAGATCTGTTGGAGCAAGGACAGACGTTGACGATTGCCAAAGGCGGCCGTGGCGGTCGCGGCAATATCCGTTTTGCTTCGCCAAAGAATCCAGCGCCAGAACTAGCTGAAAATGGCGAACCTGGCCAAGAAAGAAAAATTGAATTGGAATTGAAAGTACTAGCTGATGTCGGCTTGGTTGGTTTCCCATCCGTAGGAAAATCTACATTACTTTCTGTCATTTCTTCTGCAAGACCGAAGATTGGTGCCTATCACTTTACAACGCTAGTCCCTAATCTAGGGATGGTAACGACTTCAGATGGTCGTAGTTTTGCTGTGGCCGATCTTCCTGGATTGATTGAAGGGGCATCGCAAGGTGTTGGATTAGGTACACAGTTTTTACGACACATTGAACGGACACGAGTGATTTTGCACGTGATCGATATGAGTGGGATGGAAGGGCGCGATCCGTATGAAGACTATCAAGCAATCAATCAAGAATTAGCAACCCATAACTTACGCTTGCTTGAACGTCCGCAAATTATCGTAGCGAATAAAATGGATATGCCAGAATCAGAAGAAAATCTGGTGAAATTCAAAGAGCAATTAGCAAAAGAACAAACCGATGAATTCGCAGATCCTTTGCCGATTTTCCCAATTTCAGGTGTCACTCGTAAGGGAATTGATGCTTTACTGAGTGCAACTGCAGACTTATTAGAAGTCACACCAGAATTCTTATTGTATGATGAGGAAATCGAAGAAGAAGTTGTTCAATATGGGTTCCATTCGGATGAACCAGAATTTACCATTGATCGTGATCCAGATGCTACTTGGATCTTGAGTGGTGAAAAGATTGAGAAACTCTTCCAAATGACTAACTTTGATCATGATGAAACAGTCATGCGTTTTGCCCGTCAATTACGCGGGTTAGGAGTAGACGAAGCGTTACGTGCGCGAGGAGCCAAAGATGGCGATATCGTGCGCATCGGTAATTTTGAGTTTGAATTTGTTGAATAAGATTAGTTGAGTAAGCTTAGTTGCTGCTTTAGATAGAGTTAAAGCGTTAGCGCCTAATCCTATCAATAGGAACAACTCTTGATACAACTAGGGAATCTTTATAAAAAAGCGGAGTTATGAGATGACTTCGTTTTTTTATTTGTTTTCTTTTTCAAATAGACAAGATACTGGTAAAATAAAGAAAAGAAAGGGAGCGAAAATTATGACAAAACGTGTGATTGTAATGAATTTCAACGCAAACTCGGAAGCATTCCAAGCATTTTCTGAAGTAAAACGCATGCATATGGAACGAAAAATCAAAGGAGAACAAATGGCTGTGATCACTCATACAGAATCCGGTGCGCACCAGTTCAAGATCGAAGATTTTCTAGACTTTACCGGTAATAACAAAGCATCGACTGGTGGAATGATTGGGATGCTAGTAGGAATTCTGGGAGGACCATTAGGAATCATGTTAGGCTGGTTCGGCGGTAGTATGATTGGTGCGACACGAGACGCCAAAGAAATCCAAAATGCACAATTGCTGTTTGAACATGTCAGCACCCAAATTGGGGTAGGCGACACTGGCTTATTGTTGATTGCAGATGAGGAAGACAATCGTCCACTAAATCAGTTGATCATGAATCAATTAGGTGGGGAAATTACTCGCTTTGACTATGATGAAGTAGAAGCAGAAATTGAAACGGCTAAAAAAGTCGAAGAAAAAACGAAAGCACAAGCGCAAGAAGATTGGAAAAAGTCTCATTCCCAATCTGAAGAAGAACAGGAATAAACTATAAATTGCATCTGACCTTCGTTTCCGCTAAAATTGGGGGAAGATGAAAGGAAAGAAGTATATGGAATTAGAATTTTTAGGTACCGGTGCAGGCGTACCAGCGAAACATCGGAATGTAACAAGCACAGCACTGCGGTTACTTGATGAACGCAATGCTGTTTGGTTGTTTGACTGTGGTGAAGGCACACAAATGCAGATTTTGCATTCTACGATTCGCCCACGGAAAATCGAAAAGATATTCATTACTCACTTACATGGAGATCATATTTATGGATTGCCTGGATTGATCAGCAGTCGCTCCTTTCAAGGGGGCGCTTCACCGTTAGAGATTTATGGGCCCATAGGTATTGAAGAATTTGTGCGGACCGTGTTAAAAATTTCTCAAACAAAATTGAGCTACCCGTTAGTTTTTCATGAGATCACAAAAGAAGGCATTCTCTTCAAGGACAAACAGTTTACCGTTTCTTGCCGTCGGTTGGATCACGGAATTGAAAGCTTTGGGTATCGAGTTGAAGAAGCGAGTCACCAAGGAGAGCTTCAGGTAGAAGCTTTGACTGCATTAGGAATCAAACCGGGTCCAGTTTTTGGTCGACTGAAAAAAGGCGAAATCGTCACGTTGGAAGATGGACGACAAATCAACGGAAGTGACTATGTAGGTGAAGCGAAAAAGGGACGTACCGTCACGATTTTAGGAGATACTCGCCTTTGTGCCAATTCGATCTTACTGGCTGAAAATGCAGATGTACTGGTTCACGAAAGTACCTTCAATAAAGATGAAGCTAAAATGGCTCGCGCCTATTTTCATTCTACAACGGTGCAGGCGGCTGAAGTAGCCAAACAAGCGCAGGTAAAACGATTGCTTTTGACGCACATTAGTGCACGCTATGTTGGGAAAGATATTACAATTCTGGCAAATGAAGCAAAAGCTGTGTTTCCTAATACGGTGATCGTGAAAGACTTCGATGTCATCGATGTCCCATTTGCAGAAAAAGGAGATCAAGATGTTGTTAGAAAATAAAGTAATTGTCGTAACTGGCGGATCTGCTGGCTTAGGGGAACAAATCTGTTATGAAGCAGCGCGTCGCGGTGCGATCGTGGTGATTTGTGCCCGTAGAAGTCAGTTGATCAACAAAGTCAAAGAACATTGTATGACATTAAGTGGCAAACCAGCTTATGCCTTTCAATTGGATATTGCAGACCCTGAAAGTGTCGAAAATGTCATTGCTTCGATTCGTGAAAAGGTCGGAAAAGTGGACATTCTTGTCAACAATGCTGGTTTTGGTATTTTTCAAGAATTTACAGAAATGAAACCAGAAACGATCCGCAATATGTTTGAAGTGAACGTATTAGGGATGATGGTCTTAACACAGCAAATTGCTTTAGAAATGGTCGATCAGCGCTCTGGTCATATCATCAATGTGGCATCGATGGCTGGGAAAATTGCTACACCAAAAACTGCAGTGTATTCGGCAACCAAATTTGCTGTATTAGGTTTTTCAAATGCGTTGCGTTTGGAGTTGAAACCTTTCGGCATTCATGTGACAACTGTCAATCCGGGGCCTATCGAAACAGCCTTCTTTGACCAAGCAGATCCTAGTGGCAATTATTTAGCTTCTTTAGGGACATTTGTTCTTGAACCAACAAAACTGGCAAAGACCATCGTTAAAGCGATGATTCATCCAAAACGAGAGATCAATCGCCCACAAGTGATGGGAGTAGCTGCAAAATTCTACACACTATTCCCAGCTATTGGGGACTACTTGGCTGGAAGTCTATTCAATAAAAAATAGGAGTTGTTTTTGATGAAAAATCAATGGCGAGTAATCGTAGGTATTTTGTTGGTTTTAGTGATCGTCCTTTTTGCGGTCGCCAATAATATGACTGTTCCAATCAATTTTGGCTTTACTAGCATCAAAGCGCCTCTGATCTTGATTATCATTGGGGCGGCTTTGTTGGGGGCACTGATTATCTTACTAGTGTCAACTAGTACGATGTTCCAACAAAAGAAAGAATTAAAAAGATTACGGAAAGAATTGGCTGACTTTCAACAAAATAATGAAGAAAAATTTCAAGAACAGCGTGAGGTATTAGAACGGGAATATGCAAACAAGCAAGCAGACCTCGCCTTGAGGGAACAACAAATTGCTGAAGCAGAAGCAAAAACTGCGGCAGTTGTGCCTGGTGAACCACCAATTATAGAAAATCGTCAAGATACGTTTCCAGAGTAATGGTAAGCTTGCACTCTTGTTTTTCAAAAGAGGGTTTTGGGACTCCAACCAGAACGGTAAATCTCTGAAGTGAGGCGCAAGATTGGCTCACCACTCTTTTGCAACAAATGAGCGAAATAAAAACGACATCCTTCGGTGGTCTTTCGATAAACGACCGAAGGATGTCGTTTTTATTGTACTAGAAATAGGATAGAAGCTGGTAGTGCTTTTTTGGTCAACGCTTTTCTTTTCTCCAAAATATTTGCTATAATTACCAAGTTAGGAGTGATTGTGTGAAACGCGCGAACTTTCATTGGCTGAGACCACAAAAAAGTGAATTATCAGCTAATTTCGAGGAAATGATCCAAGCAAGAGGTTTGTCACCATTAATAGGTCAATTATTATGGCAGCGGAATATTCGAACAGCAGCAGACTTGCAAAGTTTTTTAGAACCGGATTTGCAGGGACTTCATGATCCATTTTTGTTTTATGATATGGAAAAAGCCGTCGATAGAATTCAGACAGCGATCATGAATGAAGAGCGTATTCTGATTTATGGAGACTACGATGCTGATGGTATTACGAGCACGACTGTCTTAAAAGAAGCGCTGGAATTATTGGGTGCGGATGTTGAATTTTATCTGCCCAATCGCTTTACCGATGGCTACGGGCCCAATCTTTCCGTTTATCAAGATAAAATCGCAGCTGGTGTGCAATTGATTATAACTGTTGATAATGGTGTATCTGGTCATGAGGCATTGGCTTATGCCAAAGAAGCACAGGTAGATGTTATCGTTACAGATCACCATGAGTTGCCACCAGAATTACCCGATGCGTATGCCATCATTCATCCTCGCCATCCATTAGGAAATTACCCTTTTTCAGATTTGGCGGGTGTCGGAGTCGCATTCAAAGTCGCTACTGCGTTATTAGAAGAAGTGCCAGTCGAATTATTAGATCTCGTGGCAATTGGTACGATCGCCGACATGGTGTCGCTCACTGGTGAGAATCGCATTCTGGTCACTAACGGATTAAAAATGATCCAGCAAACCGAACGTGCGGGGCTCTCGGCACTGATCGAAGTGAGTGGTCTGAAGAAACGGGCAATCAATGAAACGGATATTGGTTTTGCCATCGGACCTCGTTTGAATGCGATTGGACGCTTGGAAGATGCCAATCCTGCGGTAACACTTATGTCGACATTTGATCCAGAAGAAGCCCAATTGTTAGCCAATCAATTAGATACGATCAATCTTCAAAGAAAGCAATATGTGGAAACGATTTTGAAAGAAGCTCAGAATATGCTTTCCGATTCAAATCAAGTCCATTTAATTGTGGGAGATGATTGGCATGAAGGTGTCTTAGGGATCGTTGCTGGACGATTGATGCAACAGACTGGCAGACCGGTCCTTGTTTTAACCAAAAAAAGCAACGGTATTGCTAAAGGTTCTGGGCGCAGTGTTGCAGCATTAAATCTATTTGACATGCTCTCTGGAATGCGTGAAATGTTTACCAGCTTTGGTGGACACCATGCGGCAGTAGGGCTCAGTGTGCCCATTGATCACCTTTCGATGCTCCAAGAACGTATGAATCAATACGTGGTCGATAATCGGATCGACCTTTCTAGCGGGATTCCGTTACCGATTGATGAAGAATTGTCTTTAGCAGAAATTACGACAAATTTTATCGAGTCGCTGAAAATTTTAGCTCCCTTTGGTACAGACAACCCAATCCCAAAGTTTTTGATTACGAATATTTCTGCTGATAATGGCCGACAAATTGGTACAGAGAATCAGCATTTAAAAGTCAGTCTTACAGATGGAGAAAATGGTCAATTAGATGTGATCGGTTTTGGTTTTGGATCACAGCTAGTAGAATTTGAGAGTGAAGGATTGGCCGTTGTGGGGCAATTATCTGTCAATGAATGGAACGGCAAGAAGAAACCACAGCTGATGTTGGAAGATTTTGAAGTCAACGGCATACAGCTGTTCGACTTGCGTTCAAAGAAAAATCGGCAAGGGTTGATCCTTGATGCCCAAACATTAGGTATTGCTTTTTCGGATAAATTGCCTTCAGAGATAGAACGATTTTGTCCGAACGTTCATGTTTATCAAACGTTAGACGATTTGACAGCTTTTTTTGGTTCAGGAAATTATACGCAACTCGCTTTTCTAGACTGTCCTAGCGAGAAAGAGCTTTTGAGAAAAATCATTCAAGAAATACCTGTCAATCGTATCTATTTGATTTTAGTATCCACAGAGGATGCTTATCTGGATGGTGTCGGGACTAGGGAACAATACGGCCGTTTGTTTCAACTGATCAATCAGCAGAATGGGATTGATATTCGCTATAAACTGCCAATGGTAGCTAACTACTTGCAGATTCCAGAAAAATTATTAATTTTTATGATTCAAGTGTTTTTTGATTTGAAATTTGTTACAATAAAAGATGGCGTTTTGAAAAAAGTCCCTGATCCAGAGAATAAGCCGCTTACTGAGAGTGTGTTGTATCAACAGCGACTTGCAAAAATCAAAACAGAAGAAGATTTACTAATGAGTGATTTATCAACGATTCGCAAATGGTTGATATCTTAGGAGGAAAAAACATGAATTTAAAAGACTATATTGCCAGCATTCCGGATTATCCGCAAGAAGGAATTGTCTTTCGCGACATCTCTCCATTGATGGCTGATGGAGAAGCTTATCGTTATGCAACACAGCAAATCGTCGAGTACGCTCAGGAAAAAGGGATCGACATGGTGGTTGGACCTGAAGCTCGTGGGTTTATTGTTGGTTGTCCCGTGGCGTATCAACTGGGTGTTGGTTTTGCGCCAGTACGTAAAAAAGGCAAGCTACCTCGAAAAACGATTGAAGCAACATACCAGAAAGAATATGGCGTGGATATTTTGACGTTACACGAAGATGCGATTAAACCTGGCCAACGGGTATTGATTTGTGATGATTTACTTGCAACCGGCGGCACGATTAAAGCAACGATCGAACTTGTGGAAAAATTAGGCGGCATCGTAGTTGGCTGTGCTTTTCTGATCGAGTTGATGGACTTGCAAGGCAGAGACAAAATCACTGGATACGAAATTAAAACATTGATGGAATATTAATCGAAAAAAGCCAGATCAATTTTGATCTGGCTTTTTTTTGTTTGTTTGGCAGCAACACTGAAATAATCGACCTACTGTTCGTAATGATAAAAATCATGGTCGTGGTAATAAGTTTGGTTTCTCTTTCGTTCTGCTTGGCGGAATTTCTTTTCATCCCATAGCATGAACCACAGCATCATCAAAGGGCAAAAAATCAGAACTGCACTGAGTACGCCAAAATAACCAATAATGATCCCTGTTAACAACACCCACAAAATAAAACCAAATCGACGAACTGCTTTCATTATTTTCACTCCTTATAAAAATGCGAACTTATGTTTGTAAAACTATTATACGAATGTTTGTTCGGTTTGTAAAGAGGAAATAAAAAAAATCTTCGAAGGTTCGAAGATTTAAGGAATCGATTAAAGTAAGTGACGGTAGAGACCAACGACTAAGCCTAAAATCGTTACATCTGGCAAGATGATAGGTTCTAGGTAATCATTTTCCGGTTGCAAACGAATGTGATCCTGTTCTTTGAAAAATCTCTTACAGGTGGCTTCATCTTCATCCGTCATTGCAATGACAATGTCCCCGTTTTGAGCACTTTGCTGTTTGCGAACGATGACTTGATCACCGTCTAAGATTCCAGCGTTGATCATACTTTCACCGCGAATCGTCAACATGAACAAACTGCCGGTGCTATTTGCTAAATCAGGCGGTATCGGGAAAAAATCGGAGGCGTCTTCTACAGCTAAGATCGGTTCACCAGCCGTAACGACTCCTAGCATTGGGATCGAGTTTGGCTGCACATCGATTTTTTCTAATCCGGAGGAAGTCAATTCAATCGCTCTTGGTTTTGTTGGGTCGCGTAAAATCAAGCCTTTTTTTTCAAGCCTGGATAAATGTCCGTGGACGGTAGAAGTAGAGGATAGCTGAACGGCTTCGCCAATTTCGCGAACAGTCGGCGGATAGCCTTTTTCAGTGACTCGTGTATGAATAAACTTAAGAATCTCGATTTGTCGATTTTCTGTTCGTTTTGCCAAAACTGACACCTTCTTTCATTTGATAGTCTTAGTGTACCATAGGAGAAACGACAATTCAAACAAATGTTCGCTTTTTGTTGCTATTGTTTTTTTGTCAGGTTTTGTATAAGATAAAGTAGTGAAAAGGAGGTGTCGAAATGTTATCCAAAGAAAAATTAGCCCGCATTAATGAGCTAGCCAAAAAGAAAAAAGTGCAAGGTCTATCTGCTGATGAAACGATCGAACAGCAAAAGCTTCGCGAAGAATATTTACAAGCTTTTCGTGGAGGAATGCGACACCACATTGAAGGAATGAAAATCGTCGATCCTGAAGGACAAGATGTCACTCCAGACAAATTAAAAGAAATTCAAAAGAAAAAAGGATTGCATGGCAGATAAAGATGAATTCCTTTTCATTCCTATTGAAATCCTGAAAGAAATCCCGTATAATATGAGATGTAATAAAGGTAAAAAAAACCTAAATTAGGAGGAATTACCATTGTTTGATAAAATCGATCAATTAGGTGTCAACACCCTTCGTACATTGAGTATCGAAGCCGTACAAAAAGCAAATTCAGGTCATCCCGGTCTGCCAATGGGGGCAGCGCCAATGGCGTATGCCTTGTGGACCAAGCATTTGAAAGTTAATCCGACCACTTCTAGAAACTGGATCGACCGCGACCGGTTCGTCTTGTCTGCTGGACATGGTTCTGCTTTGCTTTACAGCTTACTGCATGTTTCAGGGTATCAAGTAACCACGGAAGACTTGAAAAATTTCCGTCAGTGGGGCAGCCGCACACCAGGACACCCAGAAGTTGGGCATACGGATGGTGTGGAAGCAACGACTGGTCCATTAGGACAAGGAATCGCAATGGCCGTCGGGATGGCGATGGCGGAAAAACATCTAGCGGCGACATACAACCGGGATGAATACAATGTGATCGACCACTATACGTATGCATTATGTGGCGACGGCGACTTGATGGAAGGTGTGTCTCAAGAGGCAGCTTCAATGGCTGGTCATATGAAGCTGGACAAATTGATCGTTTTATATGATTCCAATGATATCTCATTAGATGGACCTACTTCAAAAGCATTCACAGAAAACGTTGGTGCCCGTTTTGAAGCTTACGGTTGGCAACATTTGTTGGTCAAAGACGGCAATGACTTAGAGGCAATCTCACAAGCCATTGAAGCAGCTAAAGCTGAAACAGAGAAACCGACATTGATCGAAATCAAAACAGTCATCGGTTACGGTGCCCCAAATCAAGGAACCTCTGCTGTCCATGGTGCTCCATTAGGTGCGGAAGGTATTTCAGCCGCTAAAGCAATCTATGGCTGGGAGTATCCTGAATTCACCGTGCCAGAAGAAGTAGCGGCTCGTTTCAAAGAAACGATGATCGATGAAGGCCAAAAAGCCGAAGCGGAGTGGAACGAGAAATTCGCTGCTTACAAAGCGGCTTATCCAGAATTAGCTGCGCAGTTCGAACAAGCAGTGGCTGGCGAACTACCAGCAGATTGGGATGCAGAACTGCCAACTTATGAAGTAGGCAGCTCACAAGCGAGTCGTGTTTCCAGTAAAGAAATGATCCAAGCTCTTTCAAAAGCTATCCCAAGCCTATGGGGAGGATCGGCCGATCTATCCGGATCCAATAATACGATGGTCGCAGCGGAAAAAGATTTTGAACCTGGTCAATATGAAGGCCGCAACATTTGGTTCGGTGTGCGGGAGTTTGCGATGGCCGCAGCCATGAACGGGATCCAACTTCATGGCGGTACACGCGTGTATGGCGGGACATTCTTCGTCTTTGTTGATTACTTGCGTCCAGCAGTTCGCTTGTCGGCTCTCCAACATGCGCCAGTTATCTATGTTCTGACCCATGATTCTGTGGCTGTTGGTGAAGACGGACCGACCCACGAACCAATTGAACAATTGGCGAGTGTACGCTGCATGCCAAACGTGCAAGTGATCCGACCAGCAGATGGCAACGAAACTCGGGCAGCTTGGAAGATCGCCTTGCAAACGACGAATAAACCAACGGTCTTAGTGTTGAGCCGTCAAAACCTGCCAGTGTTAGCAGGGACGCTAAGTGGTGTCGAAGAAAACGTGGCTAAAGGTGGCTATGTCCTTTCAAAACAAACCGGTGAGACACCAGAAGGCATCTTGATCGCTACTGGTTCAGAAGTGAATCTAGCGGTAGAAGCGCAAGCCAAACTCGCAGAAGCTGGAGTGGATGTGTCTGTCGTATCACTGCCAAGCTTTGATTTGTTTGAAGCACAGTCAGAAGAGTACAAGGAGAGTGTCTTGCCGAAAGCCGTGAAAAAACGGGTTGCCATCGAAGCAGCTTCCCCATTTGGTTGGGATCGTTACCTAGGCTGCAAAGGCAAAGTCATCGCCATTGATCATTTTGGCGCTTCTGCTCCAGGAAACAAAGTATTGGAAGAGTTCGGCTTTACAGTCGAAAATGTGGTTGCCACTTTCCAATCGATCAAATAAGCGTAAGAAACAAGCGAAATCGCAGCTGATTTCGCTTGTTTTTTTAAAGTCTTTTCGTTTTTAGGTAGAACAAGATGTTTTTGCGAAAAGACTTTTAAAAAACTATTGAGTTGCTTAAGTTGCACAGAAAAAATTTTTTCCGTATAATGTCTATATTGTTGAATAGTATTGGGACGATGGAGGAAAAGAATGAAAAATTATCAAACCCGCAGTGAAAGACATATCCACCAACAAAAAGCAGTGATGCCACGACCAAGTAAACGAGCAGTGGTTTCTTTTATTGGGGCTGGATTAGCATTGTCACCAGCGGTGGTCACGCTACTTCCCGAACAGGTCCAAGCAAGTGAATATCAGACCACTAGTCAAGGAATCGCTAGTTTTATCGAACAGATTGGTTGGTCAGCACAAGACGTTGCGGCCAATAATGATCTTTATGCATCGGTGATGATCGCGCAAGCCATTTTGGAAAGTGGCTATGGCTCATCTACATTATCCAATGCGCCTTACTACAATCTTTTTGGGGTCAAAGGATCATATAACGGGCAATCTGTCTATTTGCCTACAGATGAGTATATCAATGGACAATGGGTCGTAATGAATGAACCATTCCGCCAATATAATTCCTACTGGGAGTCTTTTCAAGATCACGCCAACGTTTTAAGAAGTACAAGCTTCACTTCAGGTAAAGCACATTATAGTGGGGTCTGGAAAAGTCAAACGACTTCTTTTTACGATGCGACCAGCTATCTGACAGGACGCTATGCCACTGATCCAGGTTACGCACAAAAATTAAACTGGCTGATTGAAACGTATCAACTAACTCGTTTTGATACACCAAGTACTGGTGCCACAACGACTTCTGTAACGACAACGACAACGCAATCCACATCGACGACAACAACGACACAAAGTACGGGACAAAGTTATGTCGTAGCATCTGGCGACAGTCTTTGGGATATTGCTTCACGTTTTGGAACAACGGTGGATCAAATCATGGCTGCCAATGGATTAAGCAGTGACTTGATCGTCGTAGGACAGGAATTGATCGTTTGATTTTCGCTATTTATTAGCTAAACGCCAAATGAAATTTCACAAAAACTTTTGTTTTTGTTCTCTTTTAGTAACTAAAAGAAGCAAAGCAAAAGTTTTTTTCTTTGTGAAAAAAACATAAATATTTGGAAAACGCTAACTTTTTGTTCGCAAGTCTGCCGTTTTTTGGGTAGAATAGGAATATGAACTGGAGGGATTGCAAATGACAAAGATTTATCAATCTGTTACCGAGCTAGTTGGGCATACGCCCATCGTCAAATTAAACAAGGTGGTTGGAGAGGATTCCGCTGATGTCTACGTTAAACTTGAGTTTTATAATCCAGGGAGCAGCGTGAAGGACCGGATCGCTTTGGCTATGATCGAAAAAGCCGAAAAAGACGGCTCTTTGAAAGCAGGCAATACGATCGTGGAACCAACTTCCGGTAATACTGGGATCGGCTTGGCGATGATCGGTGCAGCGAAAGGGTACCGAGTGGTGATCGTGATGCCTGAGACCATGAGTATCGAACGGCGCAAGCTGATGCAAGCCTATGGTGCTGAATTGATTTTGACACCAGGCTCAGAAGGAATCACAGGTTCAATCAATAAAGCCAAGGAATTGGCTGAACAAGAGGGCTATTTTATGCCGCTGCAATTTGAAAATCCGGCAAATCCCGAGATTCACGAGAAAACAACTGGGAAAGAAATAGAGAATGCCTTTGAATCAAAAGGATTAGATGCCTTTGTCGCTGGTATCGGTACAGGCGGCACGATCACTGGTGCGGGTCGAGAATTAAAACGAGTGTATCCAGACTTAAAAATCTATGGCGTTGAACCGGCAGAATCGGCTATCTTAGAAGGCGGACAACCTGGTCCTCACAAAATCCAAGGAATTGGAACCGGCTTTGTACCTAAAGTTCTTGATACAGAGATCTTTGATCAAGCAATTGCCGTATCAAGTGAAGATGCGATGGCAACAGCGAGAGAAGTCGGCCGTAAAGAGGGCTTGCTCGTAGGTATTTCTTCTGGAGCAGCGATCCATGCAGCACTCAAAGTTGCCAAAGAACTGGGAAAAGGCAAAAAAGTCTTAGCGATCGTCCCGGACAATGGAGAACGCTATCTATCGACTGCTTTATATCAAGTGGAAGAATAACAAGGAAAGCGGGCATTGGCAGAATGCCTGCTTTTTCTCCCCTTTTCTTAAGGACTGTGGAATTTTTCGTGTTTGTTTTGTGGTTGATTAAGAATTTTTAGAGAAAGCTGTTTGAATTTTTATCATCTACATAGTATGATATTACAGATAAGAGAATTGGAGGAACTCCTGTGAACACGATATATGATGAGGCAATCAAACAATTAAAACAAGAAAATATCCGTATCACTCCACAAAGGGTTGCGATACTTGAGTTTTTGGCTAGCCACGCATCACATCCTACCGCAGAAGAAATTTACCGAGCGATCGAAGTCCACTTTCCCGGTATTAGTGTAGCGACAGTCTACAATAATCTGCGACTGTTTACGGAGATCGGTTTTGTGAAAGAAATGAACTACGGCGATGCATCCAGTCGCTTTGACTTTAAGACAGAGCCGCATTATCATGCAATTTGTCAACGTTGCGGCAAGATTTCTGATTTTTACTATCCTGGATTGGAAGATGTCGAAATGGCCGCTTCCCAACTGACCGGATATAAAATCCAAAGCCATCGCTTAGAAGTATATGGATTGTGTCCAGAGTGTAAAGGAGAAGAGGAATGAAAATTATTTCAACGGATAAAGCACCGCAAGCAATTGGTCCTTATGTACAAGCACGGATTGCTAATGGTTTCTTGTTTGCTTCCGGACAAGTGCCGTTAGATCCTGTTACAGGAGAAGTTGTGGGAGCAACTATCGAAGTTCAGACACAGCAAGTTCTCAAAAATATCGAGGCAATTTTAACTGCCGCCGGTATTACACCAGATGAAATCGTCAAAACAACATGTTTCTTAAAAAACATGGATGATTTTGTTCCATTCAATAATACATACAGCACACTTTTTCATGAACATTTGCCTGCACGTTCAGCAGTTGAAGTGGCCCGTTTACCAAAGGATGTATTGGTGGAAGTAGAGATCATTGCTGTGGTGGCACAATAAAGGAGTCAATGGGACGGTCGTATATATGCGCAGTCCCATTTTTGTTGAGAATGGATTTTATTCTTGATGATGCCAAAATAAAATTGAAAATGGTTTTTATGTAACGATGGGAAAAGAGGACAATAAGATGATTTCTTTACAAGAATATTTAGCCCAGGGGCAAACAACTGTCTCCAATCTGCTTTTGGAAAACTATCATAGCCTTGGTTTAACCAATGATGAATTTGTATTATGGCTTCAGTTGTATCGTTACCACGAACAAGGCAATGATTTTCCAGATTTAGCGATGATTGCTAAAGGGATGGGAAGTGAGCAAAAAGAAATCTATAAATGGTTGAATGAGCTATTGAATAAACAGATCATCGCCATCGAATCCAAGAAAGATTCAGCAGGGAAGATGGTGGATTACTATGAGTTTTCTGGAATCTATGAACGACTGGAAGTTTGTTTGCGGCAAAAAAATCAGCAGGAGGAAAAGCAGAGCTATGATTCAAAAGTACGTTCGCTTTATCAAATGTTTGAGTCCGAATTTGGCCGTCCGCTTTCAGCAATCGAATACCAGCGAATATCACAATGGCTGGAAGAAGATAAATACCAGCCGGATTTGATTCAATTTGCGTTACGTGAGGCGGTTTTGAATCAAGCCTACAGTTTGAATTATATTGATCGCATTTTACTTTCTTGGGAACGGAAAAATATTACCTCGAAAGAACAAGTAGAAGAAGAACAAAAACGCCGTAAAAAACAGTTTATGCAGAAAGAAAATTTGGAACAAACGAATGGACCGGTTCCTAAGATTCCTATGCATAATTGGTTAGAAGGGGAATAAAGGAGAGTTGCCATGATCAGTAAAGCAAAAACTATGATCGCATTGGAACAAATGTACCAAATGTTCCCCGACGCTCACGGAGAACTGATTTCCAAAAATCCGTTTGAACTGTTGATTGCTGTGATTTTAAGTGCTCAGGCTACGGATGTGTCGGTCAATAAAGTGACCCCCACACTATTTGCTGCCTATCCGACACCTGAGGCCTTGGCAGCAGCTCCTGTTGAGGAAATCATTGAGAAAATACGGACGATCGGTCTTTATCGCAACAAAGCAAAAAATATCAAGGCTTGTGCGTCCCAGCTTATCGAACGATTCAATGGCCAAGTACCTAGAACCCGCGAGGAATTAGTGTCATTACCGGGGGTCGGAAGAAAAACAGCCAACGTTGTTTTGGGCGATGCGTTTGGTATTCCGGCAATCGCTGTGGATACCCACGTCGAACGAGTAACCAAGCGCTTACGGATTTGCCGATTAGATGCAAATGTCTTAGAAGTAGAACAAACATTGATGAAAAAAGTGCCAGAAGATCTTTGGGTCAAAACACATCACACACTGATTTTCTTTGGACGATACCATTGCACAGCTAGAGCGCCAAAATGTGAAGTTTGCCCATTATTGACAATGTGCCAAGAAGGACAACTGCGGATGCGCGCAAAAAAAGTTCAGCCACCTCAATGAGAGGCGGCTGAACTTTTTTTTATTCAGGATTTGTTTCATTTGTCCCTGGAGTAGTCGACGAAGATGATGGCGTCGAACTTGACTCCGAAGAAGACGATGGTGTGCTTTCACTTTCTGACGGTGGCGGTGTAGATTGTGAGCTTTCAGAAGAAGATTCAACTGGTGGAATCGATTCTTCCGTTGAACTGCTAGATTCAACGATTTCAGAACTGCTTTCTGGTGTTGATTCAGGAAGCGAAGAAGAGCTGATCGTTGATCTTGTGCTAGAACTTGGTTGCTGGTAAGTCCCTTTGATGTAAAGCTCATTGCCGATCCGGGTCAAATCTGCGGGCATTTTCCAGTCGCGGTTCTCAACAGAGGCTGAGACAAATTGCATCAATTCCCGATAAACATCTGAGGCAACATGAGTACTGCTGTCTGTGATCGGCGTCATTTTATCATTATACCCTGTCCAAACAGCTAAAGAAAAGGATGGGGTATAACCTGCAAACGTGATATCCGGGTAAGCACCGTTTGACGTATCCAATTGAGCCAATTGATTGTCATCATAGTTGGAAGTCCCGGTTTTCCCAGCTTGGTAAAGTCCATCGATTTGGGCATTGGTTCCTGTTCCGACAGAAATCACGTCTTTCAGAATATCGGTGACCATATAGGCTGTCGTATCATCCATCGCTTTTTGACCTTCCACTTTGAAGGAGTCTTCATCAACTGTTCCATCTTGCGAAACGATCTTATTGACATATTGCGGCTCGTAATAGGTTCCGCCATTTGAAAAGGCAGCATAAGCAGCAGCCATTTTCAAGCTAGAGATCCCATACTTGGTGCCATCGATTTCTGATGTGTTGCTGGAAATTGCATTGGACTGTTCAATGTTTTTGTATTCAATACCTAGGCCTTTCAAGAAGGAAGAAATATTGTCAGCACCTACTTCTTCAAAAAGCTTTGCTGCTGGAACATTTCTCGATTGAGCCAGTGCTGTCCGCAAAGTGATATTTCCCATATATTGTCGATCCCAGTTGTAGATTGGTGTGTTCGTCCCCACGTAATTATAGGGTTCGTCCAAAATCATGCGGCCTGTTGAATTTTGTAAAAATTGGAAGGCTGGACCATAGTCTGTCAGTGGTTTAACGGTTGAGCCAAAGTCACGAGTGACGTTGACTGCTAAATTATTACCTAAGACAACATCGTCTTCCACATGACGAGCACCGATTTGCGCGACAACTTTACCACTATTAACATCTACCAGAGTAGCGGCTACTTGCATTTTATCATCTGGGAAATTGATGTATTCGTCACTATTAACGATGTCATACAATCGTTTTTGGGTATTGACATCAAGATTCGTATAGATGTCCAATCCATCCGTATAGACATCTTTGCCGGTTTTTGCTTTTACTTCATCAATCACTTCTTTAAAGTAATTGTCATAATATTTCCATTCGTTATTTCGTTGCGGATTTTTTTGCAATCCTTCTGAAATATCTTCGGCTTTGGCTGCTTCATATTCGTCTTTAGTGATTTTTTCATTCTCATACATGGTTAACAGAACAAGATCTCGTCGCTGTTTAGCTTTGTCTGGGTGAGCATATGGATCATAAGCAGAAGGGGCGTTTGGTAATCCAGCGATTAATGCTGTTTGAGCCAAATCTAGTTGATCCAATGTCTTGTTATAGAACTTCATGGCAGCTGTCTGCATCCCATAGACACCGTTAGACATGTACACTTTATTGATATAGTAGGTCAAGATTTCTTGTTTGGATTTTGTTTGTTCCAGTCTGACGGCCATCCAAGCTTCTTGCGCTTTTCTTCGCAACGTCTGATCTTCTGCACTAGTAGAGAAGAAGGATAGTTTGATCAATTGCTGTGTTAGGGTACTCCCACCTTGCATGCCACCAGTCGTCACGTTCGACAATGCCGATCCAATGATACGGATAGGGTCTACTCCAATATGTTGATAGAAACGACGATCCTCTACAGATACAATCGCATCTTCCAATTGCTGCGGAATTTCATTCGCAGTGATTTTTTCACGGGTCTCGCTACCAAAATCGAGGATCAGATCTCCGTTTGAGGCGTAGAACCTGGAGGAAGCAGCAGAATCGAGCTGTTTCTCATCTAATGGTGGTGCATCTTTAGCGTACCACCAAAAAAGTCCCATCCCTGATAAGAGACCGAGACATCCTAAAAAGAAGAGCCCCATAAAGGTACGAAGTAAAATACTGCCAATCGTTCGTTTTCCTTTCGGCTTTTTTTGTTTGGGGCCTTTATATGCAGCCGCCGCTTTCTTAGAATCATGTCGAGAAGCTCTCGATTGCGATTCTTTCGCCATACTAATCATTCTCCTTCATTGACAAAAATTGATCTACTGCTTTTAAATAAGGAATACGCGGAGCGATTCCTGGGATGATCTCAATGCCGTTTTTCTCTATATAGGCAAGAGGCAGCGATTTTTTACCTGTTGTTTTTTGTTGATGCCACTCTGTGATCAAGTTGCTGCTCGTCAAAAAAAAGCAGCGTTGCAAGCTTGAGAACCATAACAAGACAAAGCAGACTCCTTGCTGCGTCAGACAGTTTTCCATATGCTGAATCTGATGCTCATGAAAATTTTTGAAGGGGAAAGAGGTTTTGTTCTGTGTCTCTTTGGCTTCAAAATCCAAGTAATATCCGCGATAAACACCATTATAGTCCGTGGTAGAGGCTTCTCGGAAGTAAGCTTCTTTAATCACAGCTGCACTGCGGCGGGGATAATCCACCTTAACGATCTGAACAGGTGTAGGTTTTTTATGAATGACTGCTGCTTGACGATTCAAATAATAGGCATTGCTTTGATTAATTGCTTCTTCAAAACGCATTCCGCGGTTCGCGAAAGTTTTTGGCCGAGCTATTTTTTCTTGCAATTTTTGTTTTTTACCGCCATCATAAGCAGAAGACTGACCGTTAGGGTATCGAATGACCATGTTATTCACACTCCTAGGCATCATTATACCAAAAAGACGTTTGGAAAGAAAAGAGATGACTGCTTAAACAATGAAAACCTTATATTTTACCGGCTACCGCAGCTTTGAACTTGGTGTATTTCAAGAAAAAGATCCTAAAATCAAAATTATTAAGAAAGTAATAAAAATGTCTTTACTTTCTTACATTGAACAAGGACTGGAATGGGTGCTGATCAGTGGCAATCTAGGAGCAGAAATATGGTGTGCAGAAGTGGTGGAGCTTTTGCAAAAAGACTATCCAGAAATCAAACTAGGGATCATTTATCCGTTTCAAGGATTTGGTGAAAACTGGAATGAAGCGAACCAGCAAATGTTGCAACGAGTGCAAATGAGCGCTGATTATGTGAATGCCACTAGCCATCAACCCTACAAAGAACCAAGCCAATTAAGAAATCATACCCAGTTTCTATTGGAACACACAGATGGTGCGTTGCTGCTTTATGATGAAGAATTCCCTGGAAAAACCAGCTTTTTTTTGAAAGATGCGAAGAAATATCGGGAGGATCATCCTTACGAGATCGATCAAATTACAATGGATGATCTGCAAAACGCAACATTTGATAGTAATTTACTTTGATTTCTGAGAGTTTTTTGATAGAATGGTCTAGAAAGTGAAAATCATTTGGAAAAATCAATGAGGTGTAAATAATGGCAAATCTAATTTTTAGTCCCAAGGATATTCTTCAACAAGAATTTAAAACAAAAATGCGCGGCTATGATCCAGTGGAAGTCGATGAATTTTTAGACAATATCATCAAAGACTACGAGAGCTACAACAAAGAGATTTTAGCATTGCAAGAAGAAAACGATCGTTTGAATGCAAAAATCGATCAACTTTCTAAGAACCAAGCGATTGCATCACGGGTCCAACAAGAAGCGCCAAAAAGTCAAACAGTGACAAATTTTGATATTTTGAAACGTTTGTCTAATTTGGAAAAAGAAGTTTTTGGCAAAAAATTGGATCAAGAAGAACCAGTTACACGTTCCTCTTCATACAACAGCAACTACACAAATGCTGATTTTGAAGACGATAACGAAAAAACACGTCAATTCTAATCAATTTGATTGCTGTGGTTTTCGGGTAATTGCGGCATAACTTTGATTATGCTGAGGAAAGTCCATGCTCGCACAAGCTGAGATGCTTGTAGTGATCGTGCCTAGCGAAACAATAAGCTAGGGTACTTGAAAGAGTAACGGCAGGAAAAATGGCTAAGGCGCGAGCTATGCCAAAGTATCCTTGAAAGTGCCACAGTGACGAAGCAAGACGGGAAACCGTCTTGGTGGAACGCGGTAAACCCCTCGAGCGAGCAACCCAAACAATGGTAGGGGCGCTTTTTGCACGGAAATGAACGGAGCAAAAAGGCAAGTAATTGCAGATAGATAATTACCCAACGTTTTCTTCTCCCTGAGGAAGACGTGGACAGAACATGGCTTATAGAAAATCACAGCAGATCAGGGAATCCTTCCAGCAACGGAAGGTTTTTTTATATCAAGAAGGAGAAATCTATGACAGAAAAAGTATTTGATTGTGTCGCAACCGCTGCTAGTGGGTTAGAAGCGCTAGTTGGTAAGGAGTTGCGAGATTTAGGCATTGAATGCCAAGTAGAAAATGGACGGGCTCGTTTCAAAGGAACGTTGGAGACCATTGCAACCGCCAATCTCTGGTTACGCACAGCTGACCGCATTAAGATTGTGGTGGGAGAATTTGATGTATACACCTTTGATGAATTATTTGAGCAAGTCAAAGCATTACCTTGGGAAGACTTTCTGCCGCTAGACGCAGAGTTTCCTGTGGCAGGTAAATCGATCAAATCGAAGTTATTCAGTGTGCCTGATTGTCAGGCAATCACAAAAAAAGCGATCGTTAATCGATTACGGGAAGTTTATCATCGCCCTGCAAGTGTTCCTTTAACTGAAAGTGGTGCTTTCTTTCAGTTGGAAGTTGCTTTGTTGAAAGATCATGCCATGATCACACTCGATACGACAGGACCGAGTTTGTTCAAACGTGGCTATCGACTAGAAAAAGGGGGCGCACCCTTAAAAGAAAATATGGCTGCAGCATTAGTCATGTTGACCAACTGGCGCAAAGACCGACCGTTTGTTGATCCTGTATGCGGTTCCGGTACACTGTGCATCGAAGCAGCACTGATCGGACATAATATTGCCCCTGGATTCAATCGCTCCTTTGTCTGTGAGACATGGGATTGGGTTCCAGCTGAAGTATTTGAGACTGTAAGAGCTCAGGCAGACGAAGCAGCCGATTACGATAGCCAACTGGACATTATGGGCTCAGATATCAATGGACGGATGATCGAAATCGCCAAAGCAAACGCGGAAGAGATTGGTCTAGGTGATTCCATCACCTTCAAACAACAAGCAGTCAAAGATTTTAAAACAGACAAAGAATACGGCGTGATCGTTGCCAACCCACCATATGGGGAACGTTTAGGAGAAGAAGAGACGGTACAGCGCTTGTACCGTGAAATGGGCGAAGTCTTTCGACCATTAAAAACTTGGAGCAAATACATTTTGACCAGTGACCTTACATTTGAGACCCACTATGGTGAAAAAGCAACCAAGAAGCGCAAACTATATAATGGTGCGTTGCGTACGGATTTCTTCCAGTATTGGGGCAGTCGCCCACCGCGTAAAAAGGAGACGGTTGAATGAAAGAACAAGAATTTCTAAAAGAATTAAAAGAGCTCGATTTGCTGTCACAAGCAATGGGAATCCTTGGTTGGGATACTCAGACGGGAATGCCTGAAAAGGCCAGCGAATATCGCAGTGAAGTTGACAGCTACTTGTATGGCTTGTATTTCGAAAAGAAAGTCGGACCAACGATCCAAGAAGCCATTACTTATTTTGGTCAGCACCCTGATGAATTATCTGAAGTTGGTCAAGCAGCTTATCAGCTGGTGAAAGAAGAATATGAGCTGCAAAAAAATGTTCCTAATGAATTAGCGATCGCAGCTTCTGCTGCTACTTCTAGAGCTCATACTGCTTGGACGCAAGCCCGCAAAGCGAAAGATTTCTCTTTATTCAAGGAAGCATTAGCTGAGAATATCCATTTGACAAAAGAGCTGATCCCTTATTGGAAAAAAGAGGAACGGACAAATTATGATGTTCTTTTGAATCAATATGAACCGAACATGACCGTTGAAATCTTGGATAATGTGTTTTCACAAGTTCGTGATGGAATCATGGATATTCGTCGCCAGTTAGAAAAAGGTACTCCACCAGATACAACGATCTTATCTCGTGAAATGACAGAGGCGCAACAGCGGAAATTCATCTCGAAAGTCATCACAGACTTAGGGTATGATTTTTCTCGCGGGCGGTTGGACAATACGGTGCATCCTTTTGCGACCGGCATTAACCACAATGATGTTCGCTTGACGACTCGTTGGAATGAAGAAGATTTTTCGATGGGAATATTCGGCGTGATTCATGAAGCAGGCCACGGCATGTATGAACAAAACATTGATGAAAAATTTGAAGGAACGCCGATCCACGAAGGAGCATCCATGGGAATCCATGAATCGCAATCTTTATTCAATGAGATCATTATCGGTAGCAATCGTAATTTTTGGGAGAAACAATACCCTTATTTTCAAGAGTGTGCAGAAGGAACTTTCGATGATGTTTCCTTTGAGACTTTCTACAATGCATTAAAATTTACCCAAGCAAGTTTGATTCGGATCGAAGCAGATAGCCTGACGTATGTTTTGCATATCATTATCCGTTACGAGATTGAGAAGATGATTTTCAATGAAGAAGTGAATGTGGAAGATCTGCCAACTATTTGGAATGATAAATATGAAGAATACTTAGGCGTACGTCCGCAAAATGATTTAGAAGGTATCTTGCAAGACGTTCATTGGTCAGGGTCAAGTTTTGGCTATTTCCCATCATACGCGTTAGGATACATGTATGCGGCACAGCTTTTTCATGCAATGGAAAAAGAGATCGATGTCGATGCTGTATTGGCTTCTGATGATTATTCAGAGATCCGCCAATGGTTGACCACGCACATTCATCAATACGGGGCTTCTAAAAAACCAAATCAATTGATTCTGGATGCGACAGGAGAACTGTTAAATCCGCAATATTTATTGGATTATCTGCGGAAGGTTTATTTTTCTGTTTATCAAATCCGCTAATGAGCAAGCCTTTCGTTCACTCGAAAGGCTTCTTCTCATCTTTAAAAAAACCGCACGGGAAACTAGTTAGCTAGACGATAGTCTTTATTGACTTTAGGTTCTGATACTTTGATGGAATCGGACGATTGAATCAGAATGCTAGCAATAGAAACAAGATAAAAAAGACAGGAGTTTCAAAAAATGGCTGATATAGCACCAATTTATGAATATGCCAAATTGATTTTGGGAACTGATCACACAGGGCATGGCTTTGATCATGTCAAGAGAGTAGCCGCAATGGCCAAACAGATCATTGCCGAAGATCAACTGCAAGTAGATGATTATGTTGTGGAAGCAGCGGCATTTTTACACGATACCATCGATGATAAGGTGGTGAAAGATGTGGTGAAAGCCAAAGAAGAAGTGCAGCAATGCCTTCTCGCTGCTGGAGCCACAGCAGAACAAATCAGTCATATATTTACAATCATTGAGAATCTCTCTTTCTCAAAAGAGTTACTGGCAGGGGCACAAGTCTCCTCTTTAGAAGGACAAATCGTGAAAGATGCGGATCGCTTAGATGCATTAGGCGCAATTGGTATTTTGCGTACTAGTTACTTTGGCGGTGCACATCAGCATCCGATCCATGAATCAGAGCGAGCGCCGAAAACGTTCACAAACCACGCTGACTACCGAAAAGGGACCACCGTGATCAATCATTTCTATGAAAAGTTGTTTTTATTGCCTGAAAAAATGCACACGCACTTTGGTAAACAAGAAGCACTGCGGCGTAAAGACTTTATGACAACCTTTTTAACTGAATTTTATAGAGAATGGGATGTTTAGTAATTTTTAATCTTCAGTTCGATTCCTTTGTGTTTCCTCTGTATTTATCTATAATTATAAATAAGGGGAGAGATGGATATGTATTACAAACAAGCGCTGAAACCGAATGAATTATTACCTGCACTTTCTGATTCTGGGGAATGTTTTTTTATCATTCGAGCAGCATTACCCATCCGGAATTATCAAGTTGCCATTTACCGGTACGATGATGAGTATTTTTTATTGCAAGATGAACGTTTATTTAATCAGATCTCTAGTATTTCCAGGGAACGGCAAGGAGATGAAGAACAGATTCTGCCATTCATTGAAGAAGCATTAGAAGACAATCACTATTTTCTAGTGGAAAAAGAGTTTATCCGCTTGGATTTATTGACGCTACAAAAAATGACAACCATTCAATCGTTTGAAATATTGTTTTACGAATTCTTTGATTTTTGAGGTGATGGGTGATGAAAAAAACGGAATACCTAACCATTGAGGATGCAGCACTCGCTGATTTATTTCTTGATCTGGGTGATAAGTACAGCAACCTCGAATTGATTGACGAAGAAAAAGATTTGGATGTGGTCGTTTTGTCAAATAGCGACTGGCAATATCTTTTGGAACAACTGGATGATGAAGTCAAGGAGCAATTTCTTGCACAGACCGAGACTGATTTTCTAGACGAGGAGTAAGAATAGAGGGGCAAATGCCCAATGAATGTATGTAGGTTAAAGAAAAACAGAAGAACACAAAACAAAAAAATATCCGAACGATAGTCGATGAAGAATGCGATGCGCTTAACTTAAGTCCGCATGCATGTAAGTACGCTTGATCATTCAGCTATCGTTCGGATAATTGTTTTGTTTGACGGATTCATTTGTTTTTCAGAGCGCCTGTCAGTCAACATTTGAATAAAGTGAAACTGTATCTTTTTCATTTGGATTGGAGACGTACTTTTTTGATTTTAGCATAACCCCGAAAAATATTGCGGATCACTAACAAGAGACCGATCAGCAACGGAATAGCTAATAAGTAGAGGGAATAGCCATGGACCTGCTCTACCGCAGCAGCATTGGTTTTATTTACTTCTGTCAGCGCCTGTTGGATCACTTGGAAACTGAATACACTCATAAATCCAGCAATGATAAAGAGTACAAACCCTAAATAAGGAATATGAGAAGAACGGCGAAAAAGCGCAAAGCCGATATAGAGCAATAAAAGAAAAAATGGCACACCAAAAGCAAAATAAGGATTCAACATGTTTTTTAACCTCCTTTTATTTATCATACTCCAAAATTTACGTTTTGGGAATTACAGTGTAAGATTAAAAGGAAATAGATTTTTAGGAGGATGTTATGTCAGCTTATCTTATGCCAATCAAGGTTGCATTACTGTTATTTCCATTCTTGGCACTTGCAATCTCGTCGATATTTTTTGTGCGCCAATACCGTAAATTTGGCCGATTTATTTTTTCACGAGCAATTGTACTTTATTCATTTGTTTTTTATCTGCTTTGTGCCTATTTCTTGGTCATTTTGCCGTTGCCGAGTATTGAAGAAGTCGCTCAAATGACCGGTCCCAAAATGGAGTGGCAGTTAGGTGCTTCCTGGCAGCATTTTTTGCAGCAAACGGTGTTACAAATCAATGATCCCACTACGTATCTTCCGGCTTTGAAGCAAAACGTAGTCTTAGAGCCATTATTCAATCTTTTTTTGACACTGCCTTTTGGTGTCTATATGCGCTACTACTTTAAATTGTCTTTTCCGAAGACGATTGTGGCAACCTTTGGCTTATCACTGTTCTTTGAATTGACTCAGTTAACTGGATTATACTTTATTTATCCGCGCCCTTATCGGTTGTTTGACGTCAATGATTTATTTGTCAATACCCTTGGCGGGACCATTGGCTTTTTGGTGACGCCATTGTTCACCTTCCTGTTGCCTACCCGTGAAGAGATGGATGCCGAATCTTATGCCAAAGATAATCGAGTGACGTTTACTCGCCGATTTGTTGCTTGGCTGATCGATTGGGGAATATTGAATTTATTCGCTTGGATGCTTATGATTCTGTTAAGAGTGACTGTGAATAAAGAAATCGATGACTTTACGAATGATTATTGGTATTTTTTACTAGAAGTAGTTCTTTACTTTATTCTTTTGAATTATATTCTCAATGGACAAACGCTAGGAAAAAAACTTGTTCGCATTCGAGTGATGGAGGAAAATCATTCCCGTGTCAGTTTCAGAGCAATTTTTAAGCGTTATGGATTGCTCTATCTGATCTATGTTAGTGCGACACGCATCAATGTGTTGTTTACGCCTTTTATTCAATCTACTAATCAAATGCTCGTCCTAGTGAGTTTGTTGGTTGTGTTGATTTTTGGTTTGATCCAACTTGGATTTTATTGCAACATCCTTTGGGCAGCATTCAAAAAACAACCGCGATTCTTTTACGAAAAAAGAACGGCTACTTATGTAGTAAGCACGATCCAGCGAAACAAGGTTAGGAATTGAGCTGGAAATATGCTATAATCCAAAAGATGTCAATAGAAAGAAGGTGTTTGAATGTCTTTTGAGTCATTTAAATTTCAACCATTTATTTACGAAGCGTTAGCGGAGAAGAAATTTACTTCACCAACAGAAGTTCAAGAAAAATTAATCCCTGTGATCCAAAAAGGTCGCAGTGTCGTGGGACAATCCCAAACTGGAAGTGGGAAGACGCATACATTTTTGCTTCCTTTGATGGATCAAATCGATCCGCAAAAAGATGAAGTGCAAGTCGTGATCACTGCACCGAGTCGTGAATTAGCCACGCAGATTTATCAAGCGGCAAAACAACTAGCAGAATTTCAGCAACCAGAGATTCGTGTGACCAACTTTGTAGGCGGCACGGATAAACAACGACAAATGGACCGCTTGCAAAACCAGCAGCCGCAGCTTGTTATCGGGACACCGGGACGAATTCTAGATATGATCAATGAACAAGCACTGGCTGTGCATACGGCACGAGCCTTTGTCATTGATGAAGCAGATATGACATTAGATATGGGCTTTTTGGAAGAAGTGGACCAAATTGCTAGTCGATTGCCGGAAAAACTGCAAATGTTAGTTTTCTCTGCAACGATTCCAGAAAAGCTGCGTCCATTTTTGAAAAAATATCTCGAAAATCCATTGATCGAAGAAATTCGTCCGAAAGCAGTCATCTCTGAATCCATTGAAAATTGGTTGATCTCAACTAAAGGAAAAGATAAGAATCAATTGGTTTATCAACTACTAACGACGGGACATCCTTATTTGGCGATTGTTTTTGCCAATACCAAATCCCGAGTGGATGAATTAACCGACTATCTGAAAGAAAAAGGGCTGAAAGTAGCCAAGATCCATGGCGATATCACACCGCGAGAACGCAAACGTGTGATGCGTCAGGTTCAAAATTTAGAGTATCAATATGTAGTCGCAACTGATTTAGCTGCTCGCGGGATTGACATCGAGGGAGTTTCGCATGTAATCAATGCTGAGATTCCGGCGGATTTGGATTTCTTTATTCATCGTGTGGGACGTACTGGACGTAATCAGTTAGCTGGAACAGCGATCACTTTGTATGATCCTAGTGACGAACAAGCCATTCAAGCAATCGAAGATTTAGGTGTAAAATTCCAACCAAAAGAAATCAAAAATGGGGAGATCGTTGCAACATATGATCGGAATCGTCGACAAAAACGTGAAAAATCAAGAGACGAATTAGACCCAACATTGATTGGGTTGGTCAAGAAGAAAAAGAAAAAAATCAAGCCTGGCTACAAGAAGAAAATTCAGTGGGCTGTTGATAAGAAAAACAAAGAGAAACGAAAGATCGAACGTCGTCAGTCGAATCGCTCTGCTCGCAAGAATAAAAAAAATTCCAGTATCTAATTTAAGGAACACCCATCGGCCAGGCAATGGCTATTGGGTGTTCCTTCGTTTTAGCAAAGATTTTTTTCCATTTTTACACAGAGGATTCCATCTTCTTCAAAAGGAGGAGAGAGGATCTCATAGCCGCATTTTTGATAAAAGCCGACTGCTGCAATTTCAGAAGACAAAACCGACCAGCAAAAGCCATTGGTGATCGCTTTTTGCTCATAGGCCGCTAACAACTGCCGTCCTATCCCTTGCTTTCGATAGTTTTTAGCCACGCAAAAGCGATCGGGCTGGATCGTTTGCGAATCCAACGATTGATAGCGAATAGTGGCAATTGGTACTTGGCCTTCTGCCAGTAGAAAATAATGGCAGAACTGATCTTTTTGATCAAATTCTAATTCAGGAGCGATTCCTTGTTCGTCGACAAAGACAGATCTTCTAAGTGCAAAAACAGCCTGCTGAATCCAGTCCTCCCGCCCAAAATAAAGCTGCATCATTTTTCCTCCCAATTCATGGTATACTCAATCTATATTGATTGTAGCAGATGAAAGGGGAAAGCTCGTGGATTTTTTCGAAGCATTGCAATGGACGAATTGGAAAAATTTGACTGCTGAAGTCAAAAGCCAAGTGTTTCAGCAAGTAGTCATGTACTTTGTCAGCCCATTGAAAGAAATTACAGATGTTCATTTTATTAAAACAAGCTATGCAGGAATCAAGTGTGAGACCTTTGAATTAACGATTGATGAGGAACCCTTCGTCTTTGTGCCTGGAAATTATGAAACAATTCTAGGCTGGGACTTGGGCATTCAGGGATTGCCGATAACCTGCTGGTCTAAAATGTGGCAAGAACCTCTCAGCCCTTCGCTCCGTCGCTTGATCGAAGGCTACGGATTGTCAAACGCTGAGGAGTGGGGAGATTTTGTAAATGAATCAATGAGCCCATTACGCAAAGCGACCATCCCACCCATGTTGGTGCAGAAAATGGCATTGCCAGCAGGTACTCGTTTGATTGGAGAACTAGATACAGTCACGGGAGAATTCCATGGTCATGTTGATCAATTTGAAACTTTTGGTTCCGAGATACGGCAGGCATTTCAGCAGCCGCGAAGTTTTGAAGAAAGTTTGCAGTGGGAAATGCCAAGAACAATCAGTGCCGAAAATCAGTACTTTGCGGAACTGCATCCAGTGTCTGGCAATTATCATGTATACACCCACCAACGAATGACCCAAAATGAATTGCAGCACTGGCTGGGACAGCAGGGATATGATTTGATGAATGAAGAACAGTGGGAATATGTAGTGGGCGCCGGGACCCGTCGTTTATTTCGTTGGGGCAATGAAAAACCCTGTGAGGATGGTGTCAAATTGACCAAAAAAGCATTGGCTGAGCCGAACATGTTTGGCTTGATTTATCCGTATGCCAATGGATGGGAGTTAACTGACAGTTCATTTCTAAAGATGGAAGATTGGCCAGAGTGCGGCAATCCATTACTGGATACATTGCCCTATGCTAGTTATTATCGGTCACG
Organism: Enterococcus sp. ARL09-542; assembly: GCF_005234805.1. Classification (NCBI taxonomy): domain Bacteria; kingdom Bacillati; phylum Bacillota; class Bacilli; order Lactobacillales; family Enterococcaceae; genus Enterococcus; species Enterococcus sp. ARL09-542. The sequence continues at coordinate 104,587 of NZ_QPQX01000002.1, forward strand.
CAAAATGTTGCAAGCAAACCAGCAGTTGGACCCTGAAAAATACCGCTACCGAAAAGCAGTTATTATTGATCGAGAACGGATTTGAGGATTGACTTTTTGTGAACATTTCCTTATACTTTTAAAGACGAAGGACATGGTTGATTTGTTCATTCTTTACAGAAAGTTTTTCAAAGCTGAGAGAAAAACAAGAATCCTAATTGATCGCTCCCTTTGGTATCTGATTCAGTAGAAATGCTGACGCCTGCTCTGCGTTATCGAGTCTGAGAGGTAATGATCAACATCATTGCAAGTAAGGTGGTACCGCGTAGCTACGTCCTTGCTCTGCAGTGGTGTTTTTTTGTTTGACTACCCAGAAGCGAGTTCGTCGAATGAACAGATATCAGAGAGAAAGGTCACCAAAGAACAAAAGCATTCCTTGCTCCCAAGCGATTTTATCATTAGAAAGTAGGAAAACTATATGAAACACTTATCAAGTGCCGAAGTTCGTCAAATGTTTCTCGATTTCTTTCAATCAAAAGGACATTCGATCGAGCCTAGTGCATCACTCGTCCCTGTAAATGACCCAACATTGTTGTGGATCAACTCAGGTGTAGCAACATTGAAAAAATATTTTGACGGTACCGTTGTTCCAGAAAATCCGCGAATCACCAATGCACAAAAATCGATTCGGACCAACGATATCGAAAATGTTGGTAAGACAGCACGTCACCACACCATGTTTGAAATGTTAGGAAATTTTTCGATTGGTGATTACTTCAAAAATGAAGCAATCCATTGGGCATGGGAGTTTTTGACTTCTCCAGAATGGATGGCCTTTGATCCAGAAAAGCTTTATGTCACAGTGTATCCAAAAGACACAGAAGCAAAACGAATTTGGCGCGAAGAAATCGGGTTGACTCCAGAACACATCGTAGAGATCGAAGACAACTTCTGGGATATCGGTGCTGGACCTTGTGGACCAGATTCAGAGATTTTTTATGACCGCGGACCTGAGTTCAACGATGTCGCAGAAGATGATCCGGAGAATTATCCTGGCGGTGAAAATGAACGCTATTTGGAAATTTGGAATTTGGTCTTTTCAGAGTTCAATCATCAAGCAGATGGCACGTATGAACCATTACCACATAAAAACATTGATACGGGGATGGGGCTTGAACGGATGGTGTCGATCATCCAAAATGCACCAACCAACTTTGAAACAGATCTCTTTATGCCGATCATCGAAGCGGTTCAAGAATTGAGCGGCAATTTTGCATATGGTGAAAGCAAAGCAACAGATATTTCCTTCAAAGTGATCGCCGACCACATTCGCGCGCTTTCTTTTGCTATAGGCGATGGTGCACTACCGTCAAACGAAGGACGCGGATACGTGTTGCGCCGTTTGCTACGCCGCGCCGTCATGCATGGCAAGAAATTAGGTATCGATTCAGCCTTTTTATATAAACTTGTTCCGATCGTAGGAAAAATCATGGAGAGTTATTATCCGGAAGTATTGGCTCAACAAGCGTTTATCGAAAAAGTAATCCGTAATGAAGAAGAACGGTTCCATGAAACCATCAATGAAGGATTAGAGATCTTGAACCAAGTCATTGCTAAAGTGAAGGCAGATGGGCAAGAGACATTAGCAGGTGCCGATATCTTTAAGTTGTATGATACTTACGGATTCCCTGTTGAATTGACTGAAGAAGTCGCTCAAGATGAAGGGTTGAAAGTTGATCATGCCGGTTTTGAAAAAGAAATGGATGCACAGCGGGCACGGGCTCGTTCTGCTCGATCGACTGAGCTTTCTATGGGTGTTCAATCCGCTCTTTTGACTGATATCAAAGTCGAAAGCCGTTTTGTTGGCTACGAAAGCCTTGAAGCCAACAGCGAATTGTTAGTGATCATTCAAGAGGAACAATTGCTTGATACAGTAACCACTGGTGAAGCCAAACTGATCTTCAAAGAAACACCATTCTATGCAGAAATGGGTGGTCAAGTAGCGGATACTGGTACTGTTGTTGACCAATCTGGTGTTATCGTTGCTGAGATCACTGATGTAAAAAAAGCACCAAATGGCCAGTTTTTGCATACTGCGAAGGTAACTGGCAACTTGACGGAAGGGGCTTCTTATTTCTTGCAAGTTGATCAGCACCGTCGGAACAAAATCATCAAAAACCACACAGCCACTCATTTATTGCACAAAGCGTTGAAAGAAGTGCTAGGTAGCCATGCAAATCAAGCAGGTTCATTAGTTGCACCTGGACACTTGCGTTTTGACTTTAGTCATTTTGGCCAAGTGACTGCAGACGAATTAAGTCAGATGGAACAAATCGTCAATCAGAAAATTTGGGAAGCTTTGCCAGTCGTAACTATCGAAACCGACATCGATACGGCGAAGGGCATGGGGGCGATGGCTCTCTTTGGCGAAAAATACGGCCAGGATGTGCGTGTAGTCAATGTCGCAGATTGGTCTATCGAGCTTTGCGGTGGCACACATGTCGCCAATACAGAAGATATCGGTATTTTCAAAATTGTTTCTGAATCCGGGATTGGTGCTGGCGTTCGTCGGATTGAAGCAGTGACGAGTCAAGAAGCTTACGCATTGCTGCATGAAGGAGAAGCACAGCTAAAAGCCATTGCAGGGATCGTCAAATCGGCACAAATCAAAGATGTAGTCAGCAAAACAGAACAATTACAGCAACAACTGCGGGATCTGCAAAAAGAAAATCAAGCACTGGCGAGCAAACTAGCCAATCAACAAGCTGGCGATGTTTTCAAAGATGTCAAAGAAGTGAATGGGATTCGTTTTATTGCTGCAAAAGTAACTGTCAAAGATATGAATCAGTTACGCCAATTGGCAGACCAATGGAAACAAAAAGAATTATCGGATGTTTTAGTTCTTGCTACAGCCAACGATGGCAAAGTTAATCTGTTGGCTGCAATGACGCCACAGGCAAATGAGAAAGGCTTGAAAGCTGGAGATTTGATCAAGCACATCGCACCGAAAGTCGGCGGCGGTGGCGGCGGACGTCCAGATATGGCACAAGCCGGTGGGAAGCAACCAGAAGGAATCGACGCTGCATTGACTGAAGTAGCCAATTGGTTAGCCGCAAACTGATTCTTTAACAGCAAATCATAAAAAAATGTATAACATCAAGAAATATCCGAACTGGAATTGTGTGTCAGAGAGCTGCCGCGTCTTTTTATAAGACGTTCGGTAGAGGATCGAAACGCGATTCCTTCGGGTATTTTTTCTGTTTTTGCAGAAATTGGATTTTATTAAAGAGAAATTTTGGAATAGCTGAAGCATTCATTTTTAGAAAAATACGTTTTTTACATGCTTTTAGTTGTTTTACTGATTTCATTCGGGGTAAAATAAGAAAGACGAATTTACGCTTGGAGGGAATGTTATGCTGCGCTTCTTTTTAAAGCGAATGAAAGGAAACGCAACTGATCGCACCATGATCGGTAAACTTGCGGGCTATCTGGGATTGCTCTCAAATGCACTTCTTTTTGTCGCAAAGTTTCTGATTGGACTGTCGGCACAATCGGTCTCGATCATGGCAGATGCTATCAATAGTCTGTCTGACACCGCCTCCTCCTTTTTGACATTGATCGGTTTTCGGATTGCTGCCAAGCCGGCGGATAGGGAGCATCCCTACGGCCATGAACGGTTTGAATACATTAGCGGTTTTGTGGTTTCTTTACTGATCACATTTGTTGGTTTTCAGTTTCTAAAAAATGCCTTTGAAAAAATCATTGCTCCTGAACCGATCCGTTTATCACCATGGTTGTTTATTGTGCTGATCTTGTCAATCGGATTAAAGCTTTGGCAAGGTCTCATGTACCGTCAATTGGCGAAGAAAATTGACTCTGCAACCTTACAAGCTAGCGGACAAGATAGTTTTAATGATGTACTCACAACAGTTGCGGTCTTGCTCTCTGCATTGATTGAATGGGGAACCGGTTGGCGGGTGGATGGGTATATTGGCTTGCTGATCGCGCTATACATTTTATTTAGTGGTATCATGATGATCCGTACCTTTATCAATGAACTGCTAGGTGCACGTCCGACAGAAGCTGAAATCCGTGAGATGGAGGATCGACTAGATCGTTATCCAACAATATTGGGGTACCATGATCTGCTCGTTCATAACTATGGTCCCAAGAATCGTTTTGCTAGTGTTCATATTGAAGTCAATGAAAGCTGGAGTTTGTCACAAGCCCATGAAGTAATTGATGCGATCGAACATGATTTTCAAAGGAACCTTCAAGTTGAATTGGTTTGTCATCTTGATCCTGTCCCTATCCAAAATAAACAGTACCGGCAGTTGCGGGAAAAAGTCAGACAAATCGTTGAGACGATTGATCCAGAGTTAAGGATGCACGACTTTCGGATTCACGAAAAACAGTTTGCTTTTGATTTGGTGATCCCAAAGCAAAGAAATTACACAGATCGTGAACTGCAAGATAAAATTTATCAAAAGATTACGCATGAAATCGGCACGTATGAGGTGGCGATCACGTTTGATCATACTTATTTGTTGTAGGAGGAAAATATGATAAAAATGGATATGAGTGTGGTTTCGACCGTCTTTTTGGCGTTGCTGTTTGTCAATACAGTTGCGGCATTTATTACTGTCTTTCGTAAACCGCGATCAATTGCAAGTGTTTTTGCCTGGATGATGACATTAGTCTTTATCCCGGGTTTTGGGTTTTTGTTGTATTTGTTTTGTGGTCGAGGAATCGACGGAGAAATCATTTATAAATTCAGTGAGCACCATCAAAGCAGGATCAATGAATTAAATCAAATCATCAAAGTCCACAATTATTTCTTTCCAGAGCATCCATACTCAGATGACAACCATCTATTGGAACGGTATTTTAAAAATTTAGATGAATCCCCTTTGACAAAAGGCAATCAGGTACAATTTTATACGGACGGCAAGGAAAAATTTGCTGCCTTATTTTCAGATATGCAAAATGCTGAAGACAATATTCATGTGGAATACTATTCTTTTTTTAATGATGAAATTGGTGGGCAGTTTCTTGATGTCCTAATTGAAAAAGCCAAGCAAGGAGTAGAAGTTCGACTAATATTCGATCCATGGGGTTCTCCCAAAGCAAATCGTAAATTCTTTCAGCCATTAATGGACGCTGGCGGAAAGGTCGTGCCCTTTATTACTTCAAAAAATTTGATTCGCAATACACGTTTGAATTACCATTTGCATCGCAAAATCGTGGTGATTGATGGCCAAATTGGCTGGACCGGCGGGTTTAATGTAGGGGATCAATATTTAGGTAAAAAAGCAAAATTTGGTTATTGGCGGGATACACATGCGCGAATCGTTGGAACTGCTAGTTTTACCTTACAGGAAATCTTTATCCGCGATTGGAATGCCTCGATTAGAAATGAAGCAGATCAACTGGAATATGAAGATCGCTATTTCATTTTACCGCCTAAAGAAGAGGCAGGTCATGTCGATATGCAAATCGTGGCCGACGGACCTGAGACGGAAACGCAGATTCTTAAAGGCGGCTTCGTCAAGATGATTTTGGCGGCTGAAAAATCGATTTGGATCCAAACCCCTTATCTGATTCCTGACGACAGTATGATGAATGCCTTGGAGATCGCCATCCACTCAGGTGTAGATGTTCGAATCATGATTCCCTGCATGCCGGATCATCCATTTATCTATCGAGCGACCCAACACTATGCCAACTATTTACATCGCCGGGGAGCGAAAATCTATATCTATGAGAATGGATTTTTACATGCCAAAACTGTTATGATGGATGATACCATCTGCTCGTTTGGAACGACAAATCAGGACATTCGCAGTTATGCGTTGAATTTTGAAGTCAATGCATTCGTTTATGATCAAGAAGTCACGGCGCAATTAAAAACGATTTTTGAAGAGGATATGCTGCAGTCCACTTTATTGACAGATGAAATGCTGGCTAAACAATCTTACTGGTTGCGTTTCAAGCAAAACTTTTCTCGTTTGTTATCGCCGATCTTGTAATTTTAAAGCCTTAGCTAACCCTTGACGGGCCAGATGGTCGGCACCTTTGTTTTGAGATTCGGGAATCCATTGGACAATCAGTAAAGTGAAATAGGGCAGCAACTCTTGGATTTCCTCTAAATACTTCCGAAAATCGGGGTTGTTCGTATCATTTTTGTCGATTGTTTGAGCGACGACTTTACTGTCTGTATAAAGCATGATCGTCTGGTCTTGCCATTCTTTCGTTAAGAGAAATTCAAGAGCATGATGCATCGCAGCAAATTCTGCTTGGTGATTTGTGAGCGTGGGTAGTACAAAGGCATGCTGTTCATGCAGGTCTTCCCCTACAATCAACAGACCGCCGCCACTAGGTCCAGGGTTTCCTTTGGTTGAAGCATCGAGATACACTTTTAGCATGAGTTGACTCCTTCTGTTATGATGGATATAAGTATACTAGAAATTGATCGCGTGAGGAAATTATTTATGAAACGTAACTATTTTTGGCAACCAGAACCAGCCACCGCAATTATCTATTGGTCCAGTTCACTGATCGTTTTGTTTTACAGCTTGATTTTGGCACTGGAAAATACTCGCCCTTATTGGAAAAGCAATCTTGTGTTGGGGATTTTTCTATTTCTTGTCTGGTTAGGATTGCAGCGCCGCCTTTATTTGACGGAGAAGACCATCAAAATCACCTATGCCCGCTTTTGGAAACGAGTAGTTATTCCTCTCGAGAAAATCCAAGCCATTGGGATAGAGAATCATCATTTGAGAATCGTGACCAATGAAAGAAGCGATACGTTTGTAATGCGTAAAAAAGATCTTGAAGTATTACAGACACACTTTGTTAATCTAGTGCCTATTCTTGAAAGACAAGAGTCAGAAAAATAATTCTGGCTCTTTTTTTATTCCAGTGAAAAACAGGGTTTCAATCTTCATGAAAAACGGTATAATAGAAATAGGACAAACAAATATGAAAGAATAAGGGATAATAGTTCGGGAATAGAGGGTTACTGATGAAAAAAGATATCGAAATTGCACAAGAAGCAACAATTAAACCGATTATTGACATTGCAGCAACTATCGGATTACAAGCAGAAGATCTAGAACAATATGGGAAGTATAAAGCAAAAATCGATTGGCCAGCAATCAAGGAAATCGCGAAACGTCCCACCGGCAAGTTGATCTTAGTTACAGCGATTAACCCAACCCCTGCGGGAGAAGGAAAGTCGACAGTCACGATTGGATTGGCAGATGGCTTAAACCGTATTGGAAAACAAACCGTGATTGCTTTACGAGAACCATCATTAGGTCCAGTCATGGGGATCAAGGGTGGTGCGACTGGCGGAGGCAGAGCGCAAGTCTTGCCGATGGAGGACATCAATCTTCATTTTACCGGGGACATGCACGCAATCACTGCTGCGAATAATGCATTATCTGCGTTGGTGGACAATCATATCCAACAAGGAAATGAATTAGGGATCGACCCGCGACGGATCATTTGGAAACGTGTCGTGGATTTGAATGATCGCGCATTAAGACAAGTGATCGTCGGACTGGGCGGACCACTGCAAGGAGTACCTAGAGAAGATGGCTTTGATATCACCGTTGCTAGTGAGATTATGGCTATTTTGTGTCTAGCAACGAATTTGGATAATTTGAAAGAGCGATTGAGCAATATTTTGATTGGTTATACGTATGATAAACAACCTATCTACGTCAAGGATTTGCAGGTTCAGGGGGCATTAGCTTTATTGTTGAAAGATGCCTTGAAACCAAATTTGGTTCAAACCATCGAAGGAACGCCTGCGTTGATTCATGGGGGACCTTTTGCCAACATCGCCCATGGCTGTAATAGTGTCATTGCAACTGAAACAGCTCTCCATTTAGGAGAATACACGGTTACTGAAGCGGGGTTCGGCGCAGATCTCGGGGCAGAGAAGTTTTTGGATATTAAAACACCCAATCTCTCTAAAGCACCAGACGCTGTCGTAGTGGTCGCAACGATTCGCGCCTTAAAAATGCACGGCGGGATAGATAAAGAACATTTAAAAGAAGAAAATGTAGCGGCTTTAGTCGCAGGTTTTGCCAACTTGAAACGTCACGTGAGAAACATGCAAAATTATCAATTGCCAGTTGTTGTTGCAATCAATGAATTTGTCACTGATACCGAAGCTGAGATCCAAATGTTGGAGCAATGCTGCAAGGAAATTGGTGTACCAATCGCTCGGACGCAAGTTTGGGAGAAAGGTGGCGCAGGGGGGGAACTTTTGGCGCAGCAAGTCGTCACTGCCATTGATGAACAACCCGGCAATTATCGTAGGCTTTACCAAAATGAGGAGAGCCTTCCTGATAAAGCTGCCAAGATCGTCAAAGAGATTTATGGCGGATCAAATGTGGTCTTCTCAAGTGTGGCACAGCGCCAATTGAACGTCTTCAAAAAAAATGGCTGGCATCAATTGCCGATTTGTATGGCAAAAACACAGTACTCTTTTAGTGATGATCCGCAGCTTTTAGGCGCACCGGCTGATTTTTCGATTACGATCCGTGAATTTGTACCAAAACTAGGCGCTGGTTTTATTGTTGCCTTGACCGGTACTGTTATGACAATGCCTGGACTGCCTAAGAAACCAGCAGCATTGAATATGGATGTCGATGCAGACGGCAATGTATCTGGCCTTTTTTAATCTTATTTTCTCTCCGCATCTGCGAATACTGGATGAAGAAATAGGTTCTCGAAGGCTCCAGTAATAGTTCAGTCAATTTCTTATAACGCACCACACTTACAGGTCACTATTGATTCTGTAAGTGTGGTGTGTTGTTTGCGAGCGATTCGTCGTCTTTCAGTAGGTTTTGTTTGGTTCGTTTTTTGTTGACGCTGTATATAGGCTGCGAGATTCGGAAGAGAATAAAACCTCCCTTTTTCTTCTGACTTTCAAAAATTGGAAGAAATAATTGAAGAGGCTGCGAGGATATTTGATTTTTTGCGAAGTTTTCTAAAAGTCTCCCATAGTTATCTCCAGCATTCCTATTTATCCGTCGCTCTTAGAAACATTAGAAACGAAAGTAGGAAACGGGAAGGGGAAATTGTTATCAAGCTCTTTTAAACGAGAGACTATAAAAAGAATGGTTTTAAAAAGAGGGCTATAAAAGTCGCTCGTTTTTATCTTATGATTTGCCGCTTTTGGGTTTTCAATCTATTAAAAGACTGAAAGTTAAATATTAGCAAGAGGCAAGAGACGTGTCTTTTGTTATAATATAATCAGTAGTGCATTTAAAAGACTGTTTTCTTTCTAAGAAAATTAAAGTATACTGATAAAATTGGAGCGTATAAAACGATGAAACGTAAAATCATACGAAATACCGGCTTTTATGCAATGGGGAGTCCGCTGGATTTGCTAGTGGATGGTCAGAAAGTCGCCAGAATCAATCATCAAGAAACCGTCGAGCTGAATCTCAATTCTGACAACCGATTGTCTGTCCGATTTTCCATCCTAAAAAGCAAAGAAATTGCGTTGCCTGATTTACACGCAGAAACTCCATTAGAAATAAAAATGAATCCGCGACTGATTTCTTTTTATGTGCTGTTTTATATTGGTCTGTTTCTAATGATCGCGTTTTTAACTCGCAGTGGACAGTTGTCCATTATCCTTTCGGGTATCTTTCTTTATTTAGCAGGTTATCTATGTTTAGGTCTTTATTATAGCAAACAAGCGTATGTAATTGAGGAGGCAACAAATGGCTAGCGGAGCAGATATTTTTTTGAGTAGTTTCAATCGAATCGAAAAACAATTGAGAGACGATTTGGGTAATCCTCGTAACATGGGTTTTTCAGAGATGGTTCGCCGTCTTTCAAAACAGAAGCAAGGAGACATCAAAAAATACGAAGAAGATTTATTGCAGATGGCCCAATTGCGGAACGCCATCGTTCATGAAAAAATCGGTGAAAATTTTGTGATCGCCGAGCCAAATCAATGGGTAGTGACACGAATCCAACAAATCGAACAGGCCTTGTTGCAGCCTGAAACGGTCTTACCTAAGTTTGGTAAAAAAGTGACCGGTTTTGAAAAAACGTTGGCGCTGAAAGAAATCTTGAAGATCGTCGCTCAAAAGCGGTTTTCACAATTTCCACTCTATGACAAAGGACGTTTTGTTGGGTTGATCACTTTACGTATGTTAGGATACTGGTTTGCTCAAGAAAGTCTAAAAGGAGAGATCCGATTAGAAGGGCGTAAAGCAGAAGACTTGTTGATCAAAGACGGTAAAGAGTCCAATTATCAGTTTGTACCCGCAACAACAACGGTCACTGAAGTAGAAGACCTGTTCCATAAAAATGCTTTACTTGAAGCGGTATTAATCACAAAAAATGGCGATCCTAATGGAAATTTATTAGGCATCGTTCGTCCGCGGGATATTTTTAACGAAGAAAGTGTGGAAAAAAAATGATAGCTTTGTTTTTTTTACTAAGTGCCATAATTGTTGGACTTGATCAGTGGTTGAAGTTTTGGATCGTCAGCAATTTTGAATTAGGTGATGTTCAAACGTTGATCGACCATGTCTTTTCACTAACTTATATTCGGAATACCGGTGCCGCATGGAGTATCTTAGAAGGGAAGATGACCTTCTTTACGATCATCACGGTTGCTGCTGTTATTGTTGTAACTTATTTATTGATCCGTCATCGTAAAAGCAGTATATGGTTTCGATTGGGACTATCCTTTATCTTAGCCGGAGCGATCGGAAATTTTATCGATCGCTTGCGTTTGGGGTACGTCGTGGATATGTTTCAGCTAGATTTTATCAATTTTCCGATTTTTAATATTGCAGACATGTCGTTAGTGATCGGCGTGTTATTGATTTTTATCTATGCGTTAGTTGATGATGAAGTGAAGGGAAAATAAATGAATAATCAAATTGAAGTAGTAATCCATGAAGAAAAAGGGCGTGTCGATAAAGTATTGGCAGATCGTCTAGAAGCGAGCCGTTCGCAAATTCAACAATGGTTGAAAGAAGGTGCGGTCACCTGTCAAGGGGATCCAATTCGTGCAAATTACAAAGTAAAAGCTGGTGACCAGTTAGTGATTCAAGTACCAGAACCAGAGTCCCTAGATCTGGAACCTGAAGATATTCCTTTGACGATCGTGTATCAAGACCAAGATGTTGCCGTGATCAATAAACCGCAAGGAATGGTCGTTCATCCTTCGGCAGGGCATCCTAACGGAACGCTGGTCAATGCATTGTTGTATCATATGACCGATTTATCTTCAATCAATGATGTTGTACGACCAGGAATTGTTCATCGTATCGACAAGGATACGTCAGGGCTATTGATGATTGCCAAAAATGATCATGCCCATGAAGCGTTAGCCAAACAGTTGAAAGACAAAACTTCTTTACGGAAGTATGTTGCGCTGGTCCATGGGAATATTTCTCACGAAAAAGGCACGATCAATGCACCGATTGGCCGTTCTAAAGTGAATCGCAAGATGCAAGCAGTGCAAGAAGATGGTAAGCCAGCTGTGACACATTTTACAGTTTTGGAACGTTTTGATCAATTTACTTTAGTCGAATTACAGTTGGAAACGGGTCGGACCCATCAAATTCGGGTCCACATGCAATACATTGGCTTTCCATTAGCCGGCGATCCTGTATATGGCCCTAAAAAGACTTTGAAAGGCAATGGCCAATTTCTTCACGCCAAACTGTTAGGATTTACCCATCCGACAACTGGAGAATCAATGGTTTTTGAAGCGCCATTACCCGAACTTTTTGAGGAAACCTTAAAAAAATTGCGAAAAAATGATTGATTTTTTTTTCAAAGAACTGTATAGTATGTGTAACAAATAAATAGCTCCTTTAAGTGTAGTCCCGTGAGGCTAAGAAGGAAATGAGCAAGCAGACGACTCCCGCGTTGGAGCATCGAAAACTTGCTGGATGATTGCGCATATTCTGGATCGCTGTATACAGCGCCAGAAAGTATGATCGGAAAACATAACTCCTGCCTCACTAGGCAGGAGTTTTTTTATGTTCAAAATTAGGAGGGAACGAAATGCCAACCAAAGAAGTAGTAGATGCAGTAACAATGAAACGAGCATTGACCAGAATCACTTATGAAATCATCGAACGCAACCGAGGGATTGATGACCTAGTCTTAGTAGGAATCAAGACTAGGGGAATCTATATCGCACAACGAATTGCTGAACGCTTGAAACAATTGGAAGGAGTAGAAGTCCCCGTTGGCGAACTGGATATCACATTGTATCGAGACGATAAAAAATCAGATGAAGATCCTGAGATCCATTCTTCTGACATTCCAACAGCAATCGATGGCAAAGAAGTCATCTTGATCGATGATGTGTTGTTTACAGGGCGCACCATCCGGGCAGCATTAGATGCCATCATGGATTTCGGTCGTCCTCGCCGGATTTCACTAGCCGTACTAGTCGATCGGGGGCATCGAGAATTACCGATTCGGGCAGATTTTGTAGGGAAAAATATTCCAACGGCATTAAGCGAACAAATCATTGTTGAAATGGAAGAATCTGACGGTTCTGATCGAATCATGATCAATAAAGAAAACGAGTAGGAAGAAGAGTGACAGACACATGGAAAAGCAAGAATTTCGCAATACCGATGTGGTATTAGATATCAATGATCGCCCAAAGGCATTGCCTTGGTTAGGCTTAAGTCTTCAACATTTATTCACGATGTTCGGAGCAACTGTTTTAGTACCGATCCTAGTTGGGATCAACCCAAGTATCGCTTTAGTAAGTTCCGGTTTGGGGACACTTGTTTACCTCGTTACGACGAAAGGAAAGATTCCCGCATACTTAGGGAGCAGCTTTGCTTTTATCGCTGCAATGCAAATGTTGATGAAATCAGACGGCTACCCGGCAATCGCCCAAGGAGCTGTTACAACAGGACTGGTTTACATCATCGTTTCTCTGATCATCAAAAAGATTGGTGCTGCATGGCTGGATAAAATTTTGCCGCCGATCGTCGTAGGGCCTGTGATCATGGTTATCGGGTTAGGACTAGCTGCTAATGCCGCTCAAAACGCAATGTACAATGGGGACATCTATGATTTTAAATTTATCTTAGTTGCATTGGTTACATTGGGATTGACGATTTTCTTCAACATGTTTTTGCGAGGGTTTCTTGGCTTGATCCCCATCTTACTAGGGATCATTGGTGGTTACTTAGTAGCTTTAGCTGCTGGGATCGTAGATGTGCAGCCAATCATTGATGCTGCTTGGTTCTCATTACCAAGCTTCGAAATTCCCTTTGTTCAATACAAGCCAACGCTACATTTGAATGCGATCACGACGATGGCGCCTATCGCTTTTGTCACGATGACAGAACATATTGGCCATTTGATGGTTTTGAATAAACTAACAAAGCGTAACTTTTTTGAAGAACCAGGATTAAACAAAACATTGATGGGAGACGGCTTTGCGCAAATCGTTGCCGGATTCGTTGGAGGACCCCCTGTGACAAGTTATGGTGAAAACATTGGTGTCTTGGCCATTACGAGAGTGCACAGTGTCTTTGTTATCGGTGGTGCGGCTGTCTTGGCTGTCTTGTTAGGCTTTGTCGGAAAATTGAGTGCCTTGATCTTGAGTATCCCAAATCCGGTCATTTCTGGAATCAGCTTCCTATTGTTCGGTGTCATTGCTGCAAGCGGGATGAAAATCTTGATCGACAATAAAATCAATTTTGACCGCAAAAAGAATTTGATCATTGCTTCTGTGATTCTGGTGATCGGAATCGGCGGCCTTGTCTTTACGGTCGGAACATTCACCTTATCAGCCATGGCATTAGCAACTGTCTTAGGAATCATTTTAAATCTAATTTTGCCAGAAACATCACGCAGTGAAGAACAATAGCTAGCAGTCAACTAAAAGGGAAAAACTAGGAGGTATTATTCATGATCATCCAATCAGAAAGAATCAGTTTAAAGCATCTTTTGACCGTTGAAGCATTAACAGATCGAGAAGTGATGGGGCTTATCCGCAGAGGGCAGGAATTTAAAAGAGGGGCCAAATGGATGCCGAAAAAAGAACAATACTTTGCTACGAACCTTTTCTTTGAAAATAGTACCAGAACCCACAAAAGTTTTGATGTAGCCGAAAAGAAATTAGGTCTTGAAGTGATTGAATTTGACTCCTCAACGAGTTCTGTGCAAAAGGGCGAAACCCTTTATGATACCGTGCTGACAATGTCAGCTCTTGGCGTGGATGTCGCTGTAATCCGCCACGGAGACGAGAATTATTATGACGAGCTGATCCAAAGTAAAACGATCCAATGCAGCATCATCAATGGAGGCGATGGCAGCGGACAGCATCCCACGCAATGCTTATTAGACTTGATGACGATCTATGAAGAATTTGGCCACTTTGATCAACTGAAAGTAGCGATCGTCGGAGACATCACCCATTCCCGTGTCGCCAAATCAAATATGCAAATGCTCAAACGATTAGGCGCCAAAGTGTATTTTTCTGGCCCGCCACAATGGTATGACAATGAATTTGAAGTGTATGGACACTGGTTGCCTCTAGATGAATTAGTGAATCAAGTCGATGTGATGATGATGCTTCGGGTCCAACACGAACGCCATGATGGCTCAGAAAGTTTCTCAAAAGAGGCTTACTTACGGGATTATGGATTGACAGTGGAACGTGCAGCAAAAATGCAAGACCATGCCATCATCATGCATCCAGCTCCAGTCAATCGTGATGTTGAGCTGGCAGATCCATTAGTTGAAGGGCTGCGTTCAAGAATTGTCACGCAAATGACGAATGGCGTGTTTGTCCGGATGGCAATTTTAGAAGCGGTATTGAATGGCAAAGCTTAATTATAAGAAACGCGACCAATAGAGATAGAGGAGGAAGCAACATGAAAACACTCATTAAGAACGGTAAGATCATCGCTGACGGTGATCATTGTATCCCTGCAGAAATTTGGATCGAAGATGGTATCATCCAAGCGATCGGAACGACTTTTTCAGAAACAGGGTTCGATCAAGTGATCGATGCAAAGCAACAACTGATCACTCCAGGATTAGTGGATGTTCATGTTCACTTCAGAGAGCCAGGATTTGAATACAAAGAAACGATCAAAACAGGAAGTATGGCAGCCGCTCGTGGCGGTTTCACTACTGTTTGTGCCATGCCAAATTTAAATCCTGTGCCAGATACCGCAGAAAAATTACAACAAGTCTACCAACGTATCCAAGAAGACGCCGTGGTTCATGTTTTGCAGTATGCACCGATCACAGAAGAATTACGTAGTGAAGTTTTAACGGATCAAAAAGCATTGAAAGAAGCCGGCGCTTTTGCATTCACCAATGATGGCGTTGGCATCCAAACTGCTGGTACGATGTACTTGGCGATGAAAGAAGCGGCCAAAAACCAGATGGCATTAGTGGCGCATACAGAAGATGACTCTCTGTTATTTGGCGGTGTGATGCATGCGGGTAAGAGAGCAGCAGAATTAGGCTTACCGGGGATTCTTAGTGCTACAGAAGCATCACAAATTGCCCGGGATGTACTGCTGGCAGAAGAAACCGGGGCCCATTACCATGTCTGCCATGTTTCGACAAAAGAAAGTGTGCGGGTCATACGTGAAGCTAAACAAGCAGGAATCCATGTGACGGCAGAAGTTTCCCCCCATCACTTGCTTTTGATCGATGAAGATATCCCTGGCGATGAAGGATTTTGGAAAATGAATCCGCCGCTTAGAGGTAGAGCAGATCGCGAGGCATTGATCGAAGGATTACTGGATGGGACGATCGATTGTATCGCAACAGACCACGCGCCACATGGCTATGACGAAAAAATGCAAAGTTTTTTAAAAGCACCATTTGGAATCGTCGGTTCAGAATATGCTTTTCAATTGATTTATACGCATTTTGTCAAAACGGGCCGCTTTACACTCCAACAAGCGGTGGCTTGGATGACCGAGAAACCTGCTGAAATCTTTGGATTGAAAGCTGGCAGATTAATGGTGGGAGCTCCGGCAGATCTCGCGATTTTTGATCTAGAGACAGCTTATACTGTCGATTCGGATCAATTTCTTTCAAAAGGAAAAAACACACCATTTAATAACTGGCCATTATATGGGGATACCACCCATACATTGGTCAATGGAAAATTAGTTTGGCAAAAAGGTAGGGGGATTTTATGAAACGCTGGTTGATTTTGGAAGATGGCACATTATTTGAAGGTGAGGGATTTGGCGCAGAGATCAATGTCTATGGCGAGATTGTCTTTACCACTAGTATGACAGGGTATCAAGAAACCATTACGGATCAAAGTTTCAACGGTCAGATCATCACCTTTACCTACCCAATGGTGGGAAATTACGGTGTTAATCGCGATGACTATGAATCAATCGCTCCCACTTGTAAAGGTGTTGTAGTGAAAGAACATGCTCGTGTAGCCAGCAACTGGCGGAAACAATTGACCTTAGACGAATTTCTAAAGCGCAAAAACATTCCGGGAATCGCAGGAATCGATACTCGGGCTTTGACTCGTAAAATCCGCCAATTTGGAACGATGAAAGCTAGTATTGTGGATGCCAATGATGAATTTGCTCATGCCTTTGATCAATTGAAAGCAGCCGTTTTGCCCACCAATCAAGTGGCACAAGTTTCAACTTCAAAGCCTTATCCAAGTCCAGGAACAGGACGAAATATCGTCGTGATCGATTTTGGCTTGAAACACAGCATTCTAAGAGAACTTTCTCAACGAAATTGTAATCTGACGATTTTACCCTACAATACCACCGCACAGGAAATTTTGGATCTCGCGCCAGATGGTGTCATGCTGACCAACGGACCTGGTGATCCGAAAAGCCTCCCTGAAGCCATCAAAATGATTCAAGAAATCCAAGGAAAAGTACCGATTTTCGGTATCTGTTTAGGACATCAGTTGTTTGCTTTAGCTAATGGCGCTGATACTTACAAAATGAAATTCGGTCACCGAGGATTGAACCATCCCGTTCGAGAAATCGCTACAGGAAGAATTGATTTCACCTCACAAAATCACGGTTTTGCAGTAGCAGAAGCATCGATTGATCAAGAGAAACTGATCATCACTCATGTAGAAGTCAATGATGGAACCATTGAAGGTGTCCGTCATCGTCGCTACCCAGCATTTAGTGTTCAGTATCATCCAGATGCTGCACCGGGACCTCATGATGGCGTACATTTGTTTGATGAATTTTTAGAAATGATCGATGCATGGAAGGAGCAGAACTAAATGCCAAAACGTACAGATATTAAGAAAATCATGGTTATCGGTTCTGGACCGATCATTATTGGCCAAGCAGCCGAATTTGACTATGCAGGAACGCAAGCCTGCTTAGCGTTGCGAGAAGAAGGCTATGAAGTTGTGCTGGTCAACTCGAACCCTGCAACGATCATGACCGATAAAGAAATTGCCGACAAAGTCTATATTGAACCAATCACTTTCGAATTTGTCTCCCGGATTTTAAGAAAAGAACGTCCGGATGCGATCTTGCCAACATTAGGCGGTCAAACCGGCTTGAATATGGCAATGGAATTAGCCAATTCCGGCATCTTGGATGAGATGGAAATCGAGTTGTTAGGAACCAAATTAGCAGCGATTGATCAAGCAGAAGACCGTGATCTATTCAAGCAATTAATGGAAGAGTTAAATCAACCGATTCCTGAATCGGAGATCGTTTCAACAGTGGAAGAAGCAGTTACTTTTGCAACTAAGATTGGGTATCCAATCATCGTTCGTCCAGCCTTTACCCTTGGCGGTACTGGAGGCGGTATGTGTAATAATGAAGAGGAATTGCGAGTGATTGCTGAGAATGGTCTAAAACTGTCACCAGTGACGCAATGTCTGATCGAACGCAGTATTGCCGGCTATAAGGAAATCGAATATGAAGTCATGCGGGATTCAGCCGATAATGCGATCGTTGTCTGTAACATGGAAAACTTTGATCCTGTCGGGATCCATACAGGTGATTCGATCGTTTTTGCACCGAGTCAAACACTCTCCGATCATGAGTACCAAATGTTGCGTGATGCTTCTCTAAAAATCATTCGCGCATTGAAAATCGAGGGCGGTTGTAATGTTCAATTAGCGCTTGATCCCCACAGCTTTAATTACTATGTGATCGAAGTCAATCCCCGGGTTTCCCGTTCGTCTGCTTTAGCAAGTAAAGCAACTGGCTATCCGATTGCGAAGCTAGCAGCAAAGATTGCTGTTGGGTTGACATTAGATGAAATGAAAAACCCTGTCACAGAAACAACTTATGCCGAGTTTGAACCGGCATTGGATTACGTGGTAGCCAAAATCCCTCGTTGGCCCTTTGACAAATTTGAGTCCGGCGAACGCCGTTTAGGTACACAGATGAAAGCAACCGGTGAAGTGATGGCTATCGGTCGGAATATCGAGGAATCTTTGCTGAAGGCTGTGCGTTCATTGGAGATCGGCACACATCATATTGAAATGAAAGAATTAGAACAGCTTTCAGACAATGACTTGATCGATAAGGTGATCAAAGCGCAAGATGATCGCTTATTTTATGTCATGGAAGCCATTCGCCGCGGCTATGCCATTGAAGAATTGAACGAAATGACTAAAATCGATCTTTTCTTCTTGGATAAAATGCTGCACATCTATGAAATCGAACAAGAACTTGCTGCCAACAGCCAAGATTTTACAACATTAAAACGAGCGAAGCAAAACGGCTTTACCGATAAAAAAATTGCTGAGTTATGGCAGATGACAGAACAAGAGATTCGAGACATCCGTAAGGAAAATCAGTTGCTTCCCGTCTACAAAATGGTAGACACTTGTGCTGCCGAGTTTGAGTCGGCAACGCCTTACTTTTATAGTACGTATGAGTTTGAGAACGAGAGTGTTCGCAGTGAAAAAGAATCTGTTTTAGTCTTAGGTTCTGGGCCGATCCGCATCGGTCAAGGTGTGGAATTCGATTATGCAACAGTACACTCGGTCAAAGCAATTCAGGCTGCGGGCTATGAAGCCATTATTATGAACAGCAATCCGGAAACCGTTTCGACAGACTTCTCGATTTCCGATAAATTGTATTTTGAGCCATTGACACTAGAAGACGTCTTGCATGTGATCGAACTGGAACAACCAATTGGGGTCATTGTTCAATTTGGCGGTCAAACAGCGATCAATTTGGCGGAGCCATTAGTTGCCGCAGGAGTCAGCATCTTAGGTACGAGTATCGAAGACCTCGATCGTGCTGAAAACCGTGATCTCTTTGAACAAGCGTTACAGGCATTAGCTATTCCGCAACCCCCAGGAGATACTGCTACAAATACCACGGAAGCAGTGGCGATCGCTAATCGCATCGGTTATCCGGTCCTTGTTCGTCCGAGTTATGTCTTAGGTGGTCGGGCAATGGAAATCGTTGAAAACCAAGCGGATCTGGAAGATTATATGAAGCATGCAGTAAAAGCTTCTCCCGAACATCCTGTTTTAGTCGATCGGTACTTAGTAGGGAAAGAATGTGAAGTTGACGCAATTTGTGATGGCACGACGGTTCTGATTCCGGGGATCATGGAACATATCGAACGAGCAGGGGTCCACTCAGGTGACTCGATGGCAGTCTATCCACCGCAAAACCTTTCTGAAGCAACGATTGCCACCATCGAAGACTATACGAAACGGTTAGCATTGGGATTGAATTGTGTTGGAATGATGAATATTCAATTTGTTATCCACGAGGAAAAAGTTTACGTCATTGAAGTCAATCCTCGGGCCAGCCGAACCGTTCCATTTTTGAGCAAGGTCACAGAGATTCCTATGGCACAGATCGCGACAAAAGCGATTTTAGGAGAAAAATTGGCGGATCTGGGCTACCGTGATGGCCTTTATCCAACACCAAACGAAGTTCATATCAAAGCACCGGTCTTTTCTTTCACCAAGTTACAAAAAGTCGATACTTACTTAGGTCCGGAAATGAAATCAACCGGTGAAGTCATGGGTTCAGACAAAAACTTAGAAAAAGCTTTATATAAAGCTTTTGAAGCAGCTGGTTTGCATATTCCGGAATTCGGGAAAGTTCTTTTTACCGTAGCGGATGAAAGCAAAGCAGAGGCCGCCGTGTTGGCTGCGCGCTTTTTCGAAATCGGCTTCTCGATCTTAGCGACAAAAGGAACAGCCGATTACTTTGAAGGCTATGGCTTGCCAGTCACCCGGGTAGCGAAAATCTCGGAAACAGAAGATGAAACTGTCGTTGATCTCATCAGAAAAGGCGTGACCCAAGTGGTGATCAATACAATGGACAAAAATCGGCAAAAAGCCACTGAAGACGGATTTATTATTCGCCGGGAAGCAGTCGAGCATGGGGTGCCGCTCTTCACCTCGTTAGACACCGCTGATGCCATTCTTCAAGTAATGGAATCAAGAGGTTTTTCAACGAAAGCAATCTAGCAGTCAGAAAGGAAAACAGCTCATGAAACAAGAACGAATGACCATTACAAAACAGCGAATGCTCGCACCGCGAATCTACGAGATGACTCTCTCTGGTGCTCTCGTTCAAGAAATGACCACACCGGGACAATTTCTGCATATTCGAGTGCCGGATGATGCCTTTCTCTTAAGACGACCAATCAGTATTAGCTGGATCGATCAAGAAAGCCAAAGTTGTCGCATCATTTATCGGATAGAAGGGGAGGGGACCAAGCGGTTCGCCCATCTGCAAAGCGGGGATCAACTGGATGTTTTAGGCCCTCTAGGGAATGGCTTTCATATCGAAGATTTACAAAAAGATGAGACTGTTTTTATCGTAGGTGGTGGTATCGGAGTTCCGCCACTCTACGAACTTTCTAAACAATTAGTCGCAAAAGGTGTACGGACGATTCATTTTTTGGGATTTGCTAGTTCGGAAGTCATGTATTACGAAAAGGCGTTTCAAGCTCTAGGGGATACACGAATCGCAACGGATGATGGCACCTATGGCGTTCAAGGGAATGTCGGTAATCTATTGTTAGCAGCCGATAGCAAACCTGCGGCTGTTTTTGCCTGCGGCAACAATGGGTTGTTAAAAACGGTTGAACAACTTTTCCAAGACTGTCCGAATGTGCAACTTTCATTGGAATCTCGCATGGCTTGCGGGATCGGTGCTTGCTATGCTTGTGTTTGTCATAAAGCCGATGATCCAACAGGGACCAAAAGTGTCAAAGTCTGTGACGAAGGCCCTGTTTTTCAAGCTGGAAAGGTGGTTATTTAAGTGGTTTTAGCTGTTGAATTACCGGGGTTGTCTCTCAAAAACCCCATAATGCCGGCTAGTGGCTGTTTTGGTTTTGGCGCAGAATACAACAAGTATTATGATATCAGTCAGCTCGGTGCCGTCATGATCAAAGCCACGACCCCAGAAGCACGCTTTGGCAATCCAACACCGCGAGTGGCTGAAACACCAAGCGGCATGTTGAATGCGATTGGCTTACAAAATCCTGGCCTTCGAGTAGTCATGGAAGACATTTTGCCAGAGTTAGCGCAAAAGCATCCAGATCTGCCGATCATCGCAAACGTGGCTGGTTCCACTCAAGAAGATTATGTCACTGTCTGTCAAAAAATCAGTCAAGCGCCGAATGTAAAAGCCATTGAATTAAATGTTTCCTGCCCAAACGTCAAACATGGTGGTATTACTTTTGGTACCGATCCTCAAGTGGCGAAAGAACTGACCCAAGCGGTCAAAGCAGTTTCGCAAGTGCCAATCTATGTCAAACTATCGCCAAATGTCACCGATATCGTACCCATTGCAAAAGCAATCGAGGCGGGGGGTGCCGATGGTTTCACGATGATCAATACGTTATTGGGTATGCGCATTGATTTGAAGACACGACGTCCTATTTTGGCCAACCAGACCGGGGGGCTCTCAGGCCCAGCCATCAAGCCAGTCGCGATTCGTTTGATCAAACAAGTGGCACAAGTTTCTTTGTTGCCAATCATTGGCATGGGCGGTGTGATGACGGTTGATGATGTGTTAGAAATGTATTTAGCTGGAGCGAGTGCGGTAGCAGTTGGTACCGCAAATTTTACTGATCCTTATATTTGTCCCAAGTTGATCGAAGAATTGCCTGTACGAATGGCAGAATTAGGTATCGAATCTTTGGCACAGTTGATCAAGGAAGTAAGAGAGGGGCATTAAGATGATTGAACGACCAATTATTGCTTTGGATTTTCCAAGCAAAAAAGAAATTGAGCTTTTTTTAGAGAAATTTCCTAAAACAGAAAAATTATTCGTCAAAGTCGGTATGGAAATCTTTTATCAAGAAGGACCAGAAATCGTCAGCTGGTTAAAAGATTTAGGCCATGATATTTTCTTAGACTTAAAACTTCACGACATTCCCAATACTGTTGAGCGGGCCATGACACGTTTGGCAAATCTTGGGGTCGCGATCACCAATGTTCATGCGGCGGGTGGTATTGAGATGATGATAGCAGCAAAGCGGGGACTGCAAAATGGAACCAAGGAAGGCCAAAATGTGCCGCTATTGATTGCTGTCACACAGCTGACTTCTACTAGCGAAGAACAAATGCAGCAAGAACAGCTAATTTCTGTTTCTTTAGAAGAAAGCGTGCGTCATTATGCTCAATGTGCAGAAAAAGCAGGATTAGCTGGCGTGGTTTGTTCCGCCCAAGAAGCTGCTGCCATCAAGGTAGCTACCAATCCTGAATTTATGTGCTTAACCCCAGGAATTCGTCCGGCTGGTAGTGATGCCGGAGATCAAAAACGAATCGTCACACCAGCAAAAGCAAGACAAATTGGTTCTTCTGCGATTGTTGTCGGTCGACCAATCACACAATCTGCAACACCTTTTGATACTTACCAGGAAATTAAACAAGCATGGAAGGAAGCTATTCAATGACAGAAATCAGTAAAGCAATTGCCAAAGACCTTTTAACGATTGAAGCAGTATTTTTACGTCCAAATGAACCCTTTACTTGGGCAAGCGGCATCAAAAGCCCGATTTATTGTGATAATCGTATGACAATGAGTTACCCTGCTGTACGTAAAGCGATTGCCAGTGGTTTGGCTGCGCAAATCAAAGAACACTTTCCAGACGTCGAAGTAATTGCGGGTACAGCTACTGCTGGGATCCCTCATGCCGCTTGGGTAGCAGATATTCTTGATTTGCCAATGGTCTATATCCGCAGCAAAGCCAAAGATCATGGCAAAGGAAACCAAATCGAAGGACGTATCACGGAAGGTCAGAAAATGGTTGTGATCGAAGATTTGATCTCTACTGGCGGCAGTGTGTTAGAAGCTTGCGAAGCAGCCGCTCGCGAAGGGGCAAATGTTCTGGGGGTGGCAGCGATCTTTACCTATGAATTGCCGCAGGGATTAACCAACTTTGAAAAGGCCCAGCTGCCATTAGTGACGTTGACCAACTATTCAACAATGATCGATACTGCATTAGAGATGGACTATATCGGAAAAGAAGATATTGCATTGCTGCAGCAATGGAAACAGTCACCTCAAACTTGGACTGGTAAATAAGAACAACGAATATGCCTGGAGTGATCCAAGAGCATATTCGTTTTATTTTTATCTTTTTTCTGATACGATTTGAGACGATTCATCAAAAGTTATCTGGCAGTTGAAAGGCAGCCAGTTTCAATAGGGAGGCAGTTTTATTGAAAAGAAATATGGATGTTCCATGGAGTTATTCTGGGGAGAATGGTCCTGAGTATTGGCACACATTGTGTGACTGGTATGCTGAAGGAGCGAAGTTTCCATTGCAATCGCCCATTGCGCTTTACCATGACGATACAGAGGAACCTGTCGATGAGGATTTAAGCTTCCATTACCATCGGGAACGCTTTACTGAAAAAGAATTTAAAAATACGATTCATTTTGTTCCATATAATAAAGAAAGTTACGTGACCTTTCAAGGCATCAATTACTACCTAACGGATATTCATTTTCATATGCCTTCTGAGCATATCATCGATGATGAGCAGCAAGAACTTGAATTTCATTTGGTACATATGAATGAACAAGGAGAAAACTTAGTCGTCGGTATTTTGTTCCGGTTAACAGATAAATTAAACTGGATCTGTAATCAGCAAGATGATAGTATTTGGGATTTCAAAAACCATACCCAATGGTTTGACCCATCGATGTTTTTACCGGAAATGACCCACCATTTTCACTATGTAGGTTCTTTGACAACTCCTCCAACTAAAGGTCCAATCAACTGGTTTGTATTTGACTGGGTAGGCGAGATGAGTCGTCGCTTTATTCTGGAATTTCGTGAAGAAGTTTTGGAAAACAATAATCGTCCATTGCAGGATCGAAAAGACCGACCAATCTACTTTTACTGATGGTCTAGCGAACGAAAGGAAGGTTACGAAATGGATCAGTTTCAAGAGTACCTAACAAAAGAATTGTCAGAGGCACAGCGAAAAGTCCTGGAGCCATTATTTGAACATATATTAACTGAATTCCCGGATTTGCAGACTCGAATTGCTTGGAACCAGCCGATGTTTACGGATCATGGAACCTTCATCTTGGGGATTAGCAGTTCGAAGAAACATTTCTCAGTCTCGCCAGAAGTGAAAACGATGGCCTTGTTCAATACCCGCATTGAAGCAAGTGGCTATTCACAAACAAAAAACATTTTTCGTATTTTATGGGATCAGCCGGTTGACGAAAAGCTGATCTTCGACATTATCCGTTTTAATATGAAAGACAAAGCGGATTGTCAAACCTTTTGGCGCTAGATAGTCGTTCTGAAAATAAATTTTAATGGCCAACAAAAAAGACGATTTATTCGTCTTTTTTGTTGGTTTAAATCCGGGATCATCAGACAATAGCGACCGAATTATGCTAAAATAGTGGAAAATACACGAAAATCCTTTTAAAAATACCAACTATTGTGAACGAAAGTACAATCTATTTACAAGAACAGCAACGGCGAATCATTGATGTTGCGCTGGAGGTTGGATTCAATAATCCTATTTCTTTTTCGCGATCGTTTAAAGAAGTTTATGGCATTTCACCCTCACACTATCAGAAACAGTTGCTCCCATTACAAAATTTCGATAAACCAGATTTATCCCTGAGCCATATTGTGGTAGAGGAAGGGGAACCGTTGATCAGTGAAGGGGTCGTCTTAGCAATACAGCAGAAAACAATGGATCAGCCGCGGGTTTTCAATGGTATCGTTGGTTATTATCCTTTCAAGTACGGCAAAATGCTAGGAGAAAGAACCGGCGTAGATCCAGTTGAAAAGATTTGGCAAGACTTTTTTCACGCTTGCGCCAATCATCCATTTTTGCGAGCAGAGACGCTCATTGGTGTTTCCTATCCAGGAGAGGCACCAGCAGGTCATTCCAGTTATTTTGTCGGGGCAGAATCTGTCACCGGAAGATATGAGAAAGACATGAGCCATCTGACAAGCTGGACATTACCGGCCCGTGACTATGTTGTTTGCAGCTTTGAGACGACTAAAGCACAAATGATCGTCGGGATGGGTAAGGCAATGAGGTATACTCGTTTTTGGCTAAAAAAACACGGTTTGATAGCGGATGGCTTTTTTCCTGAGCTTTATCGACAATCGCAAGCGGAGATCATGATTGTCGAATTATGGATTCCTTTTAAAACAAGAGAAAATTTTCAAGGAGGAAAAACAAATGATGAATTATGAAGAGGGCCAGACATTACTGGAAGAAAAGTTTGGTAACGACAAAGACAATTTGATCTCTTTAGCAACGATTGCGCGCAATTGCGGTGAAAATGGGCTGCCTCGTCCTATGGTGCGGGATGTCGATGCTTATTATGAGAATGGTGTCTTTTATGTATCGACCCATGAAAGCTCCAACAAAATCCAGCAAATCAAAGAAAATCCCGAAGTTTCTATCGCAGTCTGTGGCGAATGGTTTACCGCTAATGGCATCGGAGAAAATCTAGGATGGGTCTTGGATCCAAAAAATGCGGAATTGAGAAAGAAAATTCGCAAGGCGTTTGTTTGGTACGATGAAGTTAATGATGAAGCGGATCAAGGCTGTTGTTTTCTTGCCATTTGGTTAACGAAAGGGACATTGAATATCAATCACTGGGAAAAGCTCTATCATTTTGATTTTGAAAATAAGCGCATGATTGATCAAAATGATACTTTTTAACCACCAACAATGCATCGATTCCATTGATCAGTCATCTGGACTAGCGTTGTTTCGATGAAATGGCTTGGCTGATGTGTCCGAGAGCTTCTTAGCGTTTCCAAGTATTTTTCCATAAAAAATGAGCCGCTTACGGATTTGTTCTATCCACCCATTCTCAGCGATTGACGAGAAGGCTGTGTGTTAGAGACATGTAAGCGGGTCATTTTTTTAATTCTTCGCCAACTTTTTTGGAACATCAGCAAAAGAACAGCGTTAGTTTTGTTTTAAATCCAAAATTGTTTCCTCAGGTGTTACATAATAAGTCGTCTGGTTCTCATAAATCACAAAGCCTGGTTTTGCACCATTTGGTTTGCGAATATGTTTGACTTGTACCAAATCCACAGGTACTTGTGCGGAGTGGCGGTATTTCGAGAAGTAGGCAGCTAATTCTGCGGCTTCCAAGATTGTTTCTTCGCTAGGTGAATCCGACCGAATGATCACATGAGACCCGGGGATATTTTTCGTATGGAGCCAATAATCTGTTTTACGTGCCGTTTTTAAAGTTAACTGATCATTTTGCAGATTGTTTTTGCCTACCAGAATCTTCGTTCCATCAGAAGAGAGAAAACGTTCCGGTTGCGAGGGCGTTTGTTTTTTCCGTTGTTTCGTCCGATTTTTGACATATCCTTGGGCAGCAAGTTCTTCGCGAATCGTCAAAAGATCTTTCGGTGCGGCAATTTCCAACTGTGCTTCTACTGATTCCAAATAGGCGATCTCATCTTTTGTTTCAGCAATTTGCTGATGAATCAGTTTGACAGCATTTTTCAGCTTTTGATAACGCTGGAAATATTTTTGCGCGTTCTGGTTGGGTGTCAAGGCCGGATCTAAGGCAATTTTTATTGGTTTGTTCTCATCATAGTAATTAGCTAATTCCACTTCGCCTGCACCGCGAGGGACTTGCGCCATGAAAGTCGTTAAAAGCTCGCCTTTTTGACGGAATTCTTCCGCATTCTCAGATTCTCGCAAAGTTTGCTGTCTTTTTTCTAGCTTGTGCTTGTTTCGCTTCAGCTCATTGTCGATTTTTTTCAGCAATTCACTGCCTTGCTGTTTTACACGGTCACGGTCAGCTTTTTCATGATAAAACGCATCAAGCAATTCGCTTAGACTCTGGTAAGTTTCCTGCCAGTCCGCTTGTTCCATCAGTGAATGAAAGGGGACCGGAGTAAAGAATTCTTTGTTCCCGGATTTTAAGTAGGTAGGAACAGGATCCGCTAGCTCGGCAAAAAATTCTTCCCAAACGGTTACTTTTTCATTTGGTCGTTCTTTCAGACGAGATACCAGCTCATCTGCCGTATCCCTGCCAAATCCTTGAAAAGTCTGCTGCAAGACTTTGGGCGACAATTCTTCTAGACGAGACAGCATTTCAAAGACTTTTGTTTGATTGAGTGTATACGGATCAACAGTGTCTTGTTTTGGCGGAGCAACATAAAGGGACCCTGGCAGCAAGGTACGATACGTATTTTGCGAATGGCCAATGTGCTTGATCGTATCAACGATTTTACCGGTTGCCCGATTCATTAAGAGAATCGTGCTGTGTCTGCCCATCAATTCAACGATCAAAACAAAGTTTTGTAAATCGCCTAATTCGTCACGACGAGTAAAATGGAAATGAACGACTCGATCATTCGCAACTTGTTCAATCGTTTCCAGGATTGCGCCATCTAAATACTTCCGTAACATCATCAAAAATGTTGGAGGTGTTTCTGGGTTGGTATAGGTAGCTTGTGTACATTGAATCCGAGCATAGCTCGGATGGGCAGATAGCAATAATTTGTGATTTTTCCCTTGAGAACGGATCACGAAGATCACTTCGTTCTCATAAGGCTGGTGAATTTTATTCACTCGACCATTAACGAGTTCATTTTGTAATTCCTGAACCATCAAGTGGGTAAAGATGCCATCGAAGGACATTTGTTTCCCTCATTTCTGTTTTATCAAACTTTTTTCTCATTCAATTTTTGAGGTCAAGACATTTGACCGATAAAGGCAAGTAAAATTAACGAATCCAGATTGAATCGAGTAGTTCTATTATAACGAAAAGAAACCAGAAAGACCAATCCTGATCCAAGCAGGACATACCCCATCAGATTTAGGATATATTGAAGCATTCACTAAGAGTCCGTTTTATTGTTTTGTGCATCCTTTAGGGCTTTTTCAATCTCCATATTCAAGAAATAGGAAATGACTGTTCGAATGACTACGACTACTGCTAAGCGGACGATATCGGCAAATGTCGGATGGATGATGGTCTCAATGATATCTGCAGCAATCAAGATCTCCAAACCAAGCAAAACATAACTGCCGAGAAAATTTCGAATAAAATTGTTTTCTCTGGCCGCACTCATACGGTCTTTCGCTTTTATTTCAAAACGAATAAAATCAAAACCAGCTTTTACAACTCCCCACACAAGCACTAAAATTGAAAGCAGATTCAGACAAACGACGATTAAATCTAAAATGGGGATTGCATTATCCATTAAAAGTTCAGCAAGATCAGCCATGACTAACTCCTTTGGTTTTTTCTCTATCTTATCGAATTTTACTTAATATGGGAAGTTATATGGGAAGTTTCTTGACGCTCCAAAGACATCTTGCTAGTATAAAGATAAGTTGATGGCAGATGAAAAGGGCGGGGTTTAGGATGGAGCGATTCGAGAATTTTTTTCAGTTGGTAAAAGTGAAGATGCGAGAAAGCTGGGAAGCTTTTGTCCAAAGTGTCTACCAAAATCAGCGTAAGACCATGTATTATTTAGGTACAGGTATTCTACTTGCTGTGCTATTTGCTGTAGTGATTATTACTTCTCAAACGAGGATCAAAACATCGCTGATCCACAAGATGGCTTTTGAAGAATTGCCTTCTGATAAGATCGAACCATTAGAATATGCAGAAGCAGATCAAACGATTCGGGACATAAAAGCCATTTCGGTGATGTTTAGTAAACCGAATGGCGAAGAGTTGGCAGAAGTGTTTCAATTGTTTAATGATAAAGAGAGTGAAATGAATCGATCCGTGTACTATTATCCGATCGTATATGATACACAGTCTTTTTTAGATACTTACGGTGTAAAAGCAAATGAAATCACCTTTGTTTTCTTTGAAAACGGGCAAGAGAAAAATCGGTTTACTTATCAATCACTTAAAGATCCTGCAGAAGAATTTATTCCTGAATTGAATCGGTTACCAATGTGGAATATTCGCAAATTAGCAGAGTAAGAAAAAATCTGACAATTTGAATAAAAGTTATTGACGTTCTTTTATTAATACGCTAAACTAAGTGAAACAAAGTTAAACAAATGGAAAAAGGAGGAGCTAATATGAGACTATTTTACGCATTGCAATCAAATTCATGGCAAAACTGGCGTAGATAGTTGTATTGGTGGACCTCAATCCATAGATACAACTTTTTAGAGAACCTTCTAAAGTGCTGTATCTATGCTGGTAAATGAATCTTTCACCGCATAGAACGATTAGTCTATGCGGTTTTTGCTTGAAGCAACTGCCGGATTGTCGGCAGTTGCTTTTTTTAGTTCTCAAGTATAAACAAAAAAATGAGAAAGAAGCGAGGAGAGTTAAAAATGAAAAACAAAGGATTAATTGCTGCAGTTATTGTTATTTTTGGATTTTTATTGGCGGCTTTTGGGTACCAAATGGGAGCAAAACAAACAGGAGAATCCGCTGAACAACCGACGGATCAAACAGCAAAAAAAGAACACAAAACGGTGGGTATTCTGCAATTTGTCAGTCATGAAGCGCTCGACGAAATCACTCGAGGCGTCAAAGAAGGGTTAAAACAATCGGGTTATACCGAAGGGGATAATTTAACAATCGAATTTCAAAATGGCCAAGCGGATCAAAGTAAATTAGCGACCATGAGTCAGCAATTGCTGAACAGAGGCGCTGATGTATTAGTAGGGATAGCAACACCTGCTGCTCAAGCATTGGCTAATACTACTAAGGATGTGCCAATCGTTTTAGGCGCGGTGACCGATCCGGTTGGGGCCAATCTAGTAGCTGATATGGATAAACCTGGAGGAAATATCACTGGAGTATCAGATAAAACACCAGTAGCTACTCAGTTTGAATTAGCCCAAGAATTGATGCCAGAGGCAAAATCAGTTGGTATCTTATATTCTTCAACAGAGGATAACTCCAAGTATCAAGCAGCAGAAGCAGAAGCGGCCGCAGAAAAATATGGCTTGACGTCAAAAAAATATGCAGTTCCTTCAAGCAATGAAATTGCTCAGACGGTACAGGTGATGGCAGAAACCGTCGATTTCATTTTTATCCCATTGGATAATACGATTGCCAATGCGATGCAGACGGTTGTCGGAGAAGCAAACAAAACGAAAACACCAATCATCACCTCTGCAGAAACCATGGTGCAACAAGGTGGCTTGGCGACTGTGGGTCAAAATCAGTTTAGCTTAGGTGTCCAATCAGGTAAAATGGCAGCTGCGATCTTAAAAGGGGAATCTGATCCAGCAACAACCCCCATCTATACTTTTAAAGATGGCGATACGGTCATTAATGAAAAGCAAGCTGAATTTCTTGGCATCACTATTCCAGAAGCACTCAAAGAAAAAGCCAGACTCATTTCTGACGAAGCGACCGAAACAACATCAAGCACAGACTAACCATTGAAACAGCTGCTCTTAAAAGGGTTATAGCAATGCTAACTAACGTTTCATAAAGAAACAAGAAAAAAATCTATTGCTTTTAAGGAATATGTGTCCTGACAGAAACTTCTTGTTGTCAGGACAGGGGTTTGGAAGACAGATAGAAAAACAAGTAACGAGGAGGAAAAAAAATGATCGTTTCAGCGATTGGGCAAGGATTCCTTTGGGGGATTCTTGGGTTAGGTATTTTTATGACGTATCGAATTTTAAATTTTCCAGATATGACTACTGAGGGCTCTTTTCCTCTTGGCGGCGCGGTCTGTGTGACTGCTATCACGCAAGGTGTCTCACCGATAGTAGCTACTCTTTTAGGGGTTGGTGCGGGGATGTGTGCCGGATTAGTAACTGGTCTCTTATATACGAAAGGCAAGATCCCAGTAATTCTAGCTGGAATCCTTGTGATGTCGGGACTAAATTCAGTGATGCTGTTTGTGATGCGCTCGCCAAATCTTTCTCTATTGAATCAACCAAAAATCCAAGATTTCTTCACGAAGCTAAATTTGCCTAATTACTTTGATACTGTGTTGATCGGATTAGTGATGGTATTAGTGATCGGGGCTGTCTTGCTATTCTTTTTCCATACCAATCTTGGGCAAGCCTATATTGCTACAGGAGACAACGAGCATATGGCTAAATCACTAGGGATCAATACAGACACTATGAAGATCATTGGCTTAGTTGTTTCCAATGGAGTGATTGCATTATCTGGGGCATTGATCGCCCAAAATGATGGTTACGCAGATGTTAGTAAAGGAATCGGCGTCATTGTAATAGGGTTAGCATCGATTATCATCGGTGAAGTATTATTTGGCGAACTA
This sequence comes from Enterococcus sp. ARL09-542, assembly GCF_005234805.1. Lineage (NCBI taxonomy): Bacteria > Bacillati > Bacillota > Bacilli > Lactobacillales > Enterococcaceae > Enterococcus > Enterococcus sp. ARL09-542. The sequence continues at coordinate 136,252 of NZ_QPQX01000002.1, forward strand.
ACATTATTGGAGCGGCTCGTAGCGATTGTTGTGGGCAGTATCATTTATCAGCTGTTGATCCTATTTGTGATCAGAGCTGGCTTTGATACTACTTACTTAAAAATCTTTTCGGCGATCGTCTTGACGCTTTGTCTATTGATCCCGCAATTCAAAAATGCACTGCACTTGCGGACGGGTTTCGAAAAGGAGGAAGAATGATGTTAACGATCAATAAAGCAACCAAAATCATTGGCAATGGTCCTCATGAAAAGAAGACGCTCTTACAGAAAGTAGATTTAAAACTGCAATCAGGGGAATTTGTGACTGTAGTCGGCGGCAATGGTGCTGGAAAAAGTACATTGTTTAATTGTATATCCGGTTCACTGCCACTTACTAGTGGTCAGATCTTGATCGATGACCAAGATGTCACGCAGTTGTCAGAAGAAAAAAGAGCTGCTTACTTGTCAAGAGTCTTTCAAGACCCTAAAATGGGCACTGCGCCGCGAATGACCGTCGCTGAAAATCTATTGTTGGCGCAACGTCGTGGACAGAAAAGGAATTTGCATTTGCGCCAATTACAAGCACAAAAAGATGTTTATTACCAATTATGTCAAGAAGTGGGCAACGGGCTCGAACAACATTTGGATACACCAACAGGAAATTTATCTGGTGGGCAACGCCAAGCATTGAGTCTTTTGATGGCAACGATCCAGACCCCAAAATTGCTGCTCTTAGACGAGCATACTGCGGCATTGGATCCGAAAACGTCTAAACAGTTGATGCAAATCACTGCAGATCGAGTGGAACAACAACAGTTGACTTGCTTGATGATCACTCATCGCATGGAAGATGCTCTAAAATATGGCAACCGATTGATCTTGCTTCGTAAAGGGCAGATCGTGAAAGATTTATCCGCAGCAGAAAAAGCGCAGCTTCGTTTGCAAGATCTATTACTATTCTTTGAAGACGACCTTTAGAAAACCGAATCTACCAGTGAAAATCGCAGAAAAAAATAAATGAAAACCAGTGAAATGAAAAAAATAAGAAAAAATCATTGACAACTTTCAAAGTTCAACCTATACTTAGGACAATCTTACATCAGTTTGGAGCGAACAATCATGAAACAATTGCAAGAGAACCCCTCACAACTGAATAAATATTACTTTAGCTATTTTAGATAGGTTTGTATTCATGAAAGACATGGGTACAAACACTCGTTTGTATCTATGATGGCTAAAGCATTTCGTAATGACTTTAAAGCCACGTAGATCGTAAAATCTATAGTGGCTATTTTTTATATTCACATATCAGCTGATATGTAATGTTTGAAGGTGTTCACTGTAGATTCTATCAATTTACAGTGGACATCTTTTTTTGTTGAAAGGAATGAATAGGATGAACCAATTAATCACTGGACACACCCGTTTAGCAGCGTTGTTTGCGAAACCTGCCAAACACAGTATCTCGCCAGCCATGCATAATCTTTCTTTTGAAGATCAAAAAGTGGATGCTGTCTATCTAGCTTTTGATGTTGATCCAGAAAGTTTAGCAGCAAGTATCCAAAGTATTCGTCAGCTTGATTTGTTAGGAGTCAATTTATCGATGCCGCACAAAATGGCAGCTGTTCCTTTAGTCGATGAATTATCTCCTGCCGCAGAACTGATTGGTGCTATCAATACAATCGTCAACCACAAAGGTCATTTGATCGGTCACAATACGGATGGGATTGGATTTATGCGAGCGCTAGGAGACATCGAGGTCTCGATTATTGGCGGTACCATGACAGTTATCGGCGCTGGTGGAGCTGCTACAGCAATTATTAGTCAAGCTGCCTTAGATGGGGTAGAAACCATTCATGTTTTTAATCGAAACGATGAATTTTATCCAGTGATTGAAAGCAAGCTGCAACAAATCGCGGCGGCTACTACCTGCAATATCACACTTGGTGATCTAGATGATCAGCAAGCATTGGGCCTGGCGATCAAAGAGAGCCAATTGCTAGTAAATGCGACTGGTGTTGGAATGAAGCCGCAGGAAGATGCCAGCCCATTAAAAGACCGCGGAATGTTACGAGAATCGTTGGCAGTTTATGACGTGATCTATAATCCGCGAGAAACACGGCTGTTGCGTGATGCAAAAGCCGCGGGAGCAAAAACAGCCAATGGGTTAAGTATGTTGCTTTACCAAGGCGCGGCGGCTTTTGAGCTATGGACTGATAAAAAAATGCCGATTGAGAAAGTCAAAACACTGATTGAAAAAATGTAAAAAAACTAATAACTATGAAGGTAGGAAGAAAAAATGATCGTAATTATGAAACCAAATGCCACGGCAGAACAAGTAGAAGTTGTTGTGAAACGAATCAAAAAAGAAGGATTAGATGTACAGGTCAATCAAGGGAAGGAACAAATCGTCATTGGACTTAAAGGAGATACGCGTCTGATCCAAGATGTCGCTTTTCGCAGCTACGATGGTGTAGAAGACGCAATTCGTATTTCCAATACGTACAAATTGACTTCGCGGGAATTTCATCCGCAGGACACGGTAGTTGATGTTGATGGTGTCAAAATCGGAGATGGACATTTCGTAACAATGGCTGGCCCATGTTCGATCGAAGGATTAGAACAAATCCGTGAATGTGCACGGATCGCCAAAGCTGGCGGTGCTCAAATCTTACGAGGAGGTGCTTTCAAACCTCGGACCTCTCCTTACGCTTTCCAAGGTCTGGAAGAAGAAGGGCTGAAATACATCCGTCAAGCTGCTGATGAAACAGGGATGAAAGTCATCACTGAAGTAATGGACGAAGGACATATCGATATGGTTGCGGAATACAGCGATATTTTGCAAATCGGTGCTCGTAACATGCAGAATTTCAAACTATTAGCGGCTGTCGGTAAAACAGGAAAACCTATTGGATTGAAGCGGGGAATTTCAGGAACAATTGATGAATGGTTGAATGCTGCAGAATACATTGCTGTTCAAGATAAAAGTGAAGTGATCTTCATTGAGCGGGGAATTCGAACATACGAAACAGCAACGCGGAATACATTCGACCTTAGTGCTGTACCGATCATCAAAAAGTTGAGTCATTTCCCAATTATCGTTGATCCTAGTCATGGGACAGGTATCTGGGATCTAGTTCCGCCAATGGCTAGAGCTGGGGTTGCTGCGGGCGCAGACGGCATGATCGTTGAGATCCATCCAGATCCGGCAAATGCTTGGTCTGATGGTCCTCAATCATTGAACGAAAAAACCTACATGAATATGATGAATGAAGTCCATATCATGGAAAAAGCGATGAAAGAAATCAAAGCACTGCAAAAATAATCGTCGTTTTTCAGCTGAGAGTGACAGCTATTTCAGAAGAAATCAAGTCATTGTGAAGTCTAAAAAAAGGAGTGTACCATTTGATGTTACACATAAATTTAGCAGAACATTCGTATGATATTGTCATTCAACGAGGTGCCTTTCAAGAAGTAGGGAAATGGGTCAAAGGACTTTGGCAACCTCAAAGGATTGCAGTGATTACGGATAGTAACGTTTCCCCAATCTATGGACAAGTCATTATTGATGCGCTTACTCATGAAGGATTTGCAGCAAAATTACTTGTTGTTCCAGCGGGCGAAAAGAGCAAGTCTCTTGAGCAAGCGACGATTCTTTATGATCGTTTAGCAGAACTTGGGTTGACCCGAAGCGATGGAATAATTGCGCTGGGCGGCGGAGTAATCGGTGATTTAGCAGGTTTCGTGGCTTCGACCTATATGCGAGGGGTCCATTTTCTTCAGATTCCCACGACTTTATTGGCGCAAGTAGATTCTAGTATTGGCGGCAAAACAGCTGTCAATACTGGAAATGCTAAAAATTTGGTTGGAACCTTTGCCCAACCCGCTGGTGTTTTGATCGATCCAGAACTTTTACGATCATTACCACTTTATCGCGTACAAGAAGGAATTGCGGAGATCATTAAGTCGGCAGCAATCGCTGATGACCAGCTATGGCAAAAACTAGCCGAATTGCAAGATGAGGCGGCATTATTGGACCATGCAGAACAAGTGATCACCGCGGCTTTAACGGTCAAACGAAAAGTTGTCGAGGAAGACCCTTTCGATCATGACAGTCGCTTGATGTTGAATTTCGGCCATACCATCGGACATGGGCTAGAAAAAACAGCAGCGTTTGAAATCAGCCATGGTGCAGGAGTAGCAATCGGCATGGTGATGATCACCCAACACGCGGAGTCCATCGGATTATCTCCAAAAGGAACTACGGCCCAATTAATAGAAATGATCAGCAAGTTTCATTTGCCTACTCAGTCAGAATCGCTTGACAAAGATCAGTTGTATCAAGCGATCACTCATGATAAAAAGACCCGAGGAAACCAATTGAAGATTATTTTGTTAGAAAAAATCGGTCAAGCGAAGATCGTTACGATCCCTACAGAAGAAATTAAAAATTATTTATAAAAAAGAGAGGAAGCGACGGATGATGCGTTATATTACAGCAGGTGAATCCCACGGACCTGAATTGACCGCAATTATTGAAGGTCTACCAGCGGGATTACCCTTAACAGCAGCAGATATCAATCACGAACTAGCGAGAAGACAAACGGGTTATGGCCGCGGCGGTCGCATGCTGATTGAAAAAGACCAAGTCCGTATTACTTCCGGCATCCGACATGGAAAAACATTAGGGTCGCCTGTGACATTGGTGGTGGAAAATAAAGACTGGAAAAATTGGACGAAAGTGATGGCAATCGAGGAAGTTCCTGAAAAAGATCGGAAATTACGACGAGTGGCTCGGCCTAGACCAGGACATGCAGACTTGGTCGGAGGCATGAAATACCGTCATCAGGATTTGCGAAACGTCTTAGAGCGTTCCTCTGCGCGGGAAACAACGATGCGAGTGGCCATTGGTGCAATTGCCAAAAAAATCTTAAAGGAATTAGAGATTGAAGTGGCTGGCCATGTGACAATGCTTGGCGGCATAAAAGCAGCTATTCCTGATGGTTTGACTGTTCAAGAAATTGCCGAGCGCTCCGAAGCATCTGAAGTTCGGGTGTTGGATCCTTCTGTCGAAGAAGAAATCAAGCAATTGATCGACCAAACCAAGAGAAATGGGGATACGATTGGTGGCGTCGTAGAAGTTCTAATCGGGGGTGTCCCCGCTGGTCTAGGCAGTTATGTGCAGTGGGATAAAAAATTGGATGCCAAAATTGCGCAGGCCGTGGTTAGTATCAATGCATTTAAAGGTGTTGAATTTGGTGTCGGATTTGAAGCAGGAGTCTTACCCGGTTCGCAAGTGATGGATGAAATCCTCTGGGATCAGCAAAAAGGATACACGCGTCGCAGCAATAATTTGGGCGGATTTGAAGGAGGAATGACAAATGGAGAACCGATTGTTGTTCGTGGAGTGATGAAGCCCATTCCAACGTTATACAAACCGTTGCAAAGCGTTGATATCGATAGCAAAGAGCCCTACAAAGCAAGTGTTGAACGTTCAGATAGTACGGCAGTTCCTGCAGCCAGTGTGGTTTGTGAAAATGTCGTTGCTACAGTAGTAGCCAATGAAATACTCGAAAAATTTCCGAGTGACTCCTTTGAAGAATTACAAACAGCTGTCCAAGAATACCGTGACTACTTGCTTCATTACTAAAATTCATTACTAAAAGTAGTAGAGTTTATCCCACTACTAAAAAATATCTTGAGAAAAAGGAAACGAGGGACATTCCAATGTCACAAAAAATCATGATCGCTGGTCTAGGATTGATCGGTGCTTCGTTGGCAAAATGCATCAAAAAAGCTGTTGCTGACAGCTATCTGATTGGCTGGGATCATTGTGAATCGACCAATGAAATTGCCATACAGTCACAGATTGTTGACTTCGTGCCAGCTTCATTTACTGAAGGAGCGATCCAATCAGATATCATCATTTTGGCACTTCCAGTGGAGATCACGAAAGCTTATTTGGCTGAATTGGGAAGAGTAACTTTAAAGTCAAATGTCTTAGTAACGGATACTGGTAGTACAAAAGCAGAGATTGTTCAATTTGCGCAGCAATTCTCCTTTGATTTTATTGGCGGTCATCCTATGGCTGGCTCTCATAAATCGGGTATTTTAGCAGCAGATGAGAATTTATTCGAAAATGCCTACTACATTTTCACCCCGACTACTAGCAACCGCATGAATGAACTGCAGCGATTGTTTCAAGGGACCAGAGCAAAATACGTCGAATTGGCACCAAACGAGCATGATCAAATCACTGGAATGCTAAGTCATTTACCTCATATTATTGCTTCCGGGTTAGTCAATCAGGCGAATACGTTTAATCAATCACAGCCTAGGGCTCAGCAACTAGCCGCAGGAGGGTTTCGGGACATCACTCGCATTGCTTCTTCCGATCCCCGCATGTGGACGGATATTTTATTAAGTAATCGACAGGAGCTTTTGCAGCTAATCGCAACCTGGCAAAAACAAATGGAGCAAGTATCACAGTGGTTGCTGACCAAAGATGAAAAAGCAATATTCCGTTTTTTTGAAGATGCTAAAGAAACAAGAGACCATTTACCTATCCACCAAACTGGAGCAATTCCAGCGTTCTATGATCTATTGATCGATGTTCCGGATCATCCGGGTGTGGTAGCAGAGGTCACCCAGCTGTTAAGCACGGGCAATCTCTCATTGATCAATTTAAAAATTTTAGAGACGCGTGAAGATATACTTGGTGTCTTGCAGATTTCTTTCAAAAGTCAAAAAGAGCTGCAGCAAGCCCAGCAGCTGATCACTGAAAATACGACCTATCAATGTCGGATAAAATAGGAGAACAATGATGAAACTACTTAAAGCTAACCACCTAAGAGGCACACTGACAGTCCCTTCAGATAAATCTATTTCTCACCGCAGCATCATGTTTGGTGCATTAGCAGAAGGGACGACGACGGTTCGTAATTTTTTAAGAGGGGAAGATTGTCTTAGTACCCTTCACGCTTTTCAAGAATTGGGAGTCCCCATTCAAGATGACGGCGAGACGATCACGATCACTGGTCAAGGGTTTGGCGGTTTGAAAGCTGCTGACCGTTCGATTGATGTAGGAAATTCAGGCACAACGATTCGTTTAATGATGGGTATTTTAGCCGGGCAACCTTTCACGACTACTTTACTGGGGGATGATTCGTTGAATCAGCGACCAATGAATCGAGTGATGTTGCCATTGAATCAAATGGGTGCGAGACTTAACGGCAGCAATGAAAGTGAGTTTCCACCGATTACTATTCAAGGTACACGCGATTTAAGCCCAATCGATTATTCAATGCCTGTTGCTAGTGCACAGGTCAAATCAGCGTTACTTTTTGCCGCATTGCAAGCACAGGGTACCTCCCGAATCGTCGAGAAAGAACCGAGCCGCAACCATACGGAAGAAATGATTCGTCAATTTGGCGGCGAGATCACGGTTAAAGGAAAGGAGATTCAAATTACAGGTCCTCAATCCTTTGTTGGACAAGAAGTGATTGTACCAGGTGATATTTCTTCAGCTGCTTTTTTCTTAACCGCAGGAGCTGTTTTACCCAATAGTGAAATCACGCTAGAAAATGTTGGGATTAATCCGACGCGAACAGGAATTTTAGATGTGCTGGAACAAATGGGTGCTCAGATTTCACTGACAGCGATCGATCAGAACAATCAATCAGCTACGATTACTATTCGTTCTTCTGCATTAAAAGGAATAGAGATCCAAGGCGCGATCATTCCTCGACTCATTGATGAATTACCAATCATCGCTTTGTTAGCTACACAAGCTGTCGGCCAAACGGTGATTCGTGATGCTGAAGAATTGAAAGTCAAAGAGACGAACCGAATCGATGCGACCGCAGAAGAATTAACGAAACTGGGAGCAGATATCACGCCAACGGAAGATGGATTGATTATTAATGGTCCGACGCCCCTTCATGGTGGTAACGTGTCCAGTCGCGGCGATCATCGAATTGGTATGATGCTGCAAGTAGCTGCTTTATTGACGCAAGAAGATGTGGAATTAGAACAGGCGGAAGCAGTAGCGGTCTCCTACCCCCACTTCTTTGAGGATCTCCGCCAATTAACTGGAGGTGATGTTGAATGAAAGGAATCGTTTTGATCGGTTTTATGGGTGCTGGTAAAACAACTATTGGCCGCTTATTAGCAGAACGATTACAGTTGGCACATGTTGATTTTGACGATCTGATCGTTGAATCGATCGGCATGACGATCCAAGACTATTTTGATCGTTACGGGGAAGCCGCTTTTCGAGAAAAAGAAACGGAGATTTTGACTCATTCATTAACACTTGATCAAGTGATCTCTACTGGTGGCGGCATCATCCTAAAAGAAGAAAATCGGCAACTATTGCAGCAATTTCCGAAAGTCGTCTATTTAAAAACGGAGCCAGAAGAATTGCTCGATCGGTTGAAAAAGGATACGGTCAATATTCGTCCGCTTGTCGTTTCGAAATCGCCGGCAGAAATCATTGATATTTATCGTCCAAGAATGCCACTATACGAAGAAAGTGCGACAGTAGTGATCGATACCACCCGCAAATCTCCAGCAGAGATCGTGACTGAAATCATTCAAAAAGCAGGTGAATAAATGAAGATTGGTTATCTAGGCCCAAAAAACTCCTTCACTTATCGAGCCGCCTGTGAATCTTTTTTAAATGAAGAAATGGTTCCTTTTGGATCGATCCCATTATGTATTCAAGCATTAGTAGCAGGGGACATCCAACGAGCGGTAGTCCCCAATGAAAATTCATTAGAGGGTTCGGTTCATGCAACAATCGATACACTTTTCCGACAAAAGGAACTGATCATTGAACAAGAAGTGATTTTGCCTATCAACCATCAGCTACTGACCATTCAGTCAGGACAGCCGATTTCCAAAATCATTTCTCATCCACAGGCTTTGGCCCAATGTGCGGAGTTTTTGCAACATAACTTCCCAGATGTTCCTATTGAAGCGGTGGCATCGACGACTGCTGCTGCCGTCTTTGTCGCAGAGCATCCAGCGGAGCCGGTAGCAGCCATTGCTTCCAAAGAAGCAGCCCATGCTTATGGTCTATTCATTCAGGAAAAAAATATCCAGGATACGACTAGCAACCAAACTCGTTTTTGGATCTTGCAAAAAGACACAAACGAATCGAGCGTTTTCCATGATAAGGCAACGAAAGCCACGATCTATGTGACCTTGCCTACCAATCGACCAGGTAGTCTGCATCAGATTTTGGCCGCTTTTGGCTGGCGCGGCATTGACTTGAGCAAAATCGAATCCCGACCATTAAAAACGAGTCTAGGGGAATATTTTTTTGTGATAGATTTAGTGCTAAATCAGCCTTGGGCCTTGGTTGAGAATGCCTTAGAAGAAATCAGGATGTTAAATTGTAATGTCCATCTTCTAGGTTCGTATGCTGTGAAGAAAATAGGTGAAGGAAATGAAAGAGAGGAAAATCAGTCCTTGCGAGGATGCTGATTTATTAGCTAAACTTTATCAAAGTGTTCAAGAGGTCCATCATCAATTGATACCTAACGTTTTCAAATCCTTTGACTACGAGGCATTCCGCGACTTGTTACAGGATTTGCTTGCCGCAGAAACGCATCATTTTTTTGTAGCCTGGCAAAAACAACCTTGCGGATTTATTCATCTAAAAGAGATTGAGTTATCGGATACACCGCAAATGGTCTCTCAACGTCGACTTGAGATCGAAGCGTTATCGGTTGAAAATGCGTACCAAAAGCAAGGGGTCGGTGAAGCCTTATTAACCCATGCCGCAGATTTTGCTCGAGAAAAGCAGTTTGCAACCCTCACTTTGAATTTCTGGGCCAAAAACCAAGTGGCTGATTTTTACCAACGAAATGGTTTTCAAGTTGAACGTTACAGAGCAAGCAAGATTTTATGAGCCGCTTTTCATCTTTCTATCAAAAAGTTGCTAGGAAAATCTTAAAATTTAAAAAAATAGCTTTCTTTCTTTTTTTCGTAAGGTATTCTTATAAGAAAGAAAAGCTTTTTTTATTTGGAGGAAACTGTCCTATGAGTCGAATGGACCGCAACAAAAACTTGCATGAACAATTAGCGAAAGAAGAGCAACGAGCTGCTCATAAAGAAACGATCTTTGCTCGTCGAGAAACAAAATCTGTGAGAAGACCTCAAAAGGAAGAAGAGTATTCAGCAGAAAACGATTTTGCACAACAAAGGGAGAACGACCAAACAAGTCAGAAGCGGTCTTCTGGCAATCATTCGTCAAAAAAAACAACCCTTCAGCGGCCGAATCTGTTAACTGGCAAAAAAAACAAGTCAAAATCCTTTGGTAAACAAAAGGATTTCGGCAACAATGGTCAGTCTGTTAACAAGAAGCCAGCGAAACAAGAGCAGAAAGTAAAATCAAAAGAAGCTAAACGTAAGAAACGGCCAATTTTGCGTTTCATCCTGTATGTGCTAGTGTTTGTACTTGCTTACTCGATCGTGGCTTTTGTGGCAGGGCAGCAGGTGGCCAAAAGCGATGCACAAGTCTCAGAGACGGAAACGTTTGATGGTGTAGCATCTGCGAACGGAGCAAAAAATATTTTGCTTTTAGGAAGCGACAGCCGTAAAGGCGAAACTGGTCGTGCAGACACGATCATGGTGCTGCAATTGGATGGCCCTTCAAAGAAACCAAAGCTGCTTTCTTTCATGCGGGATACGCTAGTCACGATTCCGGGATATGGAGAAAACAAGATCAATGCAGCTTATGCATTTGGCGGGGCAGAGTTAGTTCGGCAAACGTTAGCTGAAAATTTCGGAATCCAAACGAATTATTATGTCAAAGTAGACTTTCAATCTTTCGAAAAAGTGATTGACACTCTTTTTCCTAGTGGTGTACCGATCAACGCTGAGAAAGATATGAGTAAAAACCTTGAAGTCCCTATCAAGAAAGGGCAACAGAATATGAACGGTTTAGAATTATTGCAATATGCGCGGTTCCGTATGGATGAAGAAGGCGACTTTGGGCGTGTGCGTCGACAACAACAAGTGATGGATGCTGTGTTTAATGCCATGAAGAATCCTTTATCCATCGTTAAATTGCCATACGCAGCAGGGAAAGTCCTAGGGTATGCTTCTACTAATCTGCCAGTTAGCTTCTTGCTGAGAAACACATTTTCGATTGCCAAAGGCGTAGGGGGCATTGATCGCTTAACTGTTCCTGTCGATGATTCATGGCAGTATGGCTCAACCTATGAAGCAGGAAGTGTGCTGGTCATCAACTTTGATACCAATAAACAAGCCATCGAAAGTTTCTTAAATCAGTAAGTTTAACTGAAAACTTTTTGAAAAGAGTTTTGAAAGCTTACTGGTTTATGCTATATTATTAATGACGTTTGAAATATGTTGAAACGAGGAAAAGAAATGAAATTAGCCGTTGTTACTGACAGTACAGCTTACTTGCCTGAACGCATCCAGGATCACGCTGACTTGTTCGTTATCCCAATACCTGTTATTTTAGATGGAAAAAGCTATAACGAAGGGATCGACATTCAGCCAGATGAATATTACTCTTTGCTGAAAAACAGTAAAGAATTTCCTAAAACTTCTCAACCTGTCCTTGGTGAAGTGATTGCATTATACGAAACCCTTGCCCAGAAAGGTTATGATACGATCTTAAGTATTCACCTTTCTAGCGGCATTTCTGGCTTTATCAATACGTTATATGGTATCAAAGATGATATCAAAGGCGCGCGGGTTATTCCCTATGATTCTAAAATCACCAGCATGCCAATGGGACATATGGTAGAAGCTGCGTTGGATCTGAACCAACAAGGCAAAACCATTGAAGAGATCGTGACCCACATCGATCGCATCCGCGATAATACGTATGCTTATTTGATCGTAGATGACTTAAACAATCTCGTGCGAGGCGGACGTTTAACAAATGGTGCTGCATTGATCGGCGGATTATTGAAGATCAAACCGATCTTGACTTTTGACGAAGGAAAAATCGTGCTTTATGAGAAGATTCGTTCCAGTAAAAAAGCTTTTAATCGCGCAGAAGACATTATTGGTCAAAGAGAATCAGAAATCGCTTACCCAGTGAAATTCTATGTGATCCATGCCAATAACTTGTCTGTGGCTTTAGAGGAAAAAGCAAAGCTGCAAAAGAAATACCCTGATGCCGAAATCGAAGTGGGTCATTTTGGTCCTGTGATTGGTTCTCATTTGGGTGAAAAAGCGATTGGGATTGCCATCGCAGCGCAATAATAAAAGTGAGTTATTTATTCCTATGCAATTATTTGATTTTTATAAAAATACCTATGTTACTTAGAAGCTTGTCAAGGGATTCCTTTTGCTAGTTTCTGGTCACATGGGTATTTTTTTGCTTTAAAAGCATCTTGCTTGTTTATCCGATTCACACTGACTATACTTAATCCAATTACTACTTTAGTAAATTACTAAACAGGAGGATGGAAAATGAAAATACCAGAAAACTTAAAACACAAACCCGTCATCAAAGTTGAAGACTATGATACAGTAGATGGACGCTATGCGCTTCATACGGATGCGAAAGGCTTATCGTTGGGTCTGGCACAATGGAATGATCGAGGAAAGGTAGATATCTCAGGGAAAGTATGGCGGCACACGGGGGAAAAGTGGTCTCGTCAATCAGAAGAACTCCCATTATCACGGATTCTTGACTTAGCGATCCTTGTCGCGCAATCTAGCCTCTATTTTCAAGATGCCTATCGTCATGAAAAGTTTTATGATCCAGAAAACCCACTCATCGATATTATTGGACTGCAAGGAAATCGGATGACAGTAGAAGTTGATACAGACAATCCTAAAATTGATGAGGATATTCTATTGTTCTATGATGCCTTGCAAAAAGATGGTGAATTGATCGGTGAACGTTTTCGAATTTTAAGTCGGTTGTTAAACGAATTGGGCTATTAAGAAAGGAGGAATCTACATGGGGATCAATCGTACCCCTTTTACTTTGACAGAAGGTCGACAGTTCAGCAAGTTAGAACAGCAAATGATTTGGAAAAAACCAGCGAGTCATCAGACAAGTCAAGAAGAACTGCGGATCGCTCAAGAAATCAAGCTAAACTGGCAAGATCCAGAGATGAAGATTTTCAATGTTTTATTGGAAGGAGATGCTGGCTCTGGAAAAACGCAATTAGCCAAAGCTCTCTCCTATGATCTTCAATTGCCTTATACCAAAATCACCTGTTTTGCTGATATGGATAAATCAGATGTTTTTGGTGCATTGTTGCCGATCGTAGCAACAGATCAAGAAGAAGACAGTGAATTGTTAGAAGCGATCTATTTGAGTAATAGCTTAGATCAGGTCATTCAAGTGATTGCGGATCACTATTCGCTCACCAGTGAGGGTGCCCGAGAAAAATTAGCAGACTTGATTCGACGACTTGAAGAAATAGATACGACCGATGTCGTTCATTATAAATTTTATCCTTCGGAAATCGTTCGTGCGATGGAAAAAGGGTATCTATTAGAAATCCAAGAACCAACAGTCATCCGGGATGCCTCGGTACTCGTCGCTCTCAACTCTGCATTGGAGCAAAATGGGATGCTGAATCTGCCAACTGGCGTTGTCAGGCGCCATCCGGATTGTGTCGTCATTATCACAACAAATCGGAACTATCAGGGCAATCGTCCATTGAATGAATCTCTTAGAGATCGGATGCAACATGCGGAAAAAATGGACCTTCCTGAACTATCTGTGATGGTCGCACGGGGACTTGCTAAAACCGGCTTTCAAGATCAAGCGATCGCTAGCAAAATGGCAGAGATTATTCGACTTCTCGATACTTCTGCACGAGCAAATGCCATCAAGGGTGTGGCTGGTATGCGATCTTATTTTTATTGGCTGAATACGGTTAAAAATGGGCAATCACCTTTAAATACGTTAGCGGTCAAAGTCTTATACAAGTTAACGACAGATCCAGACGAATTGCGTCTGCTGCAAGAAGCCCTCGATCAATCAGAATTGCTCTTAGAGCTAAGACGTTTGTATCAAGGACAGAAAATGAGTCATCGACAACCAATACATGGACGCATCGTATCTGCTGAAGAGGCGGATGCGCGAAATATTGAAGAAGCATCCTTGCAGATGGGGACAGCAGCTAGTACTGAAAAAACAGCAGAGACACTGGAGACACCTGAGGTGCTAGATACACAGGAAACAAACCAAGATAATCAGGAAGCGGTGCCTCAAGACACTATAGATGGAGACTCTTTAGAGAGCCAACATTCGTCTGATGAGGGACACACAAAGGAAGGAAGTGAACAATCTGCTCAAGAACCTTCCAGTCAGCATCTTTCGATCGAAGAATTCAGGCAATTGGATAAAGAAGTAAGAAAACAAGCAAATCAAGAAGCGCGGCAAGCGCTAAAACAATCTATCCATGCGAAAGAAGGATTGATTGTGCATCGGCCAAAACTCCAAGAAAATGCTTCTCAGAAAGCCCAACAACTTCTAGCACCGTTGTTGCCTGTGGTTGAAACAATAACAAAACAGTTGCTTGAATTATTAGAAAATGAAGCAGCTTCTTCTTATGGCAAAGGAAAATATAGCGGGACACGCTTTGATGCAAGTCGTGTTGCTTATGGCGACTTTCGAACATTTGATAAGAAAAATCCTCCTCATGAACAGCCTTCATTAGCGATCGCTTTACGAATCGATGAATCAGGGTCCATGGTACGGGAGGGACGGATCACCGCTGCACAACAAGCTGCACTCGCAGTGAGTGTGTTTGCACAGCGCCTAGATCTCCCGCTGATGATTTATGGCGACACAGCCGATTTGTCTGTACGAGAGAAGACTTCTCTCTATTCTTATAAGGAATTTGCTGAACCTTTTGATTATGTGCCGGCAAAGCTGATGTCTCTTCAACCCCGACAAAACAATCGTGATGGGGCAGTGCTGCGGGTACTAGCTGAAAAACTTTCCCAACAATCTGCTACGACAAAATTACTATTGACGATTAGTGATGGTCAGCCAAAGGCAATGCCAGATTATACGGGCAATAAGGCGAAAGCGGATATTCAAGCAGTCATCAAAGAGTATGAACGCCAGGAAATCATCTTTTTGTCCGCTGCCATCGGACAAGACAAAGACGTCATCAAAGAAATCTATGGCGCGGAAAGATATATCGATATCAGCAATCTTAAAGAATTTCCCAAACAATTATTAACACTGATCAGCCGTTATTTCTAAATTACGATTCATTCGGCTGCTTTTTAAATAACATCCGTCTTGCATAGAAGTGGGAGGCGGATGTTATTTGTTTCTTATAAAAAGAATATGTAAGCTAAATTAAACGAACGTTTTCAATTTCTGCTTCGTATGCTAAACTGATCACAAAGGAGGAACAACAATGACTTTGAATTGGCGTTATATCTATCCTTTCTCTAATGCAGGAGCTTATTTCATTCGAAGAAGAACATTTGAAGAAGAACATTGCGGATGAGTTATGGACTATTTACATTTGTGAGTTCGCTCTTATTTTTTTGTGAAAAGTGGACATTCTTTTTTTTCGTTGGTATGCTCTTGAACGGCGTTTAAAACAGACTTCACAAGACAGTTCTTTTCAAAGTTGGCTCTTTTTACTCCTTATTTTCCTAGGGGTGGTCGGTATTCTATGGATCGGCATGGCAGTTATCTTTTTCCTATATAGTCGTTCATGTGACAAACAATTCCTTTTTTCCGAAGGGGAAAAATCCGTGACGATCCGATTTTTAGTAGGACAATCGCTTCATTTGATGGCTATCGAGGAGACTCTTTTTTCCTTGAACGGGATTGGTTTGGCTTTTTAGATTGGCGATTCATTAGGCGGGATTGTTTTTGAACGAGCCTTTCATGATTTTAGCCAGTTTTTATCAGTTGCCTGCTGGATTACTGAATAGCGGTTCTTCAGTGATATCTTGGGCATGGCATTTACTAATTGGTCTGCTAGGGGTCCTAGGCTGTTGGCTTGGCTACAGGAGCCGGTTGTCTGAAATCGTCAATCGCCATGAAGTAAGTTGATGTGAAAGGATAATGTTCTATCGATGAGAAAAAAATGAACGAGTCTCGTTTGCACTTGCTTGCTACGATGATGACGGCTACCAACGTAAATCGTTTCACTTAGAAAACCTTGCAAGCGGGATCTCTAGTTAATAATCTTTGTTTTTAAAGAGAAGGGGTGTTTTTTTGTTTTTAGAGATCAATGCTATTTCCAAAAGCTTTGACAAGAAACAAATTTTTGATCAGGTAAGTTATCAATTTGAAACCGGAAAAATCTATGGTATTTTAGGGCGCAATGGGGCAGGGAAAACGACGTTATTCCAATGTATCGCTCGGAATATGACCGTTGATAGCGGGAGTATTTATTTAGTTGAAGACGGCAATCAACGAACCTATGAAAATACAGATGTCGGATTTACATTCACGCAACCGCATCTGCCAGGTTTTATGACGGCGATTGAGTTTTTGCGCTTTTTTATGGATGTCAATCGGGAGCGCATCAAACAGTCGCTTTCTCCAGAAGAATTTTTAATGTCTGTAGGAATTTCTTCAGAAGAGCAGCATCGTTTAATGAAAGATTATTCCCATGGCATGAAAAACAAAGTACAAATGCTTCTTTCTTTGATGGTGCAGCCACCAATCATGTTGTTTGATGAACCATTGACCTCTTTCGATGTTGTAGCTGCCCATGAAATCAAACAAATGATCCGATCAGCAAAAGAGGATTCGATCATACTGTTTTCCACTCATATTTTACAGCTTGCACAAGATTTATGTGATGAAGTGGTCCTACTAAATAATCATCAATTGACCGGGATTGATCCTTCTCACATTCATGAACCAGATTTTGAGAAAGAAATCGTTACTTTGCTGACGGAGGGGGAGCCCGATGCTGCAATGGATTAAACTTTATTGGCTTTATGAAGAGACGATTTTTTCAACGAAAGCGAATGGATTTCTCTATTTTTTGACCAAAATTCCTTTGATTGGAAAACATCTTCCCCGTGATCTTTATGGGCAATACGGTCTCAAAAAAATGCTTTTTACTGTATTATTTAGCTTGCGCTTGATCTTGCCATTTTTCACAAAAATTATTTGGCTGCTTTTTTATTATGCAATTGCCTTGGTTGCTTTTCATGGTTGGGAGAATTTATTTGGCTCTTTTGATCAGTTTGAAGAACAAATAATGATTGCTGGTTTTTATACTTGGCTAGTGGTCGTTGCACTAGCCAGCAATTTTTTTTCTTTGTTCTCATTTACATTAGATCAAAAAGCGATTGAATTCACGGATTACTTCATGGTGTCAAAACGACAGTATTTGCGAATGAATCTTTTCTTTAAGACGATCCAATCCATTATTTATTATCTACCAGCATTTTTGTTGTACAGCTTTTTTGCTGGCAATAGTTGGCTGACCCTCGTTGGTATCTTTGGTGCTGGCTTTGCTTGTGTGGCAGCTGCCAGTCTAATTCGCTGGGGATTCCAAAAGCAATGGGGCAGTGGCTGGCGCATCGGTTGGCGACTAGCCATATCTATGCTGATTTTAGCGTCGCTCTACGGCTTATTGCTTCAACAGATTATTCCAACTATGACATTCGGGTTGGGACTTTTGGCGTTCTTTCTGATTGCCGGCACTGGCTGTTTTTACTACCTAAAACACTTTACACAAGAAAATGATTTTTTCCTTTATTCTGTTGAAAAAAGCTATCAGCAATTTAGTGTGCTAGAAACCATCAGTTCAGATTCAAGTCAATATCTCAATGAAGGGATTGAAATGCAGAAAAAACTTTCTTTGGATCAGGAGAAGCCACTCACTCATTTGCAAGGATCAGAATACCTCAACGGATTGCTCTTTCAAAGATACCGTAAACTGTTGCGCAAAAAATTGCTGAACCGTGTCGGTATTGTGTCTATTCTATTTCTAGGATTGATTTTATTATCCTTTTTGAAGATTGTTCCATATCCTAATGAAGAGGATCTGACAGCACTACTGCCAGCTCTATTTTTAGTTATGTATTTTGGTTCATTGGGAAAAGCAATCGTCCAAATGGTTTTTGTTAACTGTGACATCTCCATGCTTTACTATCCTTTTTATCGGGAGAAAGAAACGATCCTCAGTGGGTTTAATTACCGTTTTATCAAATCAATGTTTTACAACGGAGTCTTTGCGGGAAGTATTTTTGTCGGCTTCTTATTATGGGACTTGCTAAATGGATTGCAAGCTAGCTGGTATTTCATTGGGGTCTTATTTTTATTATTGACGAGTTTGACAGCATTGTTCTCATTTCATGAATTATTTATCTATTACTTGCTACAACCTTTTACTGGAGATATGAGAGTGGTCAATCCGGTCTACAAATTTGTCAGTGGAGTATTGTATTGGATCAGCTATATCAACCTGCGCCTGCATGTTTCTGGATTTGCTTACTCGATCGTTGTCTCAATGGTCTTATTACTCTATGTTTTTGTCGGATATGTACTAATCATTCGCTTCGCGCCGAAGACCTTTAAAATCAAAGAATAGGAGAGAATCAGGACTGCATTATAAAACCTATTCACAAATGCGAACATATGTTTTATAATGAGAGAAAGTTGTGAATAGGAGGGTCTAGTCAGATGAAAACTACGTTGACTCTTGAAATGGAAGAAGCCCTTTATTATTACTGTCGCGAAAACAGTGATATTGTCATCGAAGAGGTAATCATGCCGGACGATCAAGGAATCGTTGATACTCTAAGTTGTCGCTTAACACCAGAAAATTTGTTTGAATGGCGCTGTTATGAATTAAAAGTCAGCCTAGCGGATTTTCGTTCAAAAGCGAAGCTGTCATTTATTGGGCATTATAATTATTTTGTTTTGCCGCATGCATTATATGTAAAGGTCAAGGAAGAGATTCCTGCTGCCATCGGTGTATTGGTTTACCATGCATTTGCTGATCAAGAAAAGGGGAGCCCTGGTTATTTTAGCGTCGAGAAAAAACCGCAGCGGCAATCTTTACTCGTCAACGAAAACGCATTGTTGTATCGTTTGATCTCTGCACAAGCACGAGAAGTGGGGAAGGCCAAGCAAACAGCACGAGGTTTGCGCGTTTTCTCGACGGAACGATTGTACAAAGAACTAAAGAAAAGGGAACCAGAATACGATTTATTTGGCGGCGGGGTCAATTACTACGACCGTTTTATTGAAGATACGCAGCTACAAGCTATTGAAGCGCTAAAAGAAGAACTGGTTGCAACGCGAGAAGCTTATTTCGAATTGGAACAGCGTTTTTTGACACAAGAAAAGGAGTAGCACTATGTATTATCCATATTTTCGCGGCAAACAATTTGACTTGTTGGCATTAAAAAGTCTATTAGAAATGGAACAGCTGTCTTTAGAAGTTCAACCCGTCATTGAGCCTATCCGGCAATCCAAGACTTTTTGGGATACAGTTGAGCTGTTTCAGAAAAAAGCGCATCCTTTTTTTGTTATCGTCAATCCACAGGCGGGGGACTTTCTGACGGAAGAAGGAAGTCGTTTATTACAAACACTGCCTAACGCTAAAGCCTATATCATCGATCAGCCAATTGAAACCATTGACTGTCAGCCGGACCTTTGGGTTGTTCATGGATCTGCTCCAGCGTTGGCCAGTGACTGGAGTAAAAATCAGACACCGATCTTAGTTGGACAAGAATTCCGTTTATTGAAAAAAATCCAGGGACCAAAGATTCTCATGCATGATTTTTTTACTAGACTGCCTAGAAACAGCTTCTATCAGGAAGTACCAGAAGAAGTGTTACCAACCGTTTATCAGCACTACGAGCAGCAAGGATTTTCCGGCTATAGTGATTTTTCTATCGACAGCAAAATCTATTATGCACATAGTTATCCCTCTAAAACAATTGTTTTACACTGGCTATTTATTGATCAGCAGCAGAAGTTGCGAATCACTCATTTTGTTTCGGACGAATCATTAGAAACTCAAAAAGAAAAGTTTCTACAGCTCATGTCACAAGTTTTGCAACATGAAGAAATCTATCCAACTCAAACATCAGGCTTAGAGTTATTACTTGAAGCATACAAAAAGGATAAGTTTCCAGGTATGGGTGTTTTGCGGAAAGCTGCTGTCATGAACCACTTGGAATTAATCAGCCGTTATCATTTTACATGATTGTTAGTTATGTCATCAGTCATATAAAGAAAAGTTTCTCTCAGGAGCTGAAATCTAACTGCAGCTACAATCATAGATTTTGGTTGCAGTTCAATCATCACTGAAATCACCAATCAGTCATGCATCAAAAATCCTAATAAGCAGCTGAAGCACGCTAAAATTTGTTTTAGGAAGCCAACTGTACAATACTGGCATTCAATACATAAAAATCATCAATCTGCGCGGCAAAGACTCATTTTTTACTCAAAATGGTTCACTTTAAGAAAAATCGCTGTTTTTAAGGAAAAATACAGCTCAATCAGAGGGAGGAGAAGTAAATTCACCAGATTTTTTCAGAACTTTAAAAATTATTTATTTTAGTTTACATAATATATATTATACAAAGTTATATTTGGAAAAAGACGGTTCAAAATGTTTTTGATTTTTGCATTTTGACCCTCTCTCGCTGTCTTTTTTCCCTTATGAATGTTGAAATCAACAACGATTCGCCAATTTTCCTGTCATTGGTGTTTATTTGGCTGCTAGTTGATGTATTGTCTTGGTGTATGTCACTGATCACTAGTTTAATACATCGATTTCATTTGATTGGGTCTCGTCATTAAGATCTTTCGTTTGTTACTAAGTGACTCATTTGTTTGATTTCATAAAATTGTTGCTATTGCTGTATATGTTTCGTTTATAAGTTTATCAGGTATCAGATTAAGCTGAGTTAATTTCCTTAAAATCAATTCTTGAGTTTACTTCAAAAAATAGCGATCGATTGTTATAAAATGCATTTCTGTGGTTGTGTCTGGCGGCTGCGACGATCATTTCTGTTTGAGTTTTCTTAATTCATCTGGGTGAAAGCCAAACCACGGGTTCAAACCAGTTGAGGCATTAGGGATTAAAACTGGTACGGACTGGAATCCGTATAGTTTCACTTCTTCGCGAAATTCTTCTTTTTCTTCAATGTTCTTTTCGATATATGGGATTCGATGAGCGTCTAAAAATAATTTTGTCTTTTTGCATTGAATACAATTAGTTTTGCAATAAAGCGTTATCATATAATATTATTTCTCCATCCTTTTTATTTTTATTGGTTTTTATGTTATTTTTATTGTAAATTTAATTCTTGTTTAATTCAATAATCTTTACTCATCAACATATAAATAAATTGGTTTACTACTGACCTGATGTGAGTTGAGGGAAAAAGATTTTGCTGATAAAAGTCATTAAAAAAGTGTATCTATCCATCCCTGTCCTG
Source organism: Enterococcus sp. ARL09-542 (assembly GCF_005234805.1). NCBI lineage: Bacteria > Bacillati > Bacillota > Bacilli > Lactobacillales > Enterococcaceae > Enterococcus > Enterococcus sp. ARL09-542. The sequence goes on from NZ_QPQX01000002.1 coordinate 157,638, forward strand.
TTTGAGTTTAAGATCGCCCTCACTCCTATCTATTTTTGCGGCAAAATTTAAAGAACTGTTCGCTTTACAAATGCGAACGAATGTTTGTATTATAGTGGTGAGAGGTGATTCTTATGGGCATGCTCCAACCCTACGAAGATCGAAAAAAATTAAAATGGCAGGGATTCTTTCTATCGGAACATACAACAGAAGTCGGACAGGATGAGCGCCAGCGTCACTTTGTGTGGCCTGCAAAGCCAGCCATGACTAGCGAAGAGATCAATGAAGTGTTGACTTTAGCTAGGATCAAAAGTCGAGCAGTAGCGATCCAATGTGAAGAAGTCAATGAAGACGGTCTCTACCCTCCTGACGTGGTCGGCATGATCCAAAGCTACGATTCTTTAGGCATTTATATTGATGGACGTAAAGTACATTACGATGAGATCCGGCATATTTCCTTTTTCGAAGAGACGAAATGGTTCGCACTGGATGAATGAATCGTAGGCGATGAGCCACGACAAGCGTACTATCGGAAAGTTTTTTACGGAATGTGCAAATCTATTTTTTTAAAGGAGGTTTCCCCTATGCAAACGATTAAAGGAACAGTGACAAAGATTCGATTGCTGACGTTTACTTCTTCTCCCCTCGTCCGTTTTACAGTAGGAACGACGAATTGTTTGATCAATCGCCATAGCTTATCTTTTTTAGCAGATGTCACGGAAGGCATGTCTTTGGTGGCTGTTGGCGAGTGGAATGCGCGCAAGCAATTTATTGTCCGTAAATATGCTGTTCGGGGGAAAACGAAAATTATGATGGACATCGAACAATTGTCTCAACAACGAGGAAAGGCGGTTCTTTCATGAGAGCGCGGGATTTGCTGACAGCATTAACGACAACGACACAACAAGAGTATCAGGGAATTTACTTAAGCCGTAAGGAAACCTTGGTCCCTTTCACGACGATTGCACAAGATGCTTCTGGGAACTTGATTTTATTTTTTGAACCTAATCGTCCCCCACTATCCATCAAAGAACTTTATACGAGTTTAATGTTGCACAAAAACTTACCTTTGCTCTATTGGGACGGTGAAGAACGACAAAAGGTCTATGGGTTTCGTGAAGAAGATCGACAGATCATTCTCTGATCTTTTTTCTGTGAGATACCAACCAATCATTCTTCTTTTCATTCATGGTATACTATAGATCAAGAAAACATTTTCAACGGAGGTAAAAAATGGAAAATCCGCGCATATACACCATGTCTTTTGCAAGTGTCTATCCCCTCTATGTACAGAAGGCGGAGCGCAAAAATCGTACCCAAGATGAAGTGGATCAGATTATTTTTTGGTTAACTGGTTATTCGAAAGAAGGTCTGTCCCGACAATTAGCAGAAGAAGTTTCAATGGAACGTTTCTTCGCAGAGGCGCCTGACTTGAATCCGAAAAGAAAAATGATCAAAGGAGTTATCTGTGGCGTTCGTGTAGAAGAGATCAAGGAACCTTTAATGCAAGAAATTCGATACTTGGATAAATTGATTGATGAATTAGCCAGAGGAAAAACAATTGAAAAAATTTTGCGAGGATAGTTTTTAAGTGGTCCTATTCTATAATTATTGCGTTTCATTGGTCCATTACGTATAAATGAGACTACCTTGGCAGGGGCAAATCGTTTGCTTCGATCCGTTGGGCATTCCTGTCCGACGGATTTTTTTATTTAACTTCAGTCTAAAAAAAGCGCTGTGGCTCTTTTGCAGGAATCCCATTTTGGTACCTCCCTTTCTTAATGTGATTAGGAAAACGAGTCAAAATGTATACAGCATTCAGGTCACAGCGCTTTTAGTATTGCTATCTTTCTCTTTTTTTACGTGCTTGCAGGTGTTCTTTGTGTCTCAAATAGACCAATTCTTTCTCCATTTTACGGTAACGGTTAAATAGATCTTGCGAGAGTTCTCCAGAAGCTAACGCTTCTTTGACTGCACAATTTGGCTCTGATTCATGACGACAATTTTTGAAGCGGCATTTTTCTGCTAAAAGTTCAATCATCTGGTAATGCCGATCTAATGAAGAAGCAGCAACCGTCTCCAAACTGATTTCTCTCATGCCAGGAGTATCGATGACCATTGCCCCATTTGGCAAGCGGAACAGCTGTCTACTCGTGGTAGTGTGACGACCACGCCCATCTTCTTCACGAATGGCTTTGGTTGTCTGCCGTTCGTCTCCTAGTAATTGATTGAGTAAAGAAGATTTACCAACCCCTGAAGAACCAATAAAGGCTACCATGCTTTCTGGCGTCAAAAATGGTTCGAATTGCGTCCGCTCATCTTTGTAGATGGTGGTAGCTAAAACCGGCAAAGCGAATGTCAGCTTCAGCTGGTTGATGATTGCTTCTGTTTCTGTTGTGTCCATCTGATCGATTTTTGTTAATACAATGACTGGATTGGCTCCACTGTTCCAAACAATCGTAACGAACCGCTCCAAGCGAGCGAGATTAAACTCTTCATTGGCGTTTGTTGTAAGAAAGACAGTCGTCACATTAGCAGCGATTCCTTGTTCGTCTGGTCGATTTCCAGCTACTTTCCGCTGTAAAAAACTTTTTCGCGGCAAGACGGTATCAATCAAAAATTGATTTTGATCATAACAATGCCCCATTACCCGATCGCCTACGATCGGATAGTCTTTCAATGCTGTTGCTTGCTGGCGAAACTTTCCGGAGACACGGGCATAACGTTCTTCTCCTGAAGACAAGACTACTTTTGCCAGATCTTTCGCTTGAAAGATAACAATTCCTTGATTTTCCATGAATTTCCTCCATTTATGTTTGGAGGTGCCACTCTATAAAGGGAAACCTCCATGATCTTGACGTCCATTATAAGTATTCATATGACATTTCCCCTTTCGTGAGTAAATTCATCGATTGATGTATCCCTAGTATAGCATTTCTTGCGATTGTCAGACCAGCTTTTCTTTTATAGCTCAATAATGATTAGCCGCAAGAAATGCTATGGAGCGTTGAATATCCCCTGTCAATGGCTTCAAAACCACTAAAACGAAAAAGCTGAAACTCACGCGATAGACAGTCCTCTTTAAACTCTCTTCATCCTCTACGATTTTTTCAAGATAGCTCCTCGCTCATTAAGCAATAAGCCTCCCCTTGTATCACTGTTCTACTATTATCGTTGTTCCTTCCTATCTTCTTCTGAGATCCCCATTCTTGCCCTATCTTCCCTATGTTCATTAACTTTTGACCATTCTCCTTTACCCATTAGTGAATAATCTTAGTTCTTTTGTGAATAATTCGTTATATAATATTCTCTTTTCTATTTATTCATATAAGAAATATTTGGTAAAAAAAGTTTTTTTCTTTTCAACTGTTATTTAAAAAATGGTATGATAGCAGCAGAATATTTATTTTTTCCTCCTTTATTGAAACTCGCAACCCCATCTTACGCTCGCGATTTTACAAAGGAGCAAACCATATGTTAGGAGAAAATCATGGCAAAGAAACTTCTTGGTACAATCAGTGGTCTTTTGATTGCTGCTGTACTTGGTATCAGCTTGTACACGCAAACCCAAAAAGACCCGAACCCCACTTCATCACCTGGACACTCATCTACTATACAGGTGAAACAGTCAGAGTCTTCTAAAGCATCAGATTCGCATACAAAAGAAACCCAGTCAGCAAATAATCTCGCTGCATTGACATATCAAGGGACACAAACCATTACTATCAACAACAATGTCCCCTCCTTCTCACAAGATACCCTCTCTATAAAAAATGGTGCATGGGAAAAATATGGTGATCTCGATCGCTTAAATCGAGCCACTTCTGCGGAAGCTATGTTGAATCAATCCCTGATGCCTACTGAAAAACGCGGGGATATCTCTAGTGTCACGCCTACAGGCTGGCACAATAAAAAGCTGAAAAAAGGTTATCTTTATAATCGAACTCATTTGATCGGCTTTGCTCTGGCGGGAGAAAATGCCAACTGGAAAAATCTGATCACAGGTACACAACAGTTGAATAATCCCGAAATGTTACGCTATGAAATGGATATCAAATACTATTTAGAACAAGATCCCAGCCATTATGTTCGTTATTCGGTGACTCCTATTTACCGCGGTGATGAATTAGTGGCACGAGGCGTTCAAATGCAAGCCCAATCGATTGGCGATAATACGATCCGCTTCAATATTTATATATTCAATATTCAAGATGGTGTGACGATCCATTACCAAGATGGGACAAGTGTGCTTTCTGAAGAAGCATCTGATGCGACTAGCACTTCGGCAAAAAATACTACATCGAATGTTGCTGAAGATGAAAAAGAATATGTAGACGCGAAGGGAAATGGTCTGATCAAAGGGTCAAAAAATGGCATTTATCATCTGCCAGGTACGAGAGGCTATGAACAGACGACAAATCCAAAAGAATGGTTCAAAACGATTGCGGAAGCCAAAGCTGCTGGTTATCGAGCACCAAAATAAAAAAGCCTATGGCTTTTTTATTTTGAGAGCATCCCTATTCGACACGTTAACCTTATAGCGCTTGCTCGCACCTTGATTTTTGTAACTCTGTCAAATAGTTATTTCCTGCTTCTGTTAAACGCAATGTGCGTGATTTTGGAAATTTTTCTCTCGTGATTAGGCCTCTATTTTCCATCCGAAGTAGATGACGGTGAATGAGAGAAGTTGATTTGATTCCTTCATGGGCACAAATTTCTCGAATAGATGGTGCTCGTTTCTGTTCTTGCTGATAAGCATCAATAAAAAATAAGATCCGATCTCTTCTAATCATATTTTCCTCCAGGGGGTAGAAGACAAAAGCAACGGACAATTGAAAAACCTAAGCGTTTATTTCCTATAGGTAATATTATAAATGAAAAATTCCCTTGGAACAACAGTTTTTGAAGAAGTCGCTGGCTTTTCATCGCATTTGTTTTCTTTTGACTTTATGATGAAAAGAGTAGAAGAAAAAAGTGAGGCGTTGGTATGAGTTTTGGCGAAAATCTAAAAAAATTCCGAGAAGAAAAACAGCTCGGCGTCAATCAGTTGGCTTTGAAATCTGGAGTCAGTGCAGCGCAAATTTCCCGCTTTGAAAATGGTAAGCGTAAGACACCCCATGTGGATACTGCAAAAAAATTGGCAAAAGCACTCTCAGTCCCATTGCCTTTATTGATTGGTGAATCCGTTTCATATGATGAATGGGATTATGACGAAAATCAACGGCGAGTGGCCCATCAAATCAAAGATATGACCGAGGAAGAAATCACGGATATCTTAGAATATATCGCTTTTGTTAAGCAAAAAAATAGAAAACGCTAATTGAAAAAAGCCATCTGTCTCTAAAAAAATAGAATCAGATGGCTTTTGGCCTGCTCTCTGACGAGAATTACCAGAAGTGAAATTATCGTGGATAAACTGCTTGGATACTGTCTTCAAGAATCTTCATTTGTACTAGGGTTTCTTCGTCTTTGACTGTTTTAGGCTTTCCATTAATAATAGCTTCATACAGTCCGGCATAAACACGGCTATAGTCTCCTACTTCAGAAACTACTTTTTCCTCATGATAGATTCCTTCATCATCATAATACGTCAGACAGCCATAATGTTCAGGAAGATCAATTCCAAAGTCCGCATGATCAGGCATATAAAACATTTTTAAATGCTCTTCTTGGCGATCTTTGGTTTGTTTGACAAACATGCCTTTCTTACCATAAACGACAAAGCTTGGTCGTTCTTTGATTCGGAAATAGCTTGATTTGATCGATACCTTTAAAGGGCCATAGAAGAAGTCCAGATCGAAATAATCGTTCATGCGATTCGGACCTAAAAGTTGGCGAACTTCTGAATGGTATGTCTCTGGTTCGCCGAAATAAGACAGCACTTGATCGATGGTATGACAAGCATGTCCATAAAGATAACTACTATTTAATGAGAATTCTTGTGTATTTTCTGGAATTTCGGGGCGATAATAGTCATAGTGCATTTCTACTTCAAGTAAATCCCCTAGAACGCCACTTTCAATAACTTTTTGGACAGTCAGAAAGTCAGAATCGTAGCGGCGATTTTGATAACATTGAATCAACAGTCCTTTTTCTGCAGCCAAAGCAAAAAGTTCTTGAGCTTGTGCATATGTTTCAGTAAAAGGTTTCTCTAGCAATACATTCTTTCCGTGAAGCAATGCATCCTTGGCAGTTTCAAAATGCAGATGGTTAGGAGTAGTCACAACGACTAATTGAATCGCTGGATCATCATAGATATCGTTGATATCTGTTGTGTAGGTCGTTCCAGGAAGTTTTGCCCAAGTATCGCGAATCACTCGGGAATAGATTGTTTTTACGTAGATTTTGTCGGATAATTTAGTAGCAAACGGCAAGTGATAGCGATTAGTGCTTTTTCCATTGCCAATATAAGCAATTGTTAGCATAGTTTAAAGCCCCCATTTTTCATGATAGTTCCATTATAGTCAAACAAACGATCAGATGGAAGCAAGAATCCTTCTCGCTGTCTATTTGTATGTCTCCTTAATTAACTAATGAAACAAAGCGCTTATCATTTTGAAACGAATAGGCTATGATTGATTCAAAAAGGAGAAAACGATGAGATGTCCTTTTTGTCAGATCGCAGCCAGACAGCTTCCTGCAACAATCATTTATGAAAATCAATGGACAATGGCGATTCTTCCTAAAAATCCCGCTGCAGACGGTCACCTCTTAGTTATACCGAAACAACATGTAACTTCTATTCTTGCTTGTGACGAAGAAATATGGATGCAAGTTACCAAGACAGCAAAAAAGGTGGCAACAGATTGCGTGAAATCTGGTAACTTTGAAGGTATCAATTTCTTAAGTGCCCATGGCGCTGCTGCCCAACAATCCGTCAATCATCTGCATATCCATTTGATTCCTCGAAAAGAAGGCGACGGCATCAATGCTTGGCCCGATTTTCATGACAGTAAAAAGTAAGAAGGTTATTAACGAGTCGTCAATTGAACAATGAAAGAGAGAATGATCAATGGATATTCAGTTAGAAAAAGTTACCTACCAAACATTACCGATAGCGTATCGGATACAAAAAGAAAGTTTTAAACAGTTGTTTGAACACTATCAGGATACAGAAACCTCCCCTTATCTGGAAACGTATGAGAATTTCTCTAAAAAGTACCAACGAGAGAATAATTATTTCTATTTGATCCAAGCCGACGGATCAGCAGTAGGTTTTGTACGAATCGTTCTATCAGAAGCCCCGGCGCTGGTAGCTCGAGTGGCCCCCATCTGTATTTTGCCTGCTAATGAAAATCATGGGATTGGTAAAATGGCCATTCAGTTAGTCGAAGCTAAATTCTCGTCTATTAAGACATGGCAGCTAAGTACGATTTTGCAAGAAACCCGCCTACTTTCATTTTATCAAACACTCGGTTATCAGCTATCAGATCGTACGAGTCCGATTGTGACTGGTATGGATCGTGTATTTCTTACCAAACATATCCACTAAAACTCATTACTTATTGTCTTTTCTCCCCATTACCTATGACAGAGTCTCTTAAAGAGCGACTGTCATAGGTAATCTTGTTTACATAATATTATACTGGTAAATAAAAAACACTTCTTGTTTCCTTGATACTTTTCGAGAGAAAGTTCAAACGAGTTTGACGAAAAGGTCTCATACAAGCGTTTTTTGGACCCACTCATTCGTTTTTCTCAACTAGCTTTTATCAGTTTCTTTCCTTATTTATGCAATTTATTTCCTAGTTCCTTTTCATCATCTTTCTATAATGTTGCTGATCTTATGTTATAATTAATTATGTATTTTAAAACTAGATAATTACTATAAGAGAAGGTGGATTTATGGAACAACATCAACCATCCTGGATAAAACTGCTTTTTTTCTTTTTGATTCTTATGGGAGCAGATCTTATGAAACAGGTTATCGTTCATCATTTCGCTTGGTTAGACGTGCTGCAATTAATGAATTTCCTAATATTTATTCTACTCTCCTTTTTCATTCGCCAGTTACCTTCTACCTTGCGAAAGATTCTGATTGGTACTTATCTTTTTATTATCGGTGGAATCATGTCTCTTTTATTTGGAAATCCCTTTGAACTTGCTTCATGGACACTCTACTTCGTGGGTGCGTTTTTTGGTACATTTTTGTGGGATCATTTTTGTCAACGATTTAGACTTCGTTGGTTTATTGATAAAATAATTCGTTAAAGGAGCGAATTTCGATGGATTGGCGCAATGATCGGATCAAAGCTTGTCAAAATGGAACAAATCCCATGTTAATGAAGGAATTATCGGGTGGTTTTGCGGTTTTTGGCGATACCCAATTTTTACCAGGCTACTGTGTGTTGTTACCTAAAAAATCAGTCGGAAGCCTAAATGATTTATCACTGGAAGAAAGACAAGAATTTCTCGTCTCGATGAGTGTTCTGGGTGATGCCATTTTAGCCGCCTGTTCACCACTGCGAGTCAATTACGATATTCTTGGCAACACGGATCAATTTCTTCATGCACACGTTTTTCCACGATATTCTTGGGAGACCGAAGAGCGTCGTTCAAAACCTGTTTGGCTATATCCAGCAACATATTGGACATGTCCGCAGAATACCTATGATGAAGAGAAACATCACCTCATACGTCAGCGAATCACGACTTCTTTGACTGAATCCGTTCCCGGTGATCAATGAGAGCTCTTGACCAGGAGCTTTTTTTGTTGATAAAAGAATTTTTCACAACTCTGATAGAAAACAGTTGAGACGTCCGTATAATAGACAAAGAGGTGAAAAAATGAACGATCATCAAATGATTCATTTGATCAAGAACAAAGATTATACCGGCTTGGAACAACTAATTGATAGCTACGGGTCAAGTATTCTTATGACCATCCATCGAATCTTACAAGCCCCTCCTGAACAAAGTGAATGGTCAGATGTAGCAAATGAAGTATTTTATGAAATCTGGCAAAAAATCGAGGCCTATGATCCTGAGAAAAGTAGTTTTATCACTTGGATCTTGCTGATTACTCGAAGTCGCGGAATCGATCGCAAGCGTAAGTTAAATAAAGCATTTCAACAAGAAAGTATTGAAGAATATCAAGAGCTAGCTATTACGGAATCCCCGTTAAGTGAAGAAGAATTTCTGATTTGGCTCGAAGAGTTATCCCAAGTCGATCAACAAATTTTTCTTTTATATTATTTTTATCAAGAAAGTCCAGAAGAGATCGCGCAACAACTGGATTTGCAGACAACAGCTATTTATAATCACTTATCTCGCGGCAGAAAATTGTTGAAAAAGATTTGGAAAGAAAGGATGAATCGTGATGAATTTTAAACAGATCGTTGATTCAGAAAATCGTCGTCTCAGAAATGAAGTAACGCAAGATGAAAAAAATCGTCTTTTAGCTAATGGCAAAACATATATCTTTTTTCAAGAATTGATGACTGAAATTCAATCACTCTTAGATAAAGACGAAACAGTTCAAGGCTATCTCCCTCTCTCAACTTCAGGCAACCTTGCAATCAGTAATCAAGGGATAGCTGGTTTGTCTTATGCACGTACAGAAAGAGCAAAGCAATATGTCGTACAGTTCAATGATACTCGGAGTAATCGTCTATTTGTTTTTTCAGAAAAACGGATCCTTTTTCTTGTGATCATCGACTTTTTAGATGATCAAACCTATTTCAGTTACCCCTACTCCTCGATTCCGGCATTTTCTTTGAAGACGCGTAAACTGAATCGCTTTGAGAAACCAGAAGACGAGGAAATCATGTTTTGGGCTTACTTTGATTTTCAATCGGATAGCCATATTTTTAGTGATGTATTGACAAAGAAAGACTATCAACTGTTTCAACATTTCCATGACACGATTCCTGCACTCAAAAAAATTCCAATCACTGAAAAAATCCACCGTAAAAATCCCTTAGATTACATAATCAGTAATTGGCATTTCAATTATCGATTGATGATATTCGTCAATCTTTTACTAATTCTTTTAGCTATTGGGTTAGTCTTGGGGATCGTCTTTGGAATTGGGATTTTTAAAGACTGGTACTATCGTGATTTGATTGGGTTTGTTGATCAGAGATCATTTTTTGTCCGATAATTATGTTATAATAGTCAAAAATTAACGAGAGAAGGTCTACCTGTTTTATGAAAAGAAAGGTACTAGTCCCATTGCTGCTATCCTTGCTATTAAGCGGCTGTTCTGCAAACGTACCAGAAGAAGCAACCACATCTTCGAGCAGCCAAAAACAAATGCCTAGCGAAACCGTAGAATCATCGCAATCTTCTCTTTCAGATACAAAAACTGTTACGAGGGCTTCTGCTAGCGGGTCTACCAGTGAATCGGTATCAGAGACGGAGTCACCAAAGACTCCAGAAACAGCAAGCGCATATCCCTATCAAATAGATATGTCACAACAATCCAATGTCCTGACAGTTTCTTTTGAAGGATTCAACGTTCCTGACACTGTTACTATTGATCAGAGCAAAGAGGAAGTTACTTTTGAAAGTTCTACACCCGATGATTCCGTGACTAGCCGCTACCGAGCAACAATCGCAACGGTTCCCACAAAAACAATTCGCGTTTTTAGTGTAGGAACGAATCAAATTCGTGAAGTCAAAGTGAATACACAAATCTCAATCGGTAAAATACTGGGTGGAACCCAAGATCGTAAAGACTACCATGGTACAATGTATTTGTTTTACAACCATGATGGTGGGCTTTCCCTAGCAACGCCGAACTATGCTGGCAACGTTCCTGCAGATCAGATGGATGTCATGCAGGAAGTTCTTCCCTAAATCACTTCAGAAGAACCTAACTTTCAGAACCTTAGCTTGACTACAATATTGCAGGAATAATCAAAAATTTGTTGTGGAGGAAAATCGATGAATCTCAAACGTTTTGTACAATTGTTTATTTGCTATTTCGTATCTATGGTGGTTGCTGTTTTACTGACCAACTTATTCAATATTTCAACTATGCCATTTTATTTGTTGGTGGCCTCTATTATTGGGTATATCACATTAACGATCCCGTTAGTAGTCATGACGATCAAGAAAAACAAATAGTTCCGAGAGTGGATTTATTGAAAGGAGCATCAGATGATTGGCAATGTTCGTTATCTACCAAGAAAGTTAAGAAAATGGTACATTCTCTATCTTATCTGTCTGATACTTATTTATGGCTGGTTGTTGTTTACTGATCAGTCAGCGGTACTTGCTGTCGCTATTCTTCTCGTTCTTTTTGCAATCGAACTTGCATTTATGTGGCATTCAGAAAATTCTTTTTTAGGCAGTGTTCTGGTTGCTTGTCTTCTTTATGGCATCTGGATGCTACCTTTCGTGCTTCGGTGATTAGTTTTCATTTATTCGTATCGAAAGTGAATCGGAGAAGCTAGCATAGAGAATTTTCTTAAAAAAAAACCCAGAGAAAAGAGCAAGTCATGACGTTGTCATTGACGATAGGTCTTTGCAGTAATGCAAACACTGAGGGCTCTATTCCTTTGGGTATTTTTTGTTCAATTTAACTAATTTAACTTAGTGAGTGACAAACAATTATTGCTCTCGTTCAACAAGTCGGTAATAGACTTTTGCTGTGATAAGATATACCAACAGATAAATGACTGCGAAAAGAGCAACTGATACAACAGTCACACTGATCAGCAGATTGCGGTCGGTCAACCCGAAAAGCAAAAGCAGCTTGCGAATCATCGGAAACGCGAATGCAAGGTGGATGATCGCAGCTACCAATGGAAAAGAAAAAATCATCAATACTTGTTGTTGGATCACTTGCTTGACTTCTTTATGACTTAAGCCAACTTTCTGTAAGATCTCAAAACGTTCTTTATCTTCTATTCCTTCAGAGACTTGCTTGTAATAGATGATTAATGTAGCTGCCAAAATAAAGATCAGTCCAAAAATCAACCCTAAGAAAAAGAATCCTCCCGTAAACGTTTTGGTCTGTACTTGGAAGAGATCTTTTGATTCAATGCGTGCATTCGGATCAGCTGCTTGAAGGTCCTTTCGTATCTCTTTGCCCATTGTTTCTCGATCACTGGTTTCAGGCACTTGGAAGTCAAAAACAGTAGTGATCACTGGTTGTTGATAGATAAGGAATTCTTTTTCCTGATACCAACTAGTTAATTTCTCAGAAAGCCAAGTATCATCGACTACCACCACAAGTTGTTGAACGGGATTCTCCACTTGAGTAAAAGGTGGCAGCTCAGTTAGTGATCGAAGAGTGAACTGACTATGATCGATCGTCAGCTCTTTAGGCAACGCTTGATGGGTCCAAGTTTCTGGAAAGACCAACAATTCATCTTTTTCTGGTCCTTCTTTTCCTGTGATTCTTTGGTACTCCGTACTAGTAACAAATGTGAGAAAGACCGCTTTTTCTAAATTCTCGCTGTTATCTTCAAAAGTTGTTGAAGGAGTAAGTGTGTTTCCCTCAACCGTAAAAAGTAAGTCTTTAGTAGCAGTGACTTGTTTCCGGTTTTTGAGCGTTACTTTATTTTCAAGACTATCGATGGCTTGGTTCAATTGTTGCAGATTCGCCTCTGACTCGATCTGAAAGTCATAAGGAAATCGTGTTTCCACCACATTCTTCTGTCCGAAATAAAGACTAGCTGTTGTGGCAACAGTCACTAAAACCATTGTTGACAAAATACAAATACTTGCTAGACCTGCTGCATTTTGTTTCATTCGATAAAGCATCGTTGATACATTGATGAAATGGGTCGTCTGATAATAATAAGTGGATCGCTTTCTTAAAAACTGCAATGCTTTAATACTGCCAGAAATAAACAACAGATACGTGGCGATGATCACAAGAATCACAGCGACAAAAAAGAGTGCTAAGGCGCTGATGGGCGACTTGATTGTGACAGAAATCGTATACCCTACCGCTAAACAAATGATCCCTAGAAGGGCTAAAAAGCCTTTTGCTCGCGGCTCTTGCTCATTGCGCTTACTACCTTGCAGCAGTTCGATCGGCTTGGTTCGCCGGACTTGCAGCATATTGAATAGAAAAAGGCAGCCATAAACCATCAAAAAGTAAAGGATCACAAGACCGATACTTTCTACAGAAAGTTCAAAGACGAAAGATTCTCCCACCTCTAGAATTCTTTTTAAAATCAAGAACCCCAATCGTGCAAACAAAAGACCTCCAACTAGCCCTGCGGCCAGACTGATGAGGCAGCTATAAAAAAGTTCCCAAAAGACCACTAACGCAATTTCTCGTTTCCCTAATCCTAGAACATTGTAAAGTCCAAATTCTTTTTTTCGTTGTTTGATCAAAAAGTTATTGGTGTAAAACGAAAAAATGGCGGCGAAAATCATTAAAATGATATTTCCTAGTCGAAACATAAAAATAGCACTTTGACTGCTTGGCAGTTTATTCATTCCTGGATTATTTACAATGATTTGTGTCATCATTATCACTGCAACTAGAAGACTCATGGACAGTAAAAAAGGAGTATAAGCTTTGGTGTTTTTTCGCAAATTGGAAAAGGCGATTTTTTGAAAGAACATTCCTTACTCCTCCCTTGCAAAGACAGCTGTCATGGTTTCTGAGATTGCTTCTAGAAAAGCGCTATTCGTTCGTTCTCCGCGATAAAGCTGATGGAAGACGTGACCGTCTTTGATGAATAATACTCGTTGCGCGCGGCTTGCAGCAATGGAACTATGAGTAACCATGATGATCGTTTGTCCATTCTGATTGATTTGCTGAAACAACGTCAGCAATTGATCGGAAGTTTTTGAATCTAGCGCCCCAGTTGGTTCATCTGCTAGTAAGAGATCCGGCTTTGTGATAATCGCGCGTGCGACAGCTACCCGTTGTTTCTGGCCGCCGGATAATTCATAGGGATAGTGTTGTAACAAGTCGGTAATTCCCAGTGTTCGCACTAATGGTTGCAGTCGTTGGTCCATTTGTTTGACCGGCACTTTCGATAAGACTAATGGTAATAAGATATTGTCTTTGACAGAAAAAGTATCCAATAAATTGAAATCTTGAAAAACAAAGCCCAAATGATCTCGGCGAAAACTTGCAGCGTCTTTTTCTTTGATGGTCGTCAAATCGATACCATTAAGCGCTAATTCTCCCGCTGTCGGTTGATCTAACGTGGCCATCAAGTTCAGTAGGGTGCTTTTTCCAGATCCTGATTCTCCCATAATGGCGACATATTCGCCTTCTTCTACTGAAAACGTGATATTCTTCAATGCTTCGACCGGCTGGCCGTTCAACTGACTTTGATACACTTTTTTTACTTGTTGAATGTTTAATAGTGGCATTGTTCTCTCCCCCTTCTTTTTTAGCATAAGCTGTTTAGAAGAAAAAAGCGACTTACAATAAAAAACGCAAACTTACAGTGTTGAAAGTTTGCGGTCAAATAAAATTTTTAGTGGGAAAATGGATCGTCACCGTAGTTCCCTTCCCTACTTCGGAGTCAATCGTTAGCTGACAGCCGATTTTTTCTGCTGCTTGCTGGCTCAAATATAATCCTAATCCGCTAGCACGCTGCTGAAAGCGTCCATTTTGTCCTGTATAACCTTTTTCAAAAACCCGCGGCAAATCTTCTTGACGAATACCGATCCCTGTGTCTTGAATCAAAAGACAATTGTTTTCGGTAAAAATCCGGATTCCGCCTTTTTCTGTATACTTCAGGCTATTAAAAAGCAACTGCTCAAAGATAAAAGTCAGCCATTTACGATCCGAAGTAACGGTCAAGTCGATAGCCAAATCCAGTTGCAAGTCTTTTTTTGAAAAAAACAAGGCATATTTTTTGATTGCTTGGTGAATGAGAGGTGCTAACACAATCGGTTCAAAAACAAAGTCATCATTTTTCAAGTTTTGTCGTAAATAATTCAGCATCATTTGCAAATAATCATTCACTTTAAATAGTTCTGCTTTGACTTCAGTGGGCGATAGGCCATCACTTTGCACTAACAAATCCATCGCTGCTAATGGTGTTTTGATCTGATGCAGCCATAATCCGAAGTCTTCGTAGATTTCTTCATTCTTCAAGGCTGCTTGATACTCGGAGGCGGTTTTTTCTTTAGCTTGTCGTTTGATTAGCTGCTGGTATTCTTCTTCGATACTGTTTCGCGCAATCGGCAAGAAAGCCAAAGCTGCTTCAGTGATCATTTTCTTGGCTAATAAGTTTTGTAACTGACGTCTTTTTTGTAGATAACGCATATATTGCCAGACAGAGAAAATACCTAAAATCACTCCTGTGAAAATCACATAATCGATGAAGGGCTCTAAAGGAAGCTCATGGAGAAAGAACAAGCCTAAAAGACCGCTACTAAACAAAATTAAAAACAAATAGAACTTGCCGTAAAGCAAAAAATACTCTTTTAAGTTAATCATAGGCTTGTTCCTTTTCAATCAAATAGCCTTTGTTTTTCACTGTTTGAATCAAATCAGACAATCCAGTTTGACTTAATTTCTTTCGCAAGCGGGTCATGTTAACGGCTAATGTATTATTATCAATAAACTCTTCGCTATTCCAAAGCATTTCAATAATCGTTTCTTTGGGAACGATTTTCCCTTGCTGTTGCAAGAGTAAGGAAAGGATTCGAGATTCGTTTGGCGACAGCGGCAAAGATTCCGTTTTACTTTTCAGCAAATTTTCTATTGGATGAAAAGTGACATCTCCTAATGAAAACGTCTGGACTTGTTGATGGGTATATTGGTAGCTGCGGCGCAACAGCGCTTGGATCTTAGCCAAAACAAACGCCAAATCAAAAGGTTTTGTTAGGTAATCATCGGCTCCCATGTTCATTGCCATGATTTGATTCATTTGTTGATCCATTGAAGAAAGAAAAATGATTGGCACTTCAGAAATGTTACGAATTTCTTGGCACCAATGGTACCCGTTGTAATAAGGCAAAGAAATGTCCAAAAGAATCAAGTCGGGACTTACCGCACGAAATTCCTGCAAAATTTCAGCAAATTTTTTGGCGGGATAACACTCATATCCCCATTGTCTTAAATAATCAGCCAGTACTGAAACGATCGTAGCATCATCTTCTACAAGGTATATTTTTTGCATGATTCTCTCCTATCACTAAATTGGTGAAGCTATCACAGACAGTGTACCAGAAAATAAAAAGAAACGTCTAGTTGAGATAAATCATTCTAGACGTTTCTTTTTATTTACACTTTTTCATTCGACTCACTTTTTTTAAGTGCATTGCGGATTGATGGGACTTGCTTGATTTTCATTAGATCTAATAAGAAAGTAAATAGTGGGATCCCCACGATCAGACCCCAGATACCAAAGAGATGCTCACCCAGATATAAAACAATGAACGTATAGAACATGGGAATCTCTGTTTTATGGGACATCAGCCGCGGATTGAGAACATAGGACTCGAGAGCATGAACAAAAATAATGATTAATAAAACATAGACAACATCATTGAGTCCGCCAATCGTATAGGCAATAAAGGTTAATGGAATACAAGAAATGATGACTCCTGCTACTGGAATCAAGCTTAAGAAGAAAATCATCATGGCCAAACTTAACAGCTGAGGAAAGCCCATGACAGCTAAAGCAAGCACTGTGATCACTGTATTAACGATAGCAATCAATAGCTGGGTTTCGATCACACTTCCGAATGCGCGGGTAAATTTCCTTGCGAGATAGTAAACATCCTCAAAAAACCAGGAAGCACTCCCTTGCAAAAAGAGCTGAGAAAATGCCACTGTTTTTTTGTTGTCAATCATAAAGAAAAAACTCAATAAGAAAGAGATCAATACAGTCAAAGCCAATTCACCGAAGTTGTAAAGATAATTGATGACGACGACGACTCCATTTTGGATTTTTTGGACATAATCGCTTGTTTGCACCAAATGTAGCAAATACTCTAATAACTCATTGTTAGAGTCTGCTTTTTGATAAAAATCGGTCACTGACTTAACCAGTTGCGCGGATTGGTTCAAAAGAATCGGTGCATACTTGGTAATGACTAAGTAAACCAAAGCGACAACGATCAAGTACAACACGATTGAAAGAAGTTTGATTGACACATTCACTTTCTTGCGTATTAGCTGGACCAGTTTGAAAATCAAATAAGTAAAAATAAAGGTTAATAAAATAATAGTCATCATACTGCGAAGCAGAAATAAGATCCCGCAAAGAAAGATCAGCACTGTCCAACGTCTTAATGGAACATTGGCAACAAACCGATGGTAGTAATTCATGAACACGCTCCTTTTTTCAAGTCGTCAATCAACGACTGTTACTTCATTCCCCAATTAATCTAACCACTTTTTGAAGCAATTATCAACTCAAATCAATTAAGAAGACTATTGTGGGTAGAGTCATATGCTAAAGCAAAAGCAGCCTGCTGTCAGTGGCAACTGGACCAAGTATCGTGAATGAAGGACTGATGATTATTTTCAAAAGATAAATGCCTATTTTTTCGAAAAGTTTATGGTTGTTTTAAGGTTACTATGACACAATAGACCTTGACAGAATAATTTACAGTCTGTCTTAGCGGAAACTAAGGCAGACGCCTTTTTTATCAAAAACTGCCCTTTGTTCGGTTTGTATCGAACAAAGGGCAGTTTAAACGATTCTATATTTATTCTTATCAGTTGTTACTCCTAGACGAATTGTCTGCTTTCCTTAAAAGGACGCTCACTATGCGACTAGCTCACTATGACTAAAGAGACAATTCTTGACGAACTTCTCGAAGAATGGCATCAACGGTCAACCCATTTTCTTGTAGCAACTCATTTGCTTGATAACGGTCATGAAAGGCTTTATCTAAACCAAAATTGACAATTTTGATCGGAGATTTTCCTAAATAACTAGCGACAGCTTGTCCATAGCCTCCTTCAAGAAGGCCATCTTCAAGAGTGAGCAACAATTGATGTGTAGCAATTAAGCCAGACAATGTGTCAGTATCTAATCCAGAAATAAATCTAGGATTAATGACCGTAGGTGTGATCCCAAGCTCGGTTTCTATCATGGCAGCTGCTTTTTTTGCCAGGCCAAGAGCATTTCCTACACCAAGTAAGGCAACTTTGCTGCCCGCTTGAATGAGTTGATTTTTGTTTAGTTGACTGTAATCTGTTTGATCGACACGACCTGATTCTAACGGACCGACAGGAACGCGAATTGCCACTGGGTGTTGGGATTGGTCAATAGACCAATCCAGCATCGCTAAATATTCTTCCTTATTGGTCGGTGCAAGATAAACAAGATTCGGAATATGACTCAAAAATGGAATATCAAAGATCCCTAAATGACTTTCATCATTCATGCCATAAGCTGAAGCGCCATAAACTAAAATAGTTCCCGCCACATTGTTCAAAGACAAATCATGAGAGATTTGGTCAAAACTTCGTTGCATAAAGGTTGAAAAAACTGCCCAAACGGGTTTTGCTCCATTTTTTGCCAGACCGGCAGTCATGGTTGCAGCATGTTCCTCTGCGATCCCCACGTCAACAAATTGACTGCCGGCGATTTTTCGTTGTTCAGGGGTAAAAAGGATCATCGGCGTGCCAGCATTTACTGCAACGACTGTTGGATCCTGTGCCATTTTTTCTAAAAGATAATCGGTCGTTACCGTTGAATAAGTCTCTCCACCAGAATTTGCAAGATAATCCCCTGTTTCAAGACTAAATGGTCCACCAGCATGGAATTTCTCGCGATTTTCTTCGGCAAATTTGAAGCCTTTTCCTTTAACGGTCTGAATATGAAGGACAACAGGATGATTGCTGTCTTTCACTTGTTTGAATAGATGCATCAAGGCTGTCAGATCATTGCCATCAGCAAGATAATAGTAGTCAAACCCTAATGACTTAAAGAAATTGTTTTCCGCTTGACCATTCGTATCTCGCAATGCTCGTAAGTTATTGTAGAGACCTCCGTGGTTTTCCGCAATCGACTGGTCGTTATCATTTACAATCACGATAGTGTTTGTTCCAGTCTCCGCGATATTGTTCAATCCTTCACAAGCCAGACCACCAGATAATGAGCCGTCACCAATGACCGCAATTACGTTCCCTTCTTCATTTTTTAAGTCTCGTGCTTTGGCAACCCCATTTGCTAAAGACAATGACGTGGATGTAT
The DNA here is from genome assembly GCF_005234805.1 of Enterococcus sp. ARL09-542. Lineage (NCBI taxonomy): Bacteria > Bacillati > Bacillota > Bacilli > Lactobacillales > Enterococcaceae > Enterococcus > Enterococcus sp. ARL09-542. The sequence continues at coordinate 176,705 of NZ_QPQX01000002.1, forward strand.
GCCCCACTGTAAACAAGTCATGGTCACTTTCTTTTGGATTGGTATAACCAGAGACATCGCTATAATGCGCTGGATCCCAGAAGGCTTGACCTCGCCCAGTCAGCATTTTATGAATATAGGTTTGGTGAGAAACATCAAAAATCATTTTATCTCTTGGAGAATCAAAGACAGCGTGTAAAGCAACTGTCATTTCGACAACGCCCAAATTCGGTCCGTTATGTCCTCCATGATGGCTGATTTTTTCTAATAACACGGTTCTTGCTTCCTCACTAACTTGTTGTAGTTCTGCAACGGATAACTTCTTTAAATCTGCTGGATCTGTAATTGATTTTAATAACATCAAAAAACTCCCTTCTCTGTTTGATAGTATACTGCTTCACCTTCACTTTAAGTCAAGAAACTTTTGAAACTTTTTCACGAAAGTAAGCAACAGACAGGTAGAACACATGAACACAAAAAAGCCCACCCTTCAACTTGTCATGGTGATCTGTTTTATCAGCAGAAAAGTTGAAGGAGAGACTCTTTCAAAAGCATTCGTTATGAGACACGATCGTTTTCCAGCGTTAAATGATGTAAGTCAAATCACTTGCAGGAGTTGGATAAGCAAAGATCAGCGCTTCAATTTCTTGGTGAGTGAGCTGTTTTTCCAGAATCAAGTAGCACAAATTAATCAATTCATCTGCGATACTTGAAAGACAGGTAATCGCAATGATTTGTCCCTCTTGATTGTAAACAAGTTTAAGCATCGCAACAGGATCGTTGATGCGACGGTACGTAAACCAATCGGCAAGGTTGATTGTTTCACTATGGATCTGCAGATTTTGAGCGAGCTGTTTTTCACTTTGACCGATCCGAGCCAATTTCAACCCACCAAAGACGATTGTAGGAATCAGGGGATACGTGATTGCAGAACGAGAACCTTTTTGGCTCATTGAAGCGACCGCATATTTTGCTTCAAAACTTGAAACAGGCGTCAGTTTAGGTTGTTCCTTATCCAATACATCTCCACAGGCAAAAACTCGTGGGTTCGATGTTTGTAAATAGTCATTGACTTTGATCCCGCGTTTGGAATAATCAACTCCTGCATTTTCTAAGTGTAAGGATTCAACATTTGGGACGCGTCCAGCAGCACTTACCACGTAATCGGTGTCCAGCTCAAAGCCTGTACCTTGCAGCGTGTATCCTTCATTGATTTGGCTGATGCTTTCAATCTCTACATTGAAATGAAAGGAAATTCCTTGCTTTTGTAATTGCTCAACAAAGGCATTCACCAATTCTTGATCAAATGCTTTCAGTGGTCTGTCGTTATGATGAATAATGTGTACCTCTGCTCCTGCTGCTTGAGCGATTGTCGCAAGTTCAAAAGCAACATACCCCGCTCCTAAAAAAGTGATTTTCGCGGGCATTTTTTCCATTGCAAGAAAATCGGTGCTTGTATGCAAATATTCTTGTCCTTTAATCGGGAGTAGCGCAGGTCGTTGTCCTGTAGCAATCAAGAACTGATCAGCTGAAACGATTTCTGAACCAATCCGCAGCGTTTGTTCATCGATAAATCCCGCTTCTCCTTCATAGGTCGTGATTCCAGTATCCACTAAGCCCTGCTTCGTCTGTGTGGGAACAGTGTCCGTGTAACTGCGCTTGAAAGCCATCAAAGTTTTCCAGTCAATACCCAGCTCTCCAGTGATCCCTTTTCCTGCTAAGTGAGCAGCCTTCGCCTTTGCTTCAACGGCACTCATTAAAATCTTCTTGGGGTCGCACCCGCGGTTGGGGCAAGTTCCTCCCCAGAGATCGGCTTCAACGATTGCGACAGTCTTCCCTTGCTCGCTGAAAGAATAAGCCGCAGCAGTTCCGGCTGGTCCACCACCCACAACGATTACATCATAGTTTTGCATCTTGCTCCTCCTGACTTAGAAAATGAAAGATATCTGTACGGCTAACTTCACCAATCGCTTGTCCTTGTTCTGTAACAACCAAATGTTCGTGGTTGGCCAAGACTTCATATACTTGTGAAAGAGGGACTTTCACATCGAGGGACATTCCCTCTTGTGTAGTTGATTGTTGGTAGTAACCAGAATCAATAATCGCTTGAAGACGTTGTTCTTGCTGTGCTCCTTGTGTTTCGTCAAAAAAGGCGCGAACGAAATCCGTTTTTGGCTCTGTCCGTATTTTTTCAGGCGTATCACATTGTACCAGTCTGCCTTCATTCATCACACCGATTCGATCTCCCAATTTTAAGGCTTCATTCATATTATGGGTAACAAAGACGATCGTATTGCCTAATTTATTATGCAAATCTAATACGAGATCCTGAAGATTGGTTCGAGAAATCGGATCAAGGGCGCTAAAAGGTTCATCCATCAAGATGATGTCCGGTTCTGCAGCCAACGCTCGCAAGATTCCGATCCGCTGACTTTGACCACCTGAAAGTTCAGCCGGCATCCGTTTTTTGAACGTCTCTGGTTCAAGTCCAACCTCAGTGAGTAGTTCATCGACACGTTGATTGCGACGATTTTTATCCCAACCGAGCATTTCTGGAATGATTTCAATATTCTCCTTGACGGACATCGTTGGAAATAAAGCAATTTGCTGCAACACGTAACCAATTTTCCAACGTAACTTTTGGAGTTGATAGTCTTTCACTCGTTTTTGTTTGAAGTAAACATTGCCTTCCGTCGGTTCGATCAGCCCATTGATCATTTTAAGGGAGGTTGTTTTTCCGCTTCCTGAGGGACCTACTAAGACAAAGATTTCTCCTTGATGAATGGAGAGATCCAATTCTTTTAATACGACTTGTCCCTCAAATTCTTTGACAACTTGTTTAAATTCGATAATTGGTTCCATTTAGTTTCCCTCCCCAATAATCTTTTCTTTTTTTAGAAATTCACGAGCAACATCTGCCGGTTGTTTTCCTTCCACATTCACTTGATAGTTCATGTCAATCATCTGGTCCTCTGTGATTTTTCCTGATAGTTTTTTCAATGCTTTGACGACTTGCGGATGTTCTGCAGCAAATTCATCTTTCATCAATGCGGCTCCTTGATAAGGTGGAAAGAGCTGTCGATCATCTTCTAAAACGACGAGATTGTATTGTTTGATCTCACTATCTGTCGAATAAGCATCGATCACATCGACATCCTTGCTTTGAATCGCTTGATAGCGCAGTGCCGGTTCCATACTTTGGACAGAATCAAAAGTCAGCCCGTACTGTTTTTGGATCCCGCGATAGCCATCTTCCCGATCAATAAACTCTAAAGTAAAACCAGCCCGAAGCTCTGACTCGTGAGCAACTAATTCAGAAATCTTCGTTATACCCAACTCTTCTGCTTGTTCACGACGCATGGCTAAAGCATAGGTGTTTTCGTAGGTCATCGGCTCTAACAGGCGCATATTAAACTGGTCACTAAGCAGTTTTGTTGCTTCTTGATAAGTTGATTCTGGAGAACCATCTATTTGGGTATTTTCTGGGACTTTGACTAGACTTTCTAATACTGTTCCCGTAAACTCGGGATAAATATCAATCTGGTCATTTTCAAGGGCGCTAAATAAGAAACTTGTTTTACCAAAGTTTGGTTTGATCTCGACGGTTAAACTAGGATCTTCTTCTTCGATCACTGCTTGATACATATTGATAAGGATATCTGGTTCTGAACCGAGTTTACCAGCAATCGTTACCGTTTTATTTGAAATAGGATTATACTGTGCGAAAAGAATTCCGCCGATTCCAAGAAAGATAACACCTAAAGAGATCAGTGTGGTTTTCATACTGCGGTTTTGTAAAAAACGAATCAGTCCACTGAATAAGATTGCTAATAGAGCCGAACTAACCGCCCCTATGAGTGTCAAACTCGGATCATTACGGTCGATCCCTAACAAAATAAAGGTTCCCAATCCACCAGCACCAATCAATGCTGCCAACGTGGCCGTTCCAATGATCAACACCAATGCTGTACGTACCCCAGAAATGATGACAGGCATTGCAATAGGTAACTCAACTTTGAAGAGTTTTCGCAAGCGAGACATACCAAATGCATCCGCCGCTTCTTCAATCGACGGATCGATTTCGGAAAGCCCAATATACGTGTTTTGAAAAATGGGCAGTAACGCATAAACTACCAATGCTATTAGAGCGGGAACGGTGCCAATACCAACAAAAGGAATCAATAATCCCAATAATGCCAATGATGGAATTGTTTGTAGAATACTTGTGATCTGTAAAACAAATTCTGCCATTCGTTTCTTTTGGCTCAACAAAATTGCTAATGGAATAGCAATTAAAATGGCTAAAATCAACGCACTCAGCGAAATGGCCAAGTGTTGAAAGATTGCCCGCAGCAACTCCTCCTTTCGCTCGCTAAACGTTTGAATGATTTCGTTCATATATTCCATCCTCCACTATTCTAGTCTGCCTTAAGTATAGCTGAATGCCCAAACGCAACAAAAAGATACGCTCAGCAGGATTGGGAGAAAAGTTGGCCTTTCGCATCTAAATAGGATCCATTATTTCCTGACATTCTGTTACAATAAGTCTAAAAGAATGAGGTGCTTCTATGCCATTACTGGTTTTGATTGGTGCTCAGGCTGTTGGAAAAATGACTGTCGGTCGCGAACTTTAAAAAAGAATTGATGGTAAATTACTATTTAATCATCAAACTATTGATTTATTTGCCAATTATCTTGGGTATACGCCTGCGGCATTTAAGTTGTCTGATTCCACTAGGATCGAACTTTTCAAAGCATTTGTGGCTGGTGAACAGAATACAGTTAAGACAATCATATTTACTGTTTTAGTGGGATTTGATCAGAAAGAAGATATTGCTTTTTTACACAAAATTTGTGAGATCTTTTTAAGCGCTGGACAACCGGTTTATTTTGTTGAACTTGTTGCGCAATTAGAGGAGCGCATCGCACGTAACCGTCAGGAAGCACGTTTAAAAGCGAAGCCGTCAAAACGGGATCTTGCTTTTTCGCATCAAGAACTTCTTACTTTTAATGAAAAATACCGTTTGGAAAGCCATTCGACGGAATTGGCATCCCTTTTTCCAAAAGTAAAAACGATGAAAATCGATAATACTGAGTTGTCACCCGAAATGGTCAGCCAGAAAATTATTGCTAACTTCCAACTTGAATGAAAGATAAGAAGGACACTAATCTTAGGAAAGCAGATTAGTGTCCTTCTTTATTCTTATTTTAGTCAAACATCCGATGTCGCTGTGAAAAAACCATCAGAAAAAGAAAAGACTTCCCCAAGCACTTCTATTACTGATGGTTATTAAAATTCACGTTGCCTTTTTATGATAAGCGACGTGTATTGACACTACCAAATCTATTTTTTCATTCCTTCATGAATATTATGACTATCGTATAAAAATGAATAATCAGCTGATTCGAGTTTCCTTCTATAAAATCATCTTTCTACCTGATATCCTATCACTTAGGGAAAAAATAGTATAATCACTTTTTGCACTGGAACATGAAAAAAAAGAAATTAAAGACTTTACCACTTTTTTATTCTCAGTACTTGAAAAGCTACTCCATCTAACTGATCAATCAATCGTACTAACTCCTGTCACCGGTACAAGCATTTCTAAGTTCATTGACCATGATCATGGTCAATCAAGTCTGTCAATCCGCATATATCTATATTAGTACTACTGATTATTTATCTTTTTATAGAGACTTATAGCCCTTTCAATGCTGCGCTGTTTATTTGGCGATTGAAACGTTATGTGATTTTTTTAGTTGAACATAAGCAATATTCAAAATAAAGCCGACGACTGCCAAAGCAATTGCTGTATAGAATGCGTTTGTAAAATCTCCATTGTTGCTGGCAGCCATTCCTGCTGCTACTCGTGGTCCAAAGAAAGCAGCTGTAGAATAACCAACAAAGACGATTCCATAGTTGACTCCTTGGTTAGCTGGTCCGTAATTTTCCATTACGATCGATGGGAAAACCCCCATCACTCCGCCAAAGCAGAGTCCTAGCCCAATGATTCCCACTGCAAAGATCATCGCTGCACTTGAAAGTGTCAAAACGAGTAAAGATAACGCAACGACACCGTAAATGATCATCAATGTATTGGAACGCCCAATCTTATCAGAAACTGTTCCCCAAATCACTCGACCTAAGCAATTGCTTAAAGAATATAGACTAACATAAAAAGCGGCTGTTGTAGCTGTTAATCCGAACATTTCCTGCCCAATCACAGCAGCATTGGAAGCAATCATCAAACCAGAAAATGCACCAACACCGAGCATCAAGATAATCAAATAAAAAGCAGGTGTTTTCATCATCTCTTGCCAGGAATAATTTGCTGCGGTTCCTTTAGCCGCAGAAGTTTGTGGGACCCATCCTGCTGGACGATAATCTGCAGGGGCTTTTTTGATAAAGAAACTTGCCATTACAACGACGATCATATAAGCAATACCGATAAAACGAAAAGCAGTCAACACATCTCTTGATTCAATAATTGCATTCGCGATCGGTGCGGCGATGATGGCTGCACCGCCCATACCTGCAGTGATCAATCCTGAAGCAAGTCCACGTTTGTCTGGGAATAAACGAATCGTATTACTTAAGCAAGCAGAATAAGCAAATCCTTGACCAAGACCTGAAAGCACACCATAAGTTAGATAGAGCATCCCAGGTGATTCCACAAATCCAGTTAAGAAGAAACCTAGCGCAAATAATAAACCACCAAAAGTAATCGTCCATTTTGCCAATCCACGGTCGGTCAAGAATCCTCCTAAAATCATTGTGATAGGTCCGACAGCAGCATTGATTGTAAATGCCAGCATGATTTCTTCCATTGTCCAATTTTTTAGTTGACTAAGCGGTCCAGCGAAAACGCTAAATGCATAAACGGCACCTGTACATAACAGAACAGCAGTTGAAGCAATCAAGACTAGCCAACGGTTGAGTTTTGTTTCCATGTTTTACCCCCAAAAAATAGTTTTGTTTAAATAAATTGATTGAATACACCTCATGTTACTTATTTCACATAACGTTTTGAAAGAAAATGTGCAGTGCGATTCTCTGCACATTTCTTTTAACCTATTAAAAATTTTCTGCAACTGCTGTCTTACCAGCGATCCGTCCAAAGGTAAAGATATCAGTCAATGAGTTACCACCAAGGCGATTTCCTGCATGGATTCCTCCTGCTACTTCACCAGCTGCATATAGACCTTTGATCACTTGATTTTCTTTTGATAACACATGGGTTTGTGTATCGATCTTTAACCCCCCCATGGTGTGATGTACTGCCGGTTTTCTTGGAGTTGCATAAAATGGAGCAGTCGTTACTTTAAGATCAAACACATCTTTGCCAAATTCAGGATCTTTTCCTGCATCGACATAGGCGTTGTATGCAGTGATCGTTTCTTTCAAGATGGTTGGATCAACATTAATTTGTTCTGCTAATTCTTCAAGGGTATCGGCGCGGAATAATGTTCCGTTAGCTACTTGTTTGTCGATTTTTTCTTGGGACGTATTGTACGCTGTTTTCTTGATTTCTTCATCAGCAATCAAATAGAATAGGCCACCATTATCGATTGCTGCTTGTGTCAATACATCACGGCTTTCATATTCATTGACGAAACGTTTGCCTTCTTGATTGACCATCACAAAGTTTGCGGGAGGTACTTGCAGACCGCTGAATAATGCTCCCGTATTCGGATCAGATACCGGCATCATTTGTGAGAAGCCCATTCCAACTAGATCCGCACCGGCACTTTCCCCTAGTTTGATACCATCCCCTGTGATTGCCGGCGAATTGGAAGTTTTGATGTCATCTTCGATTTCAGTCCAATACGTGTTGTACTGCTTCAGCATTTGTGTATTCGCACCGAAGCCACCAGAAGCTAAGATAACTGCTTTGGCATGGATCGTTACTTTTTGTCCATTGCGACCTTCCCCAATGATCCCTACGACTTGTCCCTCTTCGATGATCAATTCTTTGACTGGTGTGTCAGTAAGAATTTTTCCACCATTTTCATTGACGAAATTGTGTAGGGCAGAAACAAAAGCGTACCCTTCATTTTTCAATGGTTTATGGCCTCGGCGCCATTTTGCTCCAACCGGCATATCGACATGTTTGTAATCAAATTCAACGCCGATTTCTTCTAGCCATTTCACAGACTCTAGTGCACGATCAGTTAGGATTTTTACTAAGTCATATTGACCGTAAATCACATTTCCTTCTAAGTCGGTCCGTTTGCCGCCTAAATAAGTTTGGATACGATGCCAGATGGCAGAGTCAAATAAGAATTCTTTTTCTGGAGTCGTTGCTTGTAAATACGTTGTGATTTGTTCTTTCAACAATCGAAAATCAGCCAAGTATTCTGCATCAATGGTTGCTTCATCTACGGCAATGATTTCTTCTAGCGCAGCCCGTTCACCTGGAAGCGCAGCAAATGTTTTTTGCCAATCCGGATCTGCGGCATTCATTGGTCCACCCGTGCGAACGGTGTTCCCACCGATGGCTGGGTATTTTTCAACTAAAATCACCTCTTTGCCTTCTTGGAGGATACTTGCTGCGGCACTCAATCCTGCCCCACCACCACCGACAACGATGATATCCGTGGTGTAAGTTTCATCTTCCGTTTTTAGCGCACTGGCTGCCTTAGGACGTTTTCTTAAAACATCTGGGTTTGCACCAGCCATTTTCACTGCTTTCGCGACACCATCAACGACACCGTTACTGGTAACGGAAGCACCTGAGATCGCATCGACGTTCAATGTTTGGCCTTCAATGATTTCTTGTGGAACACGCGCAAAGACTACATCTGCGATTCCTTCCGATTCACCGGAAGTATCGATATTGATTGCTTCGATCCGTTCTTCACTTAATGTAACCACCATTGGTAAATCACCATTGTGTCCTGGTGCCGTGACAGTATAATCCCCAGGCTGATAAACTACTTCTTCGGGAACATTCAAGATATTAGCAACTTCTGTAAAGCGAATGAATTTTCTGAAACAGCTTTCCAAAAAGTCAACAGTCCGTTGATCTTTCAGCTGCCCATTTTCATCGAATGCTTGATGCGCACGACCTAAAAGAAATTCATTACCAGGCATAACCGTTGCATTGACACCAGGTGCATCAAGAATTTGACGCAAGTGTAGTTGTGCCCGTGAAGAACCTTGGACGTCATAAGAAGCACCCACGATCATCACTGGTTTGCCATCAAACGGGTGTAGATTGAAGGACAACCACTCTAAGACACTTTTTAGTGCGGATGGAATGGAATGATTGTGTTCTGGTGTCGCGATAATCACGCCATCGGCAGCCAAAATTTTCTGATTTAATGTTTGAATGACTTCACTATTGGTTTGATCCTCTGTTTCATTGAACATAGGAACTTGATCAACTTCTAAAATTTCGATTTCTGCTAAATCGGCAAATGCTTGTTGCATATATGTCACCAGTTGGCGATTAGTCGATTTCTTTGCATTTGTACCGATCATACCGACAAATTTCATGGACATTTCCTCTCTTTCTTATACCTGTTCCCAAGAAAATTTCTTTGAGCGCTCTTTGGCAGTCGAATATTCACTGACGAGACGATTCGTGATTTCCACGAATAATTTGAATTCATTGAAGCAGTCTTCTAATTCAGCGACTTTTTCCTCATCTTTTAAGCATCCTTCTTCATCAAAGGCTTGCATCGAATGACCGAGTAAAAATTCGGCACTAGGCATGATTCGTGCTTTGACTTCCGGTGCATCAAGAATTTGGCGAAGGTGTGCTTGCGCTCGGGAAGAACCTAAAGCACCAAGTGAGGCACCAGTGATCATCACTGGTTTGTCGATCAAGGGACGGGTCGTATAAGAAAGCCATTCAATCATGCTTTTTAGTACTGCTGGAATGGAATGATCGTATTCAGGTGTACTGATAATCACGCCATCAGCAGCCTCGATTTTTTCTGCTAATTCTCGAACTGCTTCAGGTGCTGTTCTGTCTTCTGGTTCATTGAATGCTGGCAGATCTTTGATTTCGCAAAGCTCGATTTCTGCCTGATCTTTGAAATGGGTTTGGATAAATTGCAATAACTGGCGATTGGTCGAACGTGCAGAGTTAGTGCCAACGATTCCGATCAGTTTCATACTCATCTCTCCTAAATGTGATAAATTTAACAATTGATTCGATTATAACTCGCTTTTAGATCAATTGTTTCAAAAGTTAATCGTACAAATAGTCGTCTTAGAAAGATAAAAATGGTCAAACTCAGCTTAAATCTCTCTGATTTCATTCCGATAGAAGAATCTGAAGGACAATTTATTTGTTCCAATTAAGCACTTCTACAGTTTAGTCTGACCATTTACATTTGTGAAATATTTATTTAATTATATTATGATAACTTTTTTGTTATAATAGACATATTTCTACGGAAGGAGCAACTTCTATGTCTCTTAAAGATTCCCATTTGATGCTGCAGTACATCGACACATTACTAAAGTACAATAACTATACCAAAGCAGCGAAAGACCTATTTATTTCTCAGCCTTATCTTACGCAAGCCATCAAAAAAGTCGAACAAGAGTTGGGAACGGCCATCATTATTCGTCAGTCAGGTGTTTTGCATTTGACTGAAGCCGGTAAAATCTATTATCAATACCTTGAAACATTGGAAACCGCTTCCGCGAAATTTCGTCATCGGTTACTGCGCTACACATCACCAGAAACCAAAACATTGCGATTGGGTATCTTGCCCAGTCTGGGCTCGTTCTTGCTCCCACTTTTTTTACCTGACTATTTGGCAGAACACCAGGATGTGTCCGTTTTTTTGCGTGAAGATTTGCCGAAGCACAATGAGAAACGTTTATTAAGTAATCAATTGGATTTTTTTGTTGGCCAGAACCCGGAGACTATTTCACCTAATTTGACGACTTACGCCACAAAGAGTGAAAATTATTTTGCGATCATCCCCCCTATTTTGCCTTTGTATCAAGCAAACAAAAAATTTCTCTCTCAAGACAGTGTTTCAATGAAAGAACTGTTACAAAGCCCGTTGATATTGACGACAAGCGGCTCCGCGATTCGTCGGCAAATTGATCAATTATTGAAAAAGTACAAAGTTGAACCAACCATTCTCGTAGAAAGCAGCAATATTTATACTGCAGCAGCACTTGCTGAAAACAATCTCGGGTTGGCCATCGTTCCTGAAAGTGTTTTACAAGCAGCGACAATGACGCCTTTCAACCTTTATCCGATACCTGAAGAAATGCTAACGTTAAATTATTTTATCGCTCATCAAGCAGAGCGTCCGTTATCGATAGCTGATCAAAACTTGATTCGCTATTTTCTAGAAAAAGTATGATCGCTAAAACCGCCATCAAAAGTCAAAAAAACATACTCAAAGAAGAAAGAGTCAGAAGTAATGGTATGTCAAACGAGCTAAACAGATTAAGCAGGTACTTTAAGATCGTGCAATTGCCAGGGGGCGCAGTCGTTCTGCTATCTTGTTTCACCAGTTTAAATACTTCATTTTACTTCATTTACCAGACTCTGAAAGCTGCTTTGTCAAGGCAGTTTCGTCTCTATCTTTGAGTATGTTTCAATTAGACTTTTTGATTCGTTTCAGGTAACTCAATCAGTGATTGTAGCGTAGAGGGATAAAGCAATTGGCCTTGTCGGGTTACGATTAATCCAGTGATGCCATCGAGTTGGCTGAGTTGTTTCATGATTTCTTCAGGTTTTTTACCAAAGAGACGTGTGGTCCAAATTTCGCCATCCACTGAACGATCGGAAATAATCGTGATACTTGCTAACGCTGATTCTATCGGATAACCGGTTTTACGATTGAAAATATGATGATAGGTCTTACCGTCGACGGTGTGGGAACGTTCATAGATCCCTGAGGTTACGATAGAACGATCGCGGATTTTTAAGGCTGCCACGAAATTTCCTCTTGGCAAAAAAGGATTCTGAATTCCGATACGCCATAAGTGATCCGCATGATTTGGTGTTTCACCAAAGGTAACAACATTCCCGCCCAGATCAATCAAAGCGGCACTGACACCAGATTGCTTAAAAAAATCTGCCAGCTGATCTGCGAAATAGCCTTTGGCCACAGCACCTAGGTCTATTGACATACCGGCAGCTAAGGCAACGCTCTGCTGTTTGTTATCCAATTCGATTCGTTGAGGATCGGTCACCTGTAGTAATTCCGTCACTTTTTCGGCAGTCGGCACTTTGGCATCTGAGAAACCAATACGCCACTCCTGAATCAGGGGTCCCATCGCGATGTTCAAGAAACTATCCTCTGGCAAGCTGTGCTCTTTTGCTAAGGCGATCAAAGCAAACAAGTCTTTGGCTACTTTGGTCGGCTGAATTCCGGCGTTTTGATTGACTTTCATCAGATCTGAAGCAGGATCATTGGCACTAAACCGTTTTTCAAACGCTCTGATTTGTTGGACTGCTGCTTCCAAAATTGGTGTGGGATCTTCATGTTGGATCCAAAGCTGAATGATCGTTCCCATCGCTTTGACTTGTCTTTTTCCTTCTTGCATCCGTTCGTTTCGCCCCTAGTTTTTTTTGTTCATCATAGCAGTTTTTCAGAAAAAATTGAATGCCTTTAGCAAATAAATGCAACTATAAGAAAGTCGCGGACAGGCTTTAAAACATTAAATCACCCGGTTCAATGAAATCATTTCGATCAATCCTTGCGCCGCTTCTGAACCTTTATTGCCCGCTTTGGTTCCGGCCCGCTCGATGGCTTGTTCGATAGTTTCTGTAGTTAGAACGCCAAACATGACTGGAATGTCTGCCGCTAATCCAACTTGGGCCACGCCTTTCGCGACTTCATTGCTAACAAGCTCATAATGGGTAGTCGCACCGCGGATAACTGCACCCAGTGTGATCAAGCCATCGTATTGCTTCACGTTGACTAATTTTTTTGTTATATAGGGAATTTCAAAGGCACCGGGTACCCAGTAAACATCAATGTCTTCTTCTTTTACTCCATGCCGTATCAAATTGTCTTGGGCGCCACTCAAAAGTTTCGCCGTAATAAACTCGTTAAAACGCGCAACCACGATCCCTACTTTCATTCCTTGTCCGTCAAATGTTCCTTCAAATTGTGTCATGTTGTGCTCTCCTTCTTTCTCAAAGTGATAATAAATGATGGAATTTTTCTTTTTTTGTTTGAAGATAACGATTATTTTCTGCAACTGGAGTTATTTCTAACGGAATTCTTTCAGCAACATGAATGCCATGAGCTTCTAACTCGGTGATTTTTTCTGGATTATTTGTCAGCAAGCGAATCGTATCGATGCCAAGAGACTTCAGAATAATCGCCGCAAAACCATAATCCCGTTCATCTGGACGAAAACCTAATTCAACATTGGCTTCATACGTATCCAAGCCTTTTTCCTGTAATTGATACGCCTGCAGTTTCTGTTTCAAGCCGATACCTCGGCCTTCCTGACGCAAATACAAGATGGCTCCGGTACCTTCTTTTTCGATTTGACGCATGGCTTCATGTAGTTGTTCCCCGCAATCGCACCGCTGGGATCCGAAAACATCTCCGGTCAAGCATTCTGAGTGAAGACGAACCAATAATGGTTTTGCGGGATTAGTCAAATCCCCTTTTGCTAATACTAAGTGTTCAAGATGATGCTGATCTTCAAATAAGGTTAAATCGAAGGATCCAAATGCGGTTGGCAATTGAACGGTTAACTGACTTGTTGCCATATAAGTCGCTAACTCTTCGATAGTGATCATCGGCAGCTGCCATTTTTCCGCGAATTGAGCCAATTGTGGGCGGCGAGCCATCGTGCCATCCTCATTTAGAATCTCACAAATATAGGCCGCTTCACTTTGATTGGTCAATTTTGCTAAATCCAATGCAGCCTCGGTATGGCCCCTTCTTTCCAGCACCCCGCCTATTCTTCCGATCAACGGGAAAATATGACCTGGTTTTTGAAAGTCCTCTTCCTTAGTTTGAGGATTAGCCAATGCTCGGATCGTTCGCGCGCGTTCTTCAGCAGAAATTCCTGTTGTCGTTGAACGGTGATCGACACTTATAGTGAAGGCTGTTTTGAAAGTATCCGTATTTTGCGCGACCATTTCAGTTAGCTGCAAGCGGTCAGCTAGTTGAGCTGAGATAGGTGCGCAAATCAACCCTCGAGCAAATTTCGTCATAAAATTCACGCTTTCCATCGTAGCTAGATTAGCGATCCCAACAAGGTCTCCTTCCGCTTCCCGGTCGTCATCATCAGCAACAATAATTAATTGCCCATTTCTTAAATAGTCTAATGCTGTTTCGATTTTATTTTTACTCATAGGACATTTCCTTTCTTCCGCCACGGATCAGTTGATTGGCTTTGACATATTTTCCTAATAGATCTGTTTCAACATTCACTGCTTCACCGCGGTTAAGTCGCCCCAGATTGGTTTGATTTTTGGAATGAGGAATCAGTCCAACGGAGAAATAGCGCAGTGTGGTCTCGATAATCGTCAAACTAACCCCATTCAATGCGATAGAGCCCTGTGGAATGATCTCATTTCTCAGTTCGTCGGGATAAGCAAATGTCAGAATCAGCGCATTCTCCAACACACGCTTTTCTAGCAGCGTTGTCGTAGTATCTACATGACCTGCCACCAAGTGTCCTTCCAAGCGGCCGTTGAAAGCTAACGCTCGTTCCAAATTGACTTCGTCATTGATTTTTGCGGTCGAAAAGGTGGTTCGTTGATAAGTTTCCGGCATGATCTCGACAGTGAATTCTTGTTTGCCAGTCTTGATCGCTGTCAAACATACGCCATTGATCGCCATACTATCACCAACCCGATAATCCGTTAACAATGCTTCAGAAGCATGACAAGTCAATGCAATGGTGCGACCACTAGGCACGATCCGTGTGATCTTACCCTTTTCTTGAATGAGTCCGGTAAACATTTTCCTGCCTCCTTCCAACGATCCTTAACTCTTCTCCGACCGGTTCAACAGTGACTTCCGTTAGCGCAAACATCTGATTCACTTCTCGAGAACTAGCAAAACTCGCTGTTCCATTGCCGCCGATAAGTTTTGGCGAAAGATAGGTGATAACTTGATCCCAATAACCATCCGCCAGAAAGGCATCATGAATGCTGCTTCCGCCTTCAACATAAACCGATTGAATCTTGCGTCGATACAATTCTTTCATGACAAACGAGAGAGTCAGTGAAGGCATGGTAATGATATTCACGTGATTTGAGAAAACAGATTGGACTTTTTTCGTAGTAAAGACCAGTACAGGACTACTGGTATCCTCAAAAAGAGTTAGCTGCTGTTTCAAGGTTTCTCCTTTACGATCTAGGACCACTCGATAAGTCGGAAAGGCAGCCTCTGTCCGCAAAGTAGGATTATCGATTAAGGCAGTGCGGCTCCCTATCAAAATAGCCTGGTAGTCTGAACGTTCCTGACGAACCCGGCGCAATGCAGCTTCACCGGTTATCCTTGCTCGCTGACCAGCCAAAGCGATTTTTCCATCAAGTGTGGTTGCTTGCTTTAAAGCCACAAAAGGACGTTGCTCTTCGTGATACGTATTATAGTGGCGATTGATTTCACGTACCTCCTTTTCTAAAACACCGGTGATCACTGCTACTCCTTGTGATTCTAAAAACGCTTTGCCCTTGCCAGATACCAACGGATTGGGATCCAATTGACCAATTACCACTTTTTTGATGCCGCTTTGTAGAATAGCAGTTGTACAAGGTGGCTGTTTTCCGTAATGGTGGCAAGGCTCAAGGGTCACATAAATGGTTGAATCAATTAGTTTTTCGGGGGAACTACATGAATCGATGGCGTTCTTTTCCGCATGTGGCTGGCCATAAGCCATGTGGCTGCCTACAGCAACTATTTCCTCATCTTTCACAATGACAGCACCGACTAAAGGGTTCGTGAAGGTTTGTCCTTTGCCTTTTAGTGCTTCGGATATGGCGCGCTTCATATACGTTTCATGCATAAACATTCCTCCTTTCTTTAAATAAAAAGACCTCGTGCATAAGTACACGAGGTCTTGATTAGACAAACTCAAAGAAACGATGACAAAAAGGATAGACTCCTCCCGTCAATATTCTTGTAAGTTTTTCTTCTCCCATCCAGACTTTAACTGTCGGTTCCAGAGTTTCACTGGATCAACCGCACGAATGCGGGTCACGGACTTCAAGCATTGCTTGTCACCGTCGGTCGGGAATTACACCCTGCCCCGAAGAAACATATTCAATTCACGTTAGATACTACTATTTTTTAATTCAGGTGTCAAACCCCTCTTCTATCCTTTTTAAATAACAATTAAGGAAAATGTTTAAGTACAACATTCGCCGTTATCGGAGAAGACTTTAAAAAGTTTTTTAGGAATTAGCGGCCTCCAAACAAACAATTAAATGAGGTTCCCCGGATAAATTATTTCTCTTTTTATATTTTATTTATTTCGATTGAATAACACGTTTTTCGAACAGATAAAAAAAGACTTTTAAAGAGTTTAAGAAACACTCTCTTTAAAAGTCTTGTGAATGGAATAAATATGTTATTTTGCTGTAGTGAAATAAAGTTTCTGACTCGTTAAGTTTTCCAAAGAAAGCAGAAAGAAACTGGCAGCTAATAAATTGGCACTTCCGCCGGGTGAAACATTTTGCTGTTGACAATAGTTGTTCAATGCTTCAAAAGCGGCGCTAGGAATGGGCTGTTTATTGGCTTGCTCCACAATGCCGTCAGAAGTACTAAAGTATTCTTTATCTAACAAGTTTTGATTTTGATAAATGTTTCCTACTACCTCTAATCGGTTTCTAGCACTCATCAACTCTGTATCATAAATATGCTTCCCTTTGATTCTATATGCACCGCTATCGATTCTGTATACTTGTACATAGCTGTGCCAGTAAGTATCACTGTAATTAACGGATGAACTTGTATGCAAAAGAACATCCCCCTCAAAAATCTCCACGCCGTTCTTGTCTTTCAAGCCAGTGGATTGCATGAGGAATGAATCAATTGCTGGAAAAGTATGATCTTCTGGATAATCTCCGCTTACATCAAGTATGTTTGTACCGTCATCATCTAACTCAAAACAAACGCCTTCTGTACTTGGATAAATCATTCTGTCATTTTCTTTATCCCACGCTCTAAATTTTGGTACCATCTTATCCCTCCTGCTCCAAAGGCATTATTTCAATTTGTGTGAATGTATCCTTTTTTTCTTCGATTTCTTTCGCCAACTTCTTCGCAAGTTTTAAACTCTCGCAAACCTTTTTCAGTTGAACTCTCCCAGAAAATGGATTCTCAACATAAACTAAATACACAAAACTATTCTTAGACATCTTATCCCTCCTGTTTGCTATCGCTGACGATTGCGGAAATTTACTACTATCTTTTATTATTTACCGTCTTGCAATACTGTAAGGGTTGCTAACTTTCCTTAATGATATAATTTGATTATTAATTAAAAAGGAGTCTTTTTATGGACAAAGTAAAAGAAGTAGTTTCAGTAATACTAATATTTGCTTTGATATATTTTTTGTTGTGTCTCGTCGCATCTCTCATAATCAGTTTTTTTAGATTAGTTTTTAAAAGAGAACCTTTCTTTGTAAACTTTAAAGAATTGTTTCTTAACTTGTTTTTAGAAATTTTGAATCCTTTTAATTATCTGTTCTGATTAAAGCATTTCGTCGGATAACTGACTTGGTAAAATATAAAATATGTTACAATACCTAAAAGGAGGTATTGCTTTGGGAACTTTTTTAGCTTTTATTTGGTATATTTTTATAGGATTTATGCTTTATGGAATCATCAGATTGGCAGTTAAACACGGAATTTCCGATTCCAAAAAAAATAATTTATGATTCTGTTGCTACTCTTTTAGAGTAGTTTTTTTATTTCCGCAATTTTTGGTGGGTAACTGACTAAACCAGCGATCCGTCAACTGCCAATAATGTCGGTTCATTGTCATTAATACAATCAAAAACTTGCACCTCTGCCTCTTCACTACCGACTGGCTCCCCTGTTTGTTCACTCACTGTATTCGCAACTTTTGTAATGGCAACTGTCGTCTCAAGTTCTTTCATACTAGCTACAAAGTCCTCTTTATCTTCTACGTCACACACTACTTCTTCATAAAATTCCATACATTTTCCCTCATTTCAGCTGCTACAATTGCAAAATATGGCTCATTAATTTCAAAAAATCTCATTTTTCATCTTCCTTTCTAGTTGTGTATTTCTGTCGTTACTAAATTTTCATATCTACAAACATTTATAGTATTTATTTATTTTGTTTGTTTATTATGGTACTTTATTTAAAAGGAGTGATTCTATGGCGAACAATATTGAATTTGAAGTTGAAAAAGTTTATAAAGGCAGAACCAACGAAATCTTTGTTATTACTGATCCCGAGACACAGGTACAATATATTCAAACAATTGTTATCGGTTCTGACGGAAAAGGCGTCGCAATTACACCAAGACTAGAGCCAGATGGAAGTATTCATTATAAGGATTAATTAGATCAACTTGTGTTGGTCTTTTTTCTTTCCAAGTTGGTAATTTCTTCCAATTGCTGACTAACGACCGCTAACGAATTTCCTCAGACTATGCAGACCTCTGCCACGTCTTTTCGATTTCCGATTAATCCAAGTACCAGTTGTTCCCCAATAATCAATCATGCCTTTTGGCGTATTGATCGCAAATTGATGATTATTGGATAATGGGTAAACTCAAAACCCAAAGACTTGATATTTTTTATCGCTGAATCGCCCATGCGCATAACATGCTGCTTTCTACGCTCTTTCAGGTAAGGCTTCGCATCTTTCCAGTATTCAGCCATTTCTCCCATAAAATACCTTCTTTCTTCCGATTACAAACCCCTTATTTAGCCAAAATCATATTTTTCAGCTTAACAACAGTTTGATCACCAAGAACTTTCTGCCGCCACTCGTCCTGTTCTTTGTGACAGACAATAATTCTCACATGTGCCGATTTCTCATAAATTTTCAGACATTCCGCTCTAACCAATTCCGAAAATCCTTCGATGGCACAGTTGTAGATCTTGCCGACTTTTACTTTCGTTTTTGCTGGTCTGACCTTCGGTTGAATCTCGAAGCGACGTCCTTCTGGATGAATAACAAAAGAGTCTTGTATTCTCATGATTTTTCCTCATAAAACTTACTTTCGATAAATAGTCCAGTTTTTCGGTCATATTTAGCCAATATCAATTCGATTTGGTACCTAAAACAAAATAGTTTAGCTTTTATTTTAAAAGCCTCAGTTTGAACTCCTTTAACATCAACCGCTTGGACCAATTTGTTTCCATCCCAAAATGTGAAGTCCGGAGTATAAGTGATTGAACGTATGGTTTTATTCCCTATGCGAAATTTGGGTTGAAGCTCGGATTTTTCTTGTAATCGAAGTTCAAGACCATTGGTTTCCGCATATTTAGCAGCGAATGGAAGGTATCGTGCTTCAGCAACACTATCGAATTTAATGCCATTGACAACAGTTTTTCGATTGCTATATTTTGGTTTCTTGGATAGTTTAGTTGCTCTCATACTGCCGCACCTTCTCTTGCCATCAGTCCTCGATATAGCAACTTGGCTTCTTGCCACATTGATTCAGTGGTTCCGGCAGTGAGAAACTCGCCATAGTGCGTCTTCGATACTTTTCCCAAGCTGATTCGAGTGTGACGATACATTACCATGAAGATTCGAAAGCGGACCTCTTCTGGCTGATTGCTGTCAAGGATTCGCTTAACGTTTTCCATCAAGTTCTTGTGACTAGGGTCTAATGCAGCGTAGATTTGCTTAATTACAGTGATTCGGTTTAATTGATCAATTTCCAAATGGATCATCCCCCGCTTCTTTTCGTAGTCGTTCCATGATCTCAGCTTCCTTTTGAGCGTTATATCCTTCTGGATCGTTGAGCCATTCTGGGATAGGTTCTGTGCGAATTGGTTTCTTAGAATAGCTATTTTGGTTCTTGTGCCTTACATCATCTGCTCTAACATCCGCCATAGTTTTGATATTTTTCTTTACCCAGCTTTGCATAATTCCTTTGGCATATCCGTATGACTTCTGGTCTATAGCAGACCGTCTCATAGCCTCACAAACCATTTCTTCGCCAATATCCTCAACCCAATGACGTAGATCATCAGCAACTAATCCGTTAATCACTCCAAAGACTTCTTGATAGAGCTGGAAAGGATTAGCAGCAGCCGGAGCGCTCTGCGCATTCTCTGCTGTTGCTGGTGATGATGCTGGTTGCGTTATCGTATCGATACCATATCCATACCCTATCGATACGGTATTTTCTTTTGGTTTCAAAGTTTGGATAGGGTATTTATATTCTTGACACTTCTTGATGACCTCAATCTCAAATTCAAGTGTCTTTATCTCCTTTAATTCTTTGTCGATGACCGCTGCGACTTTAGGAGATCTGGCGCTGTTGTATTTGAGCCAGTTGACTATCATCAACTCTTCCGACTTTTCATTAAAGACGATTCGGCCTTCGCTAACGAGGAAGTCAATGTTTGTTTTTATTTCTTCTGCAGTCATATCTAGTTCAAACGTTGCATATCTCAGATTGAATTCATAAACACCACATTGAGTTGTGTAATCATTCGATAAGAGATATAGGAAAAAAAGTTTTTGATCTTTGCTCCATTCACCGACTCGTTTGTCTTTCCAAAAAGTGGTATGGAGTTGTCTATAAATAGCCATTCTTTAAGCGACTCCTCCTTATTCCAATAAATCGCCTACTTCTAAAAATCCTGTTAAAGACTTATGTTGGCGACAGTATTCACATTTCCCGCACATTTTCGGCGCTTCTTCTCCATTTTTCACTCGTAAGATATGAGGTAATTCTTGTTCCAATAATCGAAGTTCAAAATCAAAGCGTCCAGGATAAATACTGATACCAGCAATATCAGGAGGCGACTCTTTTGTTACTGCAAAGATATAAGGTGTAATTTCCCTGTTATAGGTTTGTTCGAGTAAGTTTTTATAAACAGCCATTTGTAGAATATAGCCATATTGCTCAACAAACGAAACGTAGCCACTATATTTTTGTGACCAGTATCTCTGAGAAAGACTCCGAGTCGTTTTTAAATCAACAAGATAACCTTTCTCTAAATTGAAACAATCAATTCTGGCTTTCCATTCCGTATCAAATAGCGTTCCTGTTAGAATCAGTTCTTTCTCGCCTTGATAGACAAAACGAAAAAATCATCATATTCTAAGGTTTCAATCATATTGATCGCCTGAGCAAACTCTGCCCGTTCTGATCCATTCTTTTTATAAATAGCACTTGCATTCTCTTGTATAAATTCTTGATGTGCCTCAGGAGACTTAAAATAGGAATGGACATAGTTTCCAACTAGTAAAGTCGTAGGATCACTCTCTGGCGACCATTCTTCTTTTAATTTTGCCAAAGTCGCTGCTTCGCATTCTTGAAATGTTTTGAATTGGCTGACTGACATATACTGCCAGTCAGCTTCATTGCTATAATAGTTCTTCTTGTTTAAGTCCATCGGTATCCGTCACCTTCGCTTCTTTCAAAGGATCTTTCTTTGTTTGAGAAAATTCTTGTTCTAGTTTCGACGATTCTTTCTTTTCGGCGGTCGGAACCTCAAACCAATCTTCTACTTTACTCATGCCATGAGTGTTGCTGATTACTTTGATTATTGGTTTGAAAACTACGTTGAAAAAAAGCTAAAATACAATACTCAGAAAAATTATCTAAACATCATTAATAAATACATTAAACCAGAAATAGGCAAGTATTACTTGAGCTCTATCGGCCCCTCTCGTCTTCAAGATTTAATGAACAAGTTACCCAATGGATTTGACCGCCCTCTTGCTAAACATTCCGTAGAAATTGTACTTACTGTTTTAAAAGGAGCATTTAAAAGAGCTGTCTATCCATGGCAAGCAATCAATTCAAATCCTATGGTATACGTTGAAATGCCAGCCTTCGAAAATAAACCCAAACAAACAAGGGATGACATGAAAATTATCACTATGGATCAGTATCAAAAAATACTTGAATTTAATCCCCCATCCAGTCCTTTCAGATTACCACTCATGATTGGCTTTCATACAGGATTGCGGAGAGGTGAAGTATGTGGTCTACAGTGGTCAGATATTTCTTTGGATGAGCGAACAATAACAGTAGATCGAATAATGTTACAGGACAAGCATGGAATTCAGCTTGGCACTCCCAAAACACAAGCAAGTTTCAGAACAATAGCAATTGATGATGTATTAGCAGCTGAATTAAGAAGAGCAAGAAAGAGTCAATCAGAGAATAAACTTAGGTATGGTAAATTCTATTACGATTCAACTTTTGTCTGTACAAAAGACAATGGCGAACCAGTGACACCAAATTCTATTAAATGGCACTCTTCTCGAATAAAAAAGGAACTCGGAATTGATTTTAATTTTCACTCTCTTCGACATACTCACGCTACCATGCTTTTAGAAGATGGAGTCAAGCCAAAAATTGTTCAAGAAAGATTGGGCCATTCAAGGATTGCTACTACAATGGACAAATATGTCCATGTAACTAGAAAGATGAAAACAGAAGCCGTTGATATATTCGCCCAACGATTGAAAAAATCCGCTGAAAGATAAAAAAATTGTCGCCCATTTAAATTTATGGGCGACAATCGGGCGAATGTTTTTGAAAATTCACAAAGAAACAACAATTGTTTTCAAGAACCCCTTGCTATTTCTTCGGTTCATCCTCATCCATTTTCAGAACGGCCATAAAGGCTTCCTGTGGAACTTCTACTGAACCGATTTGTTTCATGCGTTTCTTACCTTCTTTTTGTTTCTCTAGGAGTTTCCGTTTACGAGAAACATCCCCACCATAACATTTCGCTAAAACATTTTTGCGCAGAGCCTTGATATCGGAGCGAGCCACGATTTTTTGGCCAATCGCTGCTTGTATCGGTACTTCGAATTGTTGACGCGGGATGAGTTTTTTCAATTTTTCTACGATGGCTTTTCCGCGTTCGTAGGCAAAATCTCGGTGAACAATAAAGCTTAATGCATCGACTTTTTCAGCGTTCAACAAGATATCCATTTTAACTAACTTGCTGGTACGGTAACCGGACATTTCATAATCCAGTGATGCATAACCTTTTGTGCTGGATTTCAGTTTGTCAAAGAAATCAAAGACGATTTCAGATAATGGAATTTCATAGACGACATTGACCCGATAATCATCTAGGTAGTCCATGGTGACAAAATCTCCCCGCTTACGCTGTGAGAGTTCCATAACCGCACCTACATAGTCATTTGGTACCATGATTTGTGCTTTGACAAAAGGTTCTTCGACATTTTCAATAGTACCTGGTTCAGGGAAATCTGCTGGATTATCGACTGTCACGGTTGTTCCGTCTGTCTTGTTGACATGATAGATAACAGAAGGCGCTGTCGTGATCAATTCCAAATTGAACTCACGTTCTAAACGCTCTTGAACAACATCCATATGCAAGAGACCTAGGAAACCACAACGGAAACCAAAGCCTAGCGCTTGAGAAGTTTCAGGCTCGAATTGGAGTGCCGCATCATTCAATTGCAGCTTCTCTAATGCTTCCCGCAGATCATTGTAACGAGAAGTATCGATTGGATAGAGTCCACAATACACCATTGGATTCATTTGACGATACCCTTCCAAAGCTTCTTGGGCTGGATTATTTGCTAGTGTCACAGTATCCCCTACTTGTGTATCTTTCACTGTTTTGATAGCTGCTGTGATATAACCAACATCTCCCACCATCAATGCATCCCGTTGGATCGCTTTAGGTGAAAATACCCCAACTTCGGTGACATCAAAGGTTTTTCCATTACTCATCATTTGAATTTTATCCCCAGGTTTGACCATCCCATCCATGATACGGACGTTCAGAACAACCCCTCGATAAGAATCGTAGACAGAATCAAAGATCAATGCTTTCAATGGCGCTTCAATATCTCCAGCTGGTGCCGGTACATATTCGACAATTTGTTCTAAGATATCTTCGATGCCAATTCCGGCTTTGGCACTAGCTAAAACCGCTTCACTTGCATCGATACCGATAACGTCTTCGATTTCTGTACGTACTCGTTCTGGGTCTGCTGCTGGCAGATCGATTTTATTGATGACTGGTAAGATCTCTAAGTCGTTGTCCAGAGCCAAATAAACATTGGCTAATGTTTGAGCTTCAATCCCTTGAGCTGCATCCACAACCAATACAGCACCTTCACACGCAGCCAAACTCCGCGATACTTCATAAGTGAAATCCACGTGTCCTGGTGTGTCGATCAAATGGAAAATATAGGTTTCACCATCTTTTGCGGTATAATTCAACTCAACCGCATTCAATTTAATGGTGATTCCCCGTTCCCGTTCTAAGTCCATGGAGTCTAATAATTGATTTTGCATTTCTCTGGACGTTACCGTATGAGTTTGTTCCAAAATCCGATCGGCTAGCGTAGACTTTCCGTGGTCAATATGAGCGATAATGGAAAAGTTACGAATCTTTTCCTGTCGTTTTTTCATTTCTTCTATATTCATGGATACGTTCCTCATTTCTTTTAGTCAGCTTTTCTATTATACCAACGAAATGCTGATAATTAAAGTATTTTTCTTGACCGATATCTAAACAAATTTGTTCAGGTTTTGCTATACTATAGCTAGTAAATAAATTGGAGTTGAAAGAATGGACAATAATTTTCATCAAGATTTGCATATTCGACCAGTAGAAGAAAAAGATGTCGATCAGTTCAATGAGCTTCTAAGCTATGTTTTTCAAATCACTGAGTCGGACATCGAGGAAAGCGGTTATGAAAGCAAGCGTGAAATGATCAAATCAAAACGACCAATCTTGGAATTATCTAAAGTGTTCGGGTGGTTCAACGGTGATCAGCTTGTTTCACAAATTGCTGTCTATCCCTGTGAAGTGAACATTCATGGAACTCTTTACAAAATGGGCGGCGTGACCGGTGTCGGAACTTACCCTGAATATGCGGGACATGGACTGATGAAAGACTTGATCAAACTCGCTCTTGAAACGATGCGAGCAGATCAGCAATGGATCTCTTATCTCTATCCTTATAATGTTCCTTATTATCGTCGTAAGGGCTGGGAGATGATGTCAGATAAATTAACCTTCAAAATACGTGATACCCAGTTACCAAAAACGGTGGAAGTTCCAGGGATCGTTGAACGAAAAGAGGTAGATGATCCTGACGTTTTCACTGTCTATAATCAATTCTCAAGAGAAAATCATGGCGCATTACAGCGGACCGCTTTCCACTGGGAAGAATACTGGCGCTACGAAAACGAAGAAAGCCGAACAGCAGCTGTCTATTATAATAAAAGTGGTCACCCCACTGGTGTGCTTTTTTATTGGGTCGCCGAAGAAGTCTTTCACGTAAAAGAAATGTTTTACTTGAATCAAGAAGCCCGCAATGGATTATGGAACTTTATCTCGGCTCATTTCTCTATGGTCTACTGGGTCAAAGGCGATATCTATAAAAATGAACCTTTGGCTTTCTTGTTGGAAGACAGCCAAATCAAAGAAACGATCGAACCTTACTATATGGCACGCATCGTTGACGTAACAGAGTTTTTGAAAAAATTCCCCTTTAAAGCATTCGATCAGCCTTTTCATTTCGTTGTCTCCGATCCTGTTGCTGAATGGAATAATGGTATTTTTGGATTGAACTATGCTAAAGGTGAAGTCATCGTTTCGAATGATCCGATCGGAAAAGCGGTCCAATTAGATATCCAAACGTTAACTTGCGTACTGATGAATTATCGAAGACCTGCGTATTTGGCTCGAATCGAGCGTCTCCATACCGATTCGGATACGTTACAGTTATTGGAGACTATTATTCCTGATATGGAAGCTTATTTTGGCGACTATTTTTAATCATGTTGATAAAATGAAGGAGAATGAAAATGAATATTTACTTTGCAGCCCCCCTCTTTGCTAAAAGTGATCTGCTTTATAATGCCGATCTAGTCAATCAAATCCGAAGCACCTATCCACAAGCAGATATCTATTTGCCACAAGAAAATGCATCCATTAATGATAAGTCTGCTTATGCTGATAGTAAAATGATAGCTCAAGCTGATACAGAAAAAGTTTTGGAAAGTGACCTAATGATTGCATTATTAGATGGTCTAACGATCGATCCAGGCGTAGCTTCAGAAATCGGCGTGGCTTTTGCCAAAGAAATCCCTGTCTTAGGGTTATATACAGACAGTCGCCAACAAGGAGCAGATAATCAGCAAAAGATTACTGCACTGAAAACTGTAGCCGAAAATCAATTTCATTATTTGAATCTCTATACAGTCGGTTTGATCAAACTGAATGGAGAGATCTATTCTTCAGAAAACGCTTTACTAGAAGGCTTGGCTGCCTATCTCGGGGAGGAACAATAAATGGGTGAGAATTATAAACGTTTATTAAAACTATTTACACTATTTGGCTTCCTTGTTTTCGCATTTTCTGTTTGGGAATTCTTTCGAGGTGTCTATCCTAAACAGCAAGCACTGATTTTTCTAGTTCAAGCATTACTAGGTATTTTGTTGATCTATGTACCTGAATTCAGTAAAAAGCTGTTCCGTATTCAACTGCCCAATGCGACTATTTACTTTTATTGGTTCTTTCTGTTGATCTCGGTCTTTATGGGAACGATTTTGCATCTGATTGAAATTATTTCCTTCTGGGATAAAGTACTGCACACAGTTAGTCCGATGGTTCTGACAGCAGTTGGTTATGGGCTGATCTGTATGTTCCTAAAAGATGTTCCAGTACGAGAAGTTTCTCCATGGCTTTTTCTTCTGATGGGATTTGCTTTTGCAGGCCTGTGTGGTGTTTTTTGGGAGTTCTGGGAGTTTATCTGCGATTCGCTTGGTGGAATGAATCTGCAGCGCTATGCGACGCTAGAAGGCACCCCATTCATTGGCCGCGAGGCATTGATGGATACGATGGGTGATCTTTTGACCAACACGATCGGAGCTGTATTGATGGGATTGATTGCTTACTTCCAAGGGCGAGGCAAGCCTGATTATTTTGAAAGCTATCGTATCAAAAAAATTGAACAGTGATTTTTATCAACTGTCTGAACTAATAAAATTAGTTCAGACAGTTTTTTTATCCGAATGATTTCGCAAAAACTAATTTTGACAATGATCTTTTTTTAGCAAAAATCTCCCAAATTCATTGAACCCGCTTTCATTAATAAAGGAATAAACGTTATTTAATAATTTATGTTATTGGACGAGTCCTCTTTATACCAATAATTGCAAAAAGAATTGCCTGAAATGCAGTGTATTTGATTTCACGATTTTCAAAAGGTCTGTTATAATATTTAACAATAAGTCGACCTGGAAGTCAGTAAGGAGATCGCCATGATTTTGACGGTATTTTTTCTTTTGTGCTGCATGATCTTTTCATCTATTACCTATGCCTTTTCTAAAGATGCACGAAAATTCGTCCAACCCCTGCCTATTAAAATCATTTTCATTGCTTCTGCGGCGATTGCCGTTTGGACAATGTTCTTTTCCGTGATTGCGCTAGTAGCTTGGGTCGTTTAAAAAAGCATTCTTGCATGTTTCGAGTGAAGACTCGCTCCTGTGCAAGAATGCTTTTTTACTGTGCTTTTAAAATAATGAAATTTCACTTAATGGCCAGTAACGCAAGATAACTTTTCCTTGCATTTGATCGGCATCCACCACACCGAAAGAACGGCTATCTCTTGAAATCAGACGATTGTCTCCCATAACAAAATATTTTCCCTTAGGGACGGTAATAGAGAAATCTTCAGTGAATTGGGTTGCACTGGCCGCGATTTGCTGGAATAATTCCCGGTAGCTATATTCCTTTTGCAACTGATCATCCGCAAATTGCTTCTTAAAATCTTCTAAGTACTCTTCGTGATACTCTTTGCCATTGATTGTCAGGACGTCATTTTTCATCTCGATTTTATCTCCAGGCAAACCAATTAGGCGTTTCACCGCAATTTTACTGGTATCATCCGGTTCTACGCAAATAATCACGTCTTGCCGCTGATAACTTGAAATCTTGGAAGCAATCAAGCGTTGCCCATCAGACAAAGTCGGATCCATTGAATGCCCGCTGACTTTGACAGGCGTTAAAATAAACAATCGAACGACAACAATCACCACAATAAAAGCGAGAATAAACCAATTCTCTTTTAAAAATTTCTGCATCTTATTTTATTTGCTCCTTCAACTATTTTCTCAGTAGATCCTTCATTAGAAAATAGACCTGCGTTTTGCGTTTACTTCTCAATCTTACGTTTAATTTGCCTTTTCGGCAAGTAAAATCTTTTTACGAAAGTTTTTTTTTAGGAGAAATTTACCAATCTTTGTTTAATAAAAAGGAAGTTCTTAAACCACATTGACGTAGCATAATAACATGATGATTTTTTTATTCAAAAGAAAAAACCTGAAAAATAGCGGAATAGGCAGAAGACTTTATTCAGGTCTTTCCCACAGTATCATTCCGTCTATCATTCAGGTAATTCAAGGGTTATTTTTCTCGTTTAAGTTAGATGACTAAGAAATCTCTTATTCACTTATCGGTGTATTTTCAAAAACAAGCTGGTCATTCAACACTTCTATCGTCACTTTTGTTTTCGGCAGAACACGTCCTGCAACGATTTCTTTAGCCAGAGGTGTTTCTACCTCCCGTGTAATGAAACGTCGCAATGGTCTTGCGCCATAAGCGGGTTCGTACGAATGCTCTGCGATCCATTTTTTGGCTTCTTCTGTAATGGATAATTGAATGTCTTGATTTTCCAATCGTTGAGACAATTGAGCAATAATTTTATCCACGATACCTGTAACATTGGCTAGGCTTAGTGGCGTGAACAAAATTGTATCATCGATACGGTTCAAGAACTCTGGTTTAAAATGACCGCGTAATAGCGAACGAACATTTTCAGCCACCGATTCTGGAATCGTTCCTTCCCCAGTCACACCATCTAATAGTATTTGCGAGCCAATATTGCTCGTCATGATCAAGACCGTGTTCTTGAAATCTACCACTCGACCTTTTGAATCCGTCAATCGGCCGTCATCCAATACTTGCAATAAAATATTGAAAACATCTGGATGGGCTTTTTCGATCTCATCCAATAAGACGATCGTATAAGGGTTACGGCGAACAGCTTCTGTCAGTTGGCCACCTTCTTCAAAACCAACATAACCTGGAGGTGCTCCGACTAAACGTGACACAGAATGTTTCTCCATGTACTCACTCATGTCAATCCGCACCATATGATCTTCTGAATCAAACAGATTGACGGCTAACGCTTTGGCTAACTCGGTCTTACCGACTCCTGTTGGTCCTAAGAATAGGAAAGAACCTAATGGTCGATTTGGATCTTGGAGACCTGCACGGGAACGGATCACCGCATCACTTACTGCATCGACTGCCTCGTCTTGGCCAATCACGCGTTGATGGAGTGTTTCATTCAATTTCAGTAGTTTTTCCCGTTCGCCTTCTACCAATTTCGCAACCGGAATGCCTGTTAGGCGACCAACAACTAGTGCAATTTCGTTTTCAGTCACAGATTCTTGCACCATTCGAACGCCTTCCGCTTGGTTTTTTGCTTCCAATTCGGCAAGTTCTTTTTCTAATTGCGGAATCGTTCCATGGCGTAAAACAGCAGCGCGCTCTAAATCATAATTATTTTCAGCATCTTCTAATTCATGTTTGGCTTTGTCGATTTCTGCCCGTTTATTGGAAACCGCATTGACTTCATCTTTCTCAGTTTCCCATTGCATCTTCATGGTATTGGCTTCTTCCCGCAAATCAGCTAATTCTTCTTGCAGGTTTGCCAACCGTTTTTTAGAAGCATCATCCGTTTCTTTTTTCAATGCGGCTTCTTCAATTTCCAGCTGCATTAAACGTCGCGTGACTTGATCGAGTTCAGTTGGCATTGAATTCATTTCTACGCGGATCGTTGCACTCGCTTCATCAATCAGATCGATTGCTTTATCCGGTAAAAAGCGATCTGTGATATAACGATCGGATAATGTCGCTGCAGCAACTAGTGCATTGTCATGAATGTTGACCCCGTGATGGATCTCAAAGCGTTCTTTTAGTCCCCGCAAGATCGAGATGGTATCTTCAACCGTTGGTTCCTTGACTAAAACTTTTTGGAAACGACGTTCCAAAGCTTTATCTTTTTCCATATATTGACGGTATTCGTCCAATGTTGTTGCACCGATCGTATGAAGTTCACCACGAGCCAGCATTGGTTTTAGTAAATTACCAGCATCCATGCTGCCTTCCGTTTTGCCGGCACCCACGATATTGTGGATCTCATCAATAAATAAGATGATCCGTCCTTCAGATTTCTTGACTTCTTTCAAGACCGCCTTCAACCGTTCTTCAAATTCACCACGGAATTTTGCTCCAGCGATCAATGCGCCCATGTCTAAAGAGAAAATCGTTTTGTCTTTTAAGTTTTCCGGTACATCTTTTCTAACGATTCGTTGCGCCAGTCCTTCAACGATCGCTGTTTTACCGACACCAGGCTCTCCAATCAAAACAGGATTATTTTTGGTTTTTCTTGAAAGAATACGGATCACATCGCGGATCTCTTCATCCCGGCCAATGATCGGATCCATTTTTCCACTGCGGACTTGTTGAACGAGGTCCACACCATATTTTTCTAAGGCTTTGTATTGTTCTTCTTGGTTTTGAGATGTCACACGTTCTCCCCCTCTCAAAGATTCAATGGTTGCTTTTAATTCTTTTTCATTGATTCCTTGACCTTTTAAGTAATTGGTCAATGGATGGTTTTTTAGTTTCATTAATGCGAGTAAAACGACTTCAGTCGATAAATACTCATCATTGAACCCTTTTTTTAGTTGGTCTGCTTCAGAAAGCAAACGAAATAAGTTTTGACTCATGCTTTGTCCGTATTGAACATTGCCACCTTCAACAGATGGGATTTCATCCAATAGTCGGTCAACTTCCTTCTCGAAAGCATCGACATCAAGACCAGCGTCCGTATAAAAATTGCGGCCAAATTGATTGGCTTGCAATAAAATTTTCCATAAATGAGCGATATCTATCTCCTGATGATGGCGTGTTATCGCTACTTGTTGTGCTTCTGCAATGGCACTTTGTAAAGTTGTTGTCATTTTTTCTGGGTTCATTGTTCTACCTCCCCGTCATTTCTAGGATTTCTCCTACATTGTAGTATACCATTTTGGTCAGTAATGGTCAAAAGATATGCAAGCACTTTTTGACTTTCTTTTTTAGCAAACTATCAGCAAAAGTTGACATAAGGAAAGCTAAGATGGTATGCTTAATGAACCATTTCAACGGAGGAAAAGCAGATGTCACGCTACTATTTTAAATTTATCTTTAAATTTATCAGAAAATCTGCTCTTAACAAGAACACGATGAAGCATTGTTAAGAGCCTACAAGCGCCTAGCGCATCTGCTTCATCAAAGACTCGGAGTGAGGTTTCTTTCTCATGCCCTGGTTTTTGGTGGATACTAAAAAGATTGTAAGCTGTAGACAATGACTGTCTATGGCTTTTTTATATGGAGGAAAATCATGTTAACACTATCAAATCTATCGCAACAATTCGGCGACAAAATCTTGTATGAAGAAGTCAGCGTTCAAATCAATCGTGGCGAGAAAGTCGGACTGATTGGACGAAACGGTGCCGGAAAAAGTACCTTGATCAAAATCATTACCGGGGAGATTCTTCCTGATGAAGGCCAGGTCACTTTCCCAAAAAATCTGAAAATGGGCTATTTGGATCAATATGTCAATGTGGACGAAACCCAAACCATTCGCGATTTCTTACGCTCAGCCTTTGCTGCTGATTTTGAAAAAGAGGCAAAAATTGCTTCACTATATGGTGAATATGCTGAAACATTGGATGATGAGTTACTTGAAAAAGCCGGTGAATTACAAAATCAATTGGATCAAGGTTCCTTCTATCAAATGGACACACTGATTGCTGACTTAGCGGAAGGTCTGGGCATTGCCATTCTTGGTATGGAAACCCCACTGGTCAATTTAAGTGGTGGTCAGCGATCAAAATTAATCTTAGCAAAAATGTTATTGGAAAAACCCGATATGCTGATCTTGGATGAACCAACCAATCACTTAGATGATGAGCACATCAAGTGGCTGGTTCAATTTCTCCAAGATTTCAATGGCACCTATTTGGTGGTTTCTCATGACCAACAGTTTCTCAACCAGATCACGACGCATATCATTGATATTGAATTTGGCAAATTAACGAAATATACCGGCAATCTTGAAAAATCACTGAAACTCAAAGCGTTGCAAAATGAAAGTTATTTGAAACAATATGAAGCCCAACAGGCACATATCAAGAAAACGGAAGCCTATATTCGAAAATATAAAGCGGGCTCTCGTTCTACGATGGCTAAAAGCCGAGAAAAACAATTAGCGAAAATCGAACGATTAACGCCACCAACAGATGCGCCGACACCGCATATTGCTTTTCCTTATGCCCCTATCGTCACAACATTGGCGTTGGAAACAACACACTTAGAAATTGGCTATGACAAACCGCTTTTGTCACCGATCGATTTGACGATACGCTACGGTGAAAAAATCGCTATTCGCGGGTTTAATGGAATTGGGAAATCAACGTTGATCAAGACACTCTTAGGTCAGATACCGGCTATCAATGGATCGGTTTCATTTCCCCAACACACAAAATTCAATTATTTCTCGCAAGACTTAACTTGGGAACAACCATTACAAAATCCTTTGCACTATATGAACGATAAATTTCCTAAAGCTACAATCAAAGAACTACGCCGCCAATTATCCCGTGCAGGATTGCCGAGTCAGCTGGCACAAGAAGCGCTAAAATCATTGAGTGGTGGCGAACAAACAAAAGTCAAACTTGCCGAAATGATGATGATCAAAAGCAATTTTCTTCTATTGGATGAGCCTACTAATCATATTGACCAAGCAACCAAAGATAATCTGAATGCAGCACTGGCTGATTTTCAAGGAACTGTCTTAGTGGTTTCCCACGAAGCCGATTTCTACGAAGACTTTGCAGATCGAATTATTGAATTAAGTGAATAAGTACGACACTAAAAAATCTCGAAGAAGTGCCGAAATTTCAGCGAACTAGCTGAAGTTTTTGAGGCATGCCTTCGAGATTTTTTTGATTTAGATTTAATAGGAGAAAGAAAAAGTTTCATTCCTTTGCTCACGCTTTTTCGTTCTTCAACTCTTCCAACTCAGCACTCATGGTTTTGCGTTTTTCCAAAATGACATAGACGAAACCGATCACGAATGGCCAAATAAAAGTAGCAAATCGATAAAGCAACATCGATGACGCTGCATCAACAGTCCCTACCATTGGTCCAAAAAGTAACATATAAACAAATTCAAACGAACCGATTCCAGCCGGCGTAGGAATAACACCCGATAGGATCACTGCAAAGCTGACAAAAGAAAGCGTCAGTAAGAAGTCGATTTCTGGATGTTTAGGTGCCAATACTACATAAGGAATCACATACCAAGCAGCCAATTTAACGACATTCCAGAAATAGATCCGTAAAAAAGCCGTACGATCACGGAGAATCGAATAGACTGTCTCCCGTAACGAGTAAATCTGCGTATTGCAAGTATCGATGATTTTGCGCATGCTCTTACTTTTGAAAAGTTTGTCGCTGATTACCACAAAAGCGACTTGAACGTTGACACTTACAGAAAGTGCAAGTAAAAAGGCAATAATCAGAAAAGTAACGACCATACCAGCTAATATCACCCAAATCATATTTGGGGCTTTCTCAAAGAATAAAGAAAATTGAATCACTAGCCCTGCGATAGCATAAGTCAAGACCGCCAATTTATACATGACCATATGCAACGTAGTCACACCTACACCTTGTGACAATTTCAATCCATTTTTACGATAAAAATTGACTTCTGATATCAACGTCCCAGCACCAAAAGTAATAATTCGATAGAATCCAGAGTAACAAACGGTAAATAAGCCGTCTTTCGTTGTAAACTCCGGTTGAAATCCTACAGCGATCTCTTTGACGGAACGTCCTTCAATAAATAAGTAAATTGTTCCTAACGCCATCACTGCTGTAACGATCGACAGACTGGTTTGTCTTAATTCCGCCAAAATATCAGTCATAGAGCTGCGAATAAAATAGTACATCGCACCTAAGATCACGACCATTAATAGCAGGTTTAAGGCAAATTTCACTTTTGCTTTCATTTTTAACTCCTTAGGCAAACTTAATAAACAATAGAAGATCTACAATCACACCGAAAGCAAAAAAAATATAAAATTTACGTTTGCGTGTTTTATGGTGAAAAACGCGTTGCGCGATCAATCCACCGATTCCGCCGCCAATCAATCCCATAAACAACAGATTCCATTCAGGGACACGCCATTTTTTTCTTACGGCTTGGTATTTATCATACCCCATCAAGCCAAAAAGATAAAGATTCGCTATAAGTAAATAAAACCACAATGGATTTTGTATAAATTCTGTCATCATTTCTCCTCTGGTTGATATTATTTAGCATCCAAGTCTTCTTCTTGAACACGGACACGAAGGGCCTGTTTCATCACCTTCATTTTAACAGGCAGATTATCTGTCGGATCGCCATCAGTTCGTGTATAAACAGTTTTTTCCTGAGCACGAATCTCAATTTCATTTGCAGTAAAGTACTCGACACCTGGCACTTTCGCAATATGACCACGTATGATCCGGGGCAAATAAATAATGAATTCCAATAGATTGAGTTTTGGCAATAAAATCATGTGAAACAGCCCGTCATCTGGTCGTGCCAACTCGTCGAAATTGGTAAATCCGCCAGCTGAATTGGACATGACTACTGTTAACAATTGACTCTTGCCACGCCAGCGTTTTCCGTCTGCAATAATTTCTAATTTGTATTGTTTCTTTTTGAATAAATAATGGAAAAACCGCTTGGTAAAAGCGAGTGGTCCGAACTGTTGTTTTTCTTCTTGCGAAGTAGCCGCTGCCGTATCGGCCAGCAATCCGATGGTCATCGTCGAGATCATCATGGAGTCATTGACCAATCCATAATCAATTTGTCGATCAGTCCCATTCAATATCGTTTCAAATGCTTCTTCAGGTTTGAGAGGAATCCCTAACATACGGGCAAAGTTATTGACCGTTCCGCCTGGAATAATTGCCACTGTCAGCTTATCTAACTGATCCACAAATGTTTGCAGCGCATGATGGATTGTACCGTCTCCACCAATGATTGCAATCGTATCGATTTGATGTTCTTTCGCATTTTTTTGGATTGTTTCCGGCTCAATATCAGGATTGGAAGGTTGCAAGACTGCTTCACTTTTAGGATCATGTTCTTCTAGATAGTTCTTAAAAGACTCTGCAGTATCCTTGGCATCGCTTTTACCAGCCGTATCATTATATAAAACCATGATCTTCATATTTTTCACTTCCTAAATAAAATAGGGCTGCGAATGGTGCAGACTTCTGCATCAAGTCTCAGCCCATTATTCAACTCATTTTTCATTATCAAGCGATATTTTTCCACTTGAAAACGAAACAAAATAAAGTTCTACTGTGCGTTTTTTTCGGCAATCTTCACGATTACATCAGTTGCTTTTTTCATTGATTCCAAGGAAACAAATTCATAGCGTCCATGCATATTTTCACCACCGGCAAAAATATTTGGTGTCGGAATCCCTAAATAAGAGATCTTCGATCCATCTGTTCCGCCTCGAACTGGTTCGATCACTGGCTCGATACCCAGATCTTCCATTGCAGACTTAGCTAACTCAATAATACTCATGTCTTTTTCAATGATTTCTTTCATGTTGTAATATTGATCATATAAATCCATTTGGATTCTTGCTTCGTCAAATTGGGCATTCATTTTTTCTTGGATTGTAAGCAATTGTTTTTTACGATTTTCAAACGTTTCACGATCATGATCACGAATGATATACGCCATTTTTGCTTCTTCGACGGTTCCGTTCAACGCCATCAAATGGAAAAAGCCTTCCGCACCATCGGTTTTTTCTGGCACTTGATCTGTTGGCAATTGATTATGAAAATCAATCGCCAATTGCAAAGCATTGATCATCGTATCTTTTGCGGTTCCTGGGTGCACATTTTTCCCTTGGATCGTTAGTTCAGCTTGTGCAGCATTGAAAGTTTCATATTGCAACTCACCCACTGGACCGCCATCCATGGTATAAGCAAAATCAACATTGAAATCAGCCACATCAAATTTATCAGCCCCCACCCCAATTTCTTCATCTGGTCCAAAGGCGATTTTGATTTCTCCGTGTTTGATTTCAGGATGGTTAAGCAAAATTTCCATCGCCGTCAAAATCTCTGCGATACCTGCTTTGTCATCGGCTCCTAAAAGCGTGCTGCCATCTGTCGTAATCAATGTTTCTCCACGATAATTTTTCAAATTAGGAAAGTCTTTGATATTCAGTGTAAATTTGCCCTCTTTATCCAATTTGATCGTTGACTCACCGTCATAGTTTTCAATAATTTGGGGATCCACATTCACCGCGTTAAAATCCGCCGTATCCATATGTGCGATAAATCCAATGGAACGAACTGGTTCGGAAACATTACTTGGTAACGTACCAATCACAAAACCATTTTCCTCATTATAATGGACATCATGAAGTCCTAATTCTTCCATTTCTTTTTGCAATGTCTTGGCAAACGCCACTTGCGTTTGTGTGGAGGGTGTTGTTTGGCTTGTCGCATCAGAACGAGTTTCCGTCTTTACATATCTTAAAAAACGCGGTAATAAATTTTCGTACATAATTGATCACTCCTATTTATATTGGAATGGATTTGTGGAAGTCTCTGAAGGAATAAAGTCTACCTGCCAACCTTCTTCCGCTTTCCATTCATTGAATTTTTTGATAAAACGAGGGATACATTCCCGTTCAATGTTATGACCTGGATCGATTGCCGTCAAGCTGTTTGCTTGTATATCATGAGCGGTGTGATAACTGATGTCTCCAGTAATATATACATCTGCTTTGGCATTCACGGCTTCTTGATAAAACTGTTCGCCACTGCCGCCGCATATAGCAATCCGTTGAACGTTTTGCCGCTTTGCTTTTGGTTCGATCAAACGCAACCCCTCTAACTGAAAAACACTTTTGATTTCATCGATGAAATCTTCCAACAAAACAGGTGCTTTTAATTGACCTACTCGCCCGATCCCATAATGCTGAGACAAGTTATCCAAGGAATAAAGGTCATAGGCGGGTTCTTCATAGGGATGCGCCTCAACCATCGCTTGCAACACCTTTTCGGTGATGGTTTCTGGGAAAATCACTTCGATTTTTGCTTCTTGTACCGACTCTTCTTCCCCAATTTCACCAATCGCAGGATGCGCATCCTCTTGAGGAGTAAAACGGCCGGTACCAATCAGTGAGTAGCTGGTGTTTTGATAATTTCCTTGCTGTCCAGCTCCAGCTTTTCCTAAAGCTTTCCTCATTGATGCGCCTTGCTCAATTGGAACAAAAACAGCCAATTTTTTCATTTTGATTGTATGGGTGGGAACGAGATACGTGGTTTCTTCTATTCCAAGCATTTCACAAAACCAGTCATTCAACCCATCATGAATAATATCCATATTCGTATGCGCAGCATAGACCGAAATATTATGTTTGATCAGATCCATATACATTTTTTGTTGCGGATCATCGGCTCTCAAACGACGTATGGAACGAAAAATCGGTGGATGTTTGGCAACAATGAAGTCTACTTGTTTTTCAATTGCTTCTGCAACGACTTCTGGACGAACATCTAATGTCATCATTACCCGTTGGATCTCGTTGTCCAACGTTCCGATATGCAATCCCACTGGATCACCATCTTCTGCTAACCATTGCGGACAATATCTTTCGAAACGTTCAATAAACGTTCTAGCTAACATTATTCCAGCACCTCCTTGATCCAATCAATCTGTTCGTTTAACTCACTTATTTTATCTTGAGGAGGAATTGCCGCTTTCTCTAGTTCTTGCAAAACGATTTCTCGCTGCTGCAATTCATGGGCCCATTTTTTATAAAAAACGAGATTTTTTTCTTTCAATAAACACGGGCCAAAAAATAATTCTTGTGGTGTATAGATTTTACTGCCTT
This sequence comes from Enterococcus sp. ARL09-542, assembly GCF_005234805.1. Taxonomy (NCBI): domain Bacteria; kingdom Bacillati; phylum Bacillota; class Bacilli; order Lactobacillales; family Enterococcaceae; genus Enterococcus; species Enterococcus sp. ARL09-542. The sequence goes on from NZ_QPQX01000002.1 coordinate 214,857, forward strand.
CTTCAGCTACGATGATTTCGTAGTTTTTATGGTTTTCTTCAATCAGTTCTTCGTGTAAAATCATGTAATTATTCTCCTGAAGCCATTCTCGCAAAGTCCGCTCCCCCACATTGGGTTGCAAGACAAGGCGCTCCTTCCCAGTAATTTTCTGCTGAGATTTTCCATTTTCTAAAATTGTTCGAATCAAAGTGCCACCCATACCAGCAATAACCACCGTATCAATCTGATCATCAGGTTGGATTGCAGCTAACCCATCTGCTAAGCGAACAGTGATTTTGTCGCTCAAGCCATTTTTTTTGACTTGCCGTGAAGCAGATTCGAATGGTCCTTTTACAACTTCACCTGCTACTGCATACTGAATTTTATTTTGTAGCATCAATGCCACGGGTAAATAGGCATGATCTGATCCAATATCTGCCAAGCGGGCTTGATCCGGAATCTGTTCGCCAACACGAGTCAATCGCAGGGATAATGATTGTTCGTTCATAACGTCACTCCTTCAGAAATAGTATATCATTCTTTATTGCATTTTAAAGGGAGAGTTTTTACTCCTTTTATTTACGGCTTTACTTCACCTAGAGTTGCTTTTGCACTTTTCGTAAAGAAAACTTGCATATCTTGCTTTTCAAACCAATCGTTGTGATCCATATGAAGGTTACTGCGCTCCCGTCACCCAGTTGAGTATCAATCGCAGTGATTCATACGAAGGTTACTACTCTCCCTTCGGTCGTCTAGTACTGCTCATCATCTGCTCTGTCTTGCTTCGCAAGCCAATCGCAGTGATTCGCAGCAAAACGCGTTGTCCGTTGGGACAACGCGTGGGGTTATTGCACGATTTCAACTGTTTTGATTGAATTTCCTGGAACTTGAGGTGGGATTGACATAGTCATTACTGGCAAGCCTGACAATGTGACTTGGACCGTTGTTCCTTTGGTCAACTCAGAAACTTGACCTTCAAATGATTCTTGCGGTGCGTGTAGGATCACGCCGTCTGTTTGAAAGTTAGAAACAATCGTTTCTTGATCGTCGACTGCTTCGATATCATTTAGAAAAATCTGTATCGTTTCGTTGTCGCCAGCTGTTGCATTTTCTTGAAGAACTCCTGTAAAAATAGTCGTTGCCTCGCTTTCGACAGTGCTATTTGTTGTGCTTTCATCGTTTTTAGTTGTTTCACTCATCGAATCATTATCTGACGGCGAACCGCAGGAAGCTAATAATAAGGTTGTCAAAGCCAAACCTAAAATCGTCAATTTCTTCATAAGAAGTTCTCCTCTCTTCTATATTTCCGAATTCCGGCGATTTTTGCCAGTCATTTGGATCTCTTTTGTCAAGTAACGAATTCGTTCCATGATCCGCTTGGCTTTCAATGGCTCTGATTCTCCACGTTGAGTAACGGATAGATGCTTCTCTAACTCTTGCATGGAAAAGTTGGAGGAAAAGAACGTTGGCAGTTGTTCTTGCATCCGATATTGCAGAATGACACCAAAGACTTCATCACGGATCCAGCTGCTCATGGCATCTGCACCAATATCATCCATCATTAGGATGGGGGCTTTTTTAACTGCATTGAGTTTGTCGCCAACCAAGTCTTTGCCGATTGCTTGTTTCATTTCGACAGCAAATGTCGGGAAGTGAACAAGGGTCGTCGTATAACCTGCTTCCGCAAGGTCCCGGGCAATTGCCCCTAGTAAATAAGTTTTGCCGATCCCAAAACTACCCACCAGATATAATCCTTTGTGAAAAGCCCTTGGATCGTTTTTTAGGTTTTCAATAAACTCGACTGCAGCCATCAAAGCTTCGCCCCGGCCGGGAGTACTTTCATACTGAGCAAAATTGGCCTCTTGAATATCTTTCGGCATATCCATTGCTTTGATGCGACTACGGATCTCTTCTTGTCGTTGATGCGCTAAAAGCTCTTGCGTGGGCACATAAGTGACATCGATAAAATGAAAGTTCAACGCTAGTCGTGGCTCATATCCAGGTGCAATCATCGTAGGGTCATTCAAACGAAACTTTCGTTTTTCTTGAACAAATTCATAGAGTTTCGCATAACTTTTTTGGATATCTGCATCTGTCAGTTCCTCCCGATGTTCTGAAATGAATTCTTTGACATCCGGATCTTTCAATACGTCCCCCATCATTTCTGAGAAACGATCGCGATAGTTTCGTTTGTCTAAAATTTTTGATAGATTCTTCCCAACATCTTCCATTAATTGTCACCTGCTTTCTTTTGCAAGTAGGCTTGCAGTTTTTTGTCGATCTCTGCCTGACGTTCTGGGGATAATGTCGTTTCTTCAACTGGTTTTTCGGCCCAGCTTGGCAGTTTTTCTTCACGAATGATCTTTTTAGACGGGCTTTGCGGCCGTGTGCGTTTTTCTTTTGCTTCTTTAACTAAGTCCCGTACATGCTTGATCGCTTCTTCCGCGGTTTTTACTTGCAATTCAGACCATTGTGCCGCAATGTTATTGACATAACTTGCTGGCAAAGCCGCATTGTTCTGTACCACTAACACATAATGAATAAGAACATTGATCACACTATTGGATAATGGCGAGCGTTCCACTAAGCTTTTTAGCAGCCATTGTTCGGAGTCTGTGACAAAGCTCTTTTTTTCAGCTTTGATTGCTTTCAAGAATGCCATCGGCGCATTATTCTCACTTTCGCGGATCAATGCTAGATCGTTATCACTATACCCATTTTGTTTTAATGTATTAAATCGTCGGATCTCTTCATCTGAAGTGGGATCCACTTTATTTTCAGTTTTGGTAAAACGCGTCCGTGCTTTTTGTAAAATCAATTGTTCTAATGCCTTCTGATCGATTTTCCCAGTAGTTAAAGAAACCGAATCTGTCATCAGATCCAACAGCTCCATCACATCATAGCCGTATAATGAATGATATAGGAGTAGTTTTTGCCGAAAATCTTTATCGAAATTGTCTGCACGGATGTAGCGACGTTGAGCTTCATAAAGAAGAAAATCCCAATCTAGTTGTTGTTCATCTAACACCAGTCTGCTTTGAGTGTCTTGGAATTTGCCATTGACTTCCTGTAATTCCTCTTCATTGGCTGCAAATTGTTGTGTATCCAAGCGATAAGCATCCATAAAAGAAGCCGTAACTTCTTGATAGCCTTCTGCTTGCCATTTTGCTGGTTGGAACAACGAAACAAGTTGTCGAAACTTTCGCTCTCCAACATGGTTAAGCAATAAGAAACTATAGAGTTCATCTTGAAAGAAATCGCTCGCATGAACTGGCTCTTGCAGGTGATACAAAAATGTGATTCCCAACTCGTCATCTTCTTTTTCAAACGTTTTGAGTAAGCCGATTCCTTCTAACTTATTTCGCGCTTGAATAAAACGCTGTAACCCTACATTCATCGCATTCAAAATATCTAGATGAATAAACTCACTTTCTTGCGGATCCTGCTGATCCGCAGTCAGTGTCAGATAGAGTGCTAAGGCATCACTTTCGATGATTGGCTGATAAAGATGAATCAGCGCATCCTTCCCTTCAGTTGTTAGTGGACGACTTTTGAAGACACGATACAATTGATTTGGTAATATGTTGCCCACCATTCAGGGACCTCCTATTCCTCTTGATTGTCTGCTGTTTCTTGCGGATCACTTGGTTCTTTTGCCTTTTCAACGATATCCTGCAATTCTTTTAAGAAGACTGACATATCTTTGAATTGGCGGTAGACACTAGCAAACCGAATGTAAGCAATCTCATCTAAGTCGACTAGATCTTCCATGACATATTCGCCAATCATCGTTGTCGAAACTTCATTTTCACCTAGTGCTCGCACACGATTCTCCACATGATCAACAATTTTTTCCATTTGTTCCATTGTAACGGGTCTTTTTTCAGCAGAGCGTATCAACCCTCTTAATATCTTTTCACGATTAAATTCTTCACGAGCGCCATTTTTCTTAATAACTAATAATGGTGCTTCTTCAATTCGTTCAAATGTGGTAAATCGATAACCACAGTTTTCACATTCGCGGCGGCGGCGAATCACGCGACCATCGTCGGCTTGGCGGCTATCAATCACTCGAGAATTGTTATGATGACATTTTGGACATTGCATAGTTCCACCCCGTTCTCTCTTCCGTGTCTCGAATGATAGCGAGACAGCGATGATTTATATGCTTAATTATAACATGAAATTCTTCTATCTAATAGGTAAAGTCTTTCAAGCGAAAGAAATATTACAAATTTAAATAATGTGACGGTTGTTTTTTTAGCCACAAAAGAAAAACGACAGAATCAATTCTGTCGTTCTCCTCCTTATCTCATTTGTAACAGTGACACAAACTCATCCAGAGTTTCCCGTTGTTCCATTTGTTGGTTGCATTGCTCACTGTCGCGACAAATGTAATTTCCTCGTTTGGTGTATGTTCCATCGCCACCACTTTTTGTCAACGATAAAAACATGGAGACAGTAGACTCATGTTGACATAAAGGACAGATTCCTTTTTTTACTTCTGTAGATAAATGACCATAGATTCCTTGGTAGCCTTTTTGAGTATTTACGATCATAAATTTACTTTGACTGCCGATGTCATCCCAAGCCAAATACGTATAATCACGAAGGTCTGTTTGGGAAAAATCAGGTACTTTTAATTTTTTTACTTTACGAAACAGTTTCTCTGTTTGTTTGACTGAAAGCACTTGAAAAGGTCGGACATTCTTTTTTAGTGCTTCAAGAATGGTCAAGCTCTTTGACATCGTCAAAGATGAATCAAAAAATTGACGAATCAGAGACTGTGCTTCTTTGTCCTCCTCAGAAAAAAATGGTTGAATGGCTTCTTCAGTTAACATTTCAACTGTGCGAATCGTATGGCGATCATTAACAGACTGATAAGTCCGAACTAATTGTTGGACTTGATGTTTGATGAAATGAAATTGATAGGGTTCAATGGTAATCATAATAGATATCGATCCTCTCTTTAATGAAAAAACAAAAGATATTACTGATAAATTCCTCTGATCACAGTCAAGGACAATGCAGAATTCAGCATTTGTTGACCACCTCCTGGACTTCCCTTTTTTGTGGAAAGTCATTGGCTATTATAGTTTTTCCTTCAGGGGTTGTCAATCATTGTCCGCAGACAGCATTCTTTTCTTGTCAAAGTGGAATTATTGATACCTTTTAAAACAGGATTTTCTTCTTTTTTATCTATTTATATTGATTGACGAATATGGTTTATCATAAAAAAAACTCCAGATCCTGTCTAGAGTTTTTCTTCGATTCCTGTATAATGTTTCAAATGATCAGCATCCCGTCGTTCGGTTGAAGAGATCTTTGCAGCATCTGTGTCTTCATTTTCGTTTAGCAATCGGTCCCGACCAAGTGTTTCTAATGTTTTATCACCTGGTTGAGCATCTAATTCATCATGCCGATCCTCAATTTCGTCTACCTGTTGTTGACGGTGATCTTTTTTGGCTTTTGCTTCATTTGCCTGTTCTTTTCCTTCTTGTTCCATTTTTTCATTATTGATCCATTCACCAATTTTTTCTTTTGCAGAACCAACAATTACATCTTTTTCGTCTTTCAATGATCCCATGATGATTCCTCCTTTTTTATTAGCATAGCAAGAATTTCTTCGATTGACAAAAGATACGTATGCGCTTCATTTAAAGATATGGTATACTGAATCAAATTTTCAGAATATTCTTTGACAAGGAGCAGTTTATGGACATCTTAAATTTTGAAGACATCCAGTTGGTTCGCAAGCAAACTGTTTTGTTGCAAGACATCAACTGGCAAATTGCTAAAAATCAGCATTGGGCACTTTTAGGATTAAATGGTGCTGGCAAAACACTTTTATTACAACTGATCATTGGGATGATCTGGCCGACTTCTGGCAAACGGCAAGTCCTAGGTCAAGTCTACGGAAAAACATCTGTGCCAGACCTTCAGCGCAGAATTGGTTGGATAAGTGCGACCTTGCAAGAGAAGATTCCTGCTCAGGAGCTCTCAGAAATGGTCGTTCTATCGGGAAAATATGCTAGTATCGGTATATATGAAGACTACCAAATGAAAGACTTGAACCAAGCTATTGCCATTCTTTGTTCAACTGGCGGCAGTCAACTGATTGGCCAGCCATTTCATCAGTTATCTCAAGGGGAACGTCAATTAGTCTTAATCAGCCGCGCTTTGATGGCAAATCCCGAATTGTTGATTTTAGATGAACCTTGTAATGGATTGGATCTTTTTGCTCGAGAAGAATTGCTAAGTCGAATTGGCGAGATGGCGCACAAGGAATCACCTACGTTGATTTATGTGACCCACCATACAGAAGAGATTTTACCGATTTTTGACCATATCATGATGCTGAAAAATGGTAAAATCCACGCTTCTGGCAAGCGCCAGCAAATTTTTAACGAAAAAACGTTATCTGCTTTTTATGGGAAACCTGTTTTTTTCCATGAAGTCACTTCCGATCGCCTGGCAGTTTTACCAAAAAGCAACTCACTAAACAAAAAATGAAACAAAAAAAGAGACAGCGACAACCAAAGCCTCTTTCCAGATATCCTTTCTAACTTCAGTTTCCAGCAAACGACAAAATAATGCGTCAACTGTTAGCTTTTCAGAAATAAAGGGGGCTCCTTTGTGCCGGTGTCTCTGTCTTAATTCTTTCTTTTAGCAAGCCATTCTTGTACTTGCGTCTTAACTTCTTCAATGGTTCCTTGATTGTCAAAGAGGATATCTGCCCGTTTGCGCTTCTCTTCTATTGGCATCTGACTATTGATACGTTGTTGGGCTTCGATGCTGGTTAAATGGTCTCGCTTCATCAGTCGCTGCAACTGGATCGATTCCGGAAGATAGACGACCGCTACTTGATCTAGCAGGGATTCATAACCAGTTTCGTATAACAAAGGAATATCTACGATCACAAGATCAGCTTTTGCTTTCATGACTTCAATCTGTCGTAGGATTTCTTTACGGATAAAGGGTCCTAATGAGCGGTTCAGCAATTCCCGTTTATTGTCATCCGCAAAAATGATTTTTCCTAATTTTTTCCGAGCTAGTGTCCCATCGGGATTGATGACCTCTGGCCCAAAAACAGTTTTGATTTTTTCAAGCCCTGGCATCCCTGGCTCCACCACTTCGCGAGCAACGATATCAGCATCGATGATTGGGATACCAGCTTCTTCAAAGCACTTGACAACGGTACTCTTGCCAGTAGCAATCCCGCCCGTTACACCTACAACCAAGCTCATCTTTCTGTCCCCGCGTGTAATTGCTGACAGAATGGACAATAGTGGGTCCCTCGTTGTGCAACTTTTGTTTTTACGATCGGGGTACCACAGCGGACACAAGGATTGCCGGTTTGACCATAAACGTGTAGAGAGACTTGGAAATGCCCCGCTTCGCCTAACGCATTCAAATAGGTCCGAATCGTTGTGCCTCCTGCCTCCACTGCTCGGGCTAAGACATCAATGATCGCCCGATGCAACAAGTTAATTTCGGCTTCATTCAGTGTCGCTGCCGATTGCTCGGGATGAATCTTTGCTTCCCATAAAGCCTCATCCACATAGATATTGCCTAAACCTGTCACAAGCTTTTGATCTAAAAGCAGCGGCTTGATGGCTTTTTTTGATTTCTTTAGGTCACGAGTAAAGTCTGTCAACAGAAACAGTTCCGGCAATGGTTCCGGCCCCAACTGCATGATTCCTTTATACGTACTGCTCTGGTCTTTTTCAACTAAAGTCATACGTCCAAATTTTCGCACGTCCCGATAATGCAATTCACTGCCATCAGTGAATTGAAAAATCACATGGGTGTGTTTGTCCGGCACCCCTTCTTTTTCAAAAAATTCATACTTGCCTTCCATGCGTAAATGGGAAATCAGATCATAATCGGTCAATTTGAAAATCAAGAATTTGCCTCGACGATCAAAAGCTTGAAATTGTTGTCCTTTTAGCATCGCTGCAAAAATCGGTACTTCTGGAGATTCAATGATCCGGGGCCAACGAATCTCCATTTCTTTGATCGTTTTATTTAAAATCAGTTTCTCTAGTCCTCTGCGAACTGTTTCCACTTCTGGTAATTCCGGCACAACATTTCACCTCATTTATTTTGCTTCATACCACGTTTTGCCCCAGTTACTATCTGTCAACAATGGCACATGCAGTGAGACAGCATTTTCCATGACTTCTTTGACAAGAGCATCTAAGCGTTCTAATTCATCTTCTGGTACTTCGAAGACAAGTTCATCGTGGACTTGTAAAAGCATCGTTGCTTGTAATTTTTCTTCCTTTAGACGACGATCCAAATCGATCATGGCAATTTTCAAAATATCTGCAGCACTGCCTTGGATCGGTGTATTGATTGCTGTACGTTCCGCGAATGTCCGCAAATTAAAATTGCGGGAATTGATATCTGGTAAATAGCGGCGACGATGATACAATGTTTCCACATAGCCTTTGTCTTTCGCTTCACGGACAACTTCTTCCATATAAGTTTTGACCCCTGGATATTTTTCAAAGTAGGTATCAATATATTGCTGCGCCGCTTTGCGAGTGATCCCAAGATTTTGGGAGAGACCATAATCAGAGATACCATAAACGATCCCAAAGTTGACCGCTTTTGCTTGACGTCGCATGTTTGGTGTAACTTCTTCTGGAGTGGAGATCCCAAAGACTCGCATAGCGGTACTTGAATGAATATCTTGTCCTTCTACAAAGGCCGCTTTTAAATGCTCATCATTCGAGATATGGGCTAAAACCCGCAGCTCGATCTGAGAATAATCCGAAGAATAAATGACCCAATCTTTGGCTCTTGGAACAAAGGCTTCTCGAATTTTCCGCCCTTCTTCTAATCGGATTGGGATATTCTGCAGATTTGGATCAACGGAACTCAAACGTCCAGTTTGTGTTAAAGTCTGCACGTAACGGGTATGGACTTTGCCATCTCCTTGAATCACTTTAAGCAGTCCTTCCACATAGGTGGATTGGATTTTGGCAATTTGACGATAGATCAAAATGTCTTCGACGATCGGTGCCTGTTCCTTCAACTGTTCCAAAACATCCACTGCCGTTGAATAGCCAGTCTTAGTTTTCTTGATCACTGGCAGCCCCATTTTTTCAAATAAAATCACGCCTAATTGTTTTGGCGAATTTAAATTGAACTCTTCGCCAGCTTCTTGATAAATCTTTTGTTCGATTTCATGCAAACGTTCTGCAAATTCGCCCTTCATCTGATGCAAACGAGAAGCGTCCACGCGAATCCCAGTGATTTCCATCTCTGCTAAAATTTTTGATAATGGCAATTCCATATCAGTAAAGAGTGCAGTCTGATTTTTCTCTGCTAGCTCTTTCGCCAAACGGACAGAAAGGTAGTTGATCGCCGCAACTTTTCGAGCTAAATGAGCGAAAAAGACTTCTTCATCTGCCGGTAGTCCTCGTTTCACACCTTTGCCATAGATAGCTTCGTCCGATTGAATCGCATCAAATCCATAATGCTTAGCAACACCAGCAATATCATTATTTGAATCATTGGTATCTAGCAAGTAAGCAGCTAATAATGTATCAAAAACAATCCCTTGTGGTGCAGCCGCATAACGATTCAGCGCCACATACGTTCGTTTTGCATCATAGACTTTCTTCTGTGAAGAGGCATTTTTTAGCCAAGCAATAAAATACTCATTTTCAAAGAGATCATCTTGATTGGTCACATAAATTTTTTGCTGATTCCCCCAAGCGACACCAACGATATCTTCTAAATGATAGTTATCGCCCAGCATCTCGATATAAAGAGCCATATCCTCAGTAAACATTTCCGGAGTGACCTCTGTTACAACGTCAAAAAGAATATCTTCCATTTCTTCCGGTTCAGTCACCACATTTAATTTTTCCAAGAAAGAATTGAAGTTCATTTCTTGATAGAATGGAATCAATTTATCCAGATCTTTTCCTTCGTACTTCAATGAATCAATGGCCACATCCACTGGCGCATCCACATCGATCGTTGCCAATTTTTTTGACAAAAAGGCTGTCTCTTTATCATTGAGCAAGTTTTCTTTCATCTTGCTTGGCTTCATCTCATCGATATGCTCGTAGATTCCTTCAACTGAACCATATTCTTTCAAAAGTTTGATGGCCGTCTTTTCACCGATTTTTGTGACACCGGGAATATTGTCAGAGGCATCTCCAGCTAATCCTTTCATATCAATGATCTGTAATGGCGCTAAACCATCATATTTTTCTGCAACGTGTTCTGGCGTATAACTTTCGATCTCGCTGACACCCTTTACTGTGATATCAACCTTCACATGGTCGGTAGTCAATTGGGTCAAATCGCGATCTCCAGATAATACCACAACATCAAATTGCTCTTTGTCAACTTTTTGTGCCAATGTGCCGATAATATCATCCGCTTCATAATTGTCCAGTTCATAATACCGAACACCTAAAGCGGTGATCAATTCGCGAATATAGGGCATTTGTTCCTTGAATTCTCCAGGCGTTTTTGAACGGCCGCCTTTATATTCCTCATACATCGCAGTCCGAAAAGTTGTTTTGCCCGCGTCGAAAGCCACCAGGACATGAGTTGGCTGTTCTTTTGCCATTACATTTTCAAACATGGTGTGAAAAGCGTAAATCGCATTGGTATGCAAACCATTGTTGTTTTTAAAACGTTCCAATGAATTGTGCAGTGCAAAAAAAGCCCGAAATGCGACACTATTTCCGTCAACTAGCAATAATTTATTTTTTGTCATTTGAATAACTCCTCACCTCAAAAGTTCTCTCTTATTCTATCAAAGAAATCCATGAAAAGCGATGGATTGCCTTTGTTCGATTAAGCCAATTGCAAAAAAAAATGCGAGTTTCCTCGCATTTCCTCATTAGTTGTTTTTACCAAAGATTCGCAAAATCGCTAAGAACAAGTTGATAAAGTCAAGATACAACTGTAATGCCATGAAGACAGCAATTCCAGTATTTGCTTGGCCATTCGTTGCTTGGTATAGATTACGGATCTGTTGGTTGTCATAGGCAGTGATTCCCATAAAGACAAATACTGTCACGATCGACAAGAAAAAGTCAACTGGACCACTATGCAAAATAAACACATTCAGCAATGTCGAAATGATGATCCCGATCAATATGCCGTAGCCGATTCGTCCCACAACACTTAAATCACGTTTTGTCATGATACCAAATGCTGACATTACGCCGAAAGTGATCGCTGCGGAAACAAATGCACCTGCGATCGATCCGAAGTCATAATACATTAATGTAACTGACAGCGTCACCCCATTTAAAAGGGAGTAAACCAGATATCCTGCTATGGTCAGCGAAGGATTCTTTTGCGCTTTTGCGCCTAATACCAAGACCAAAATAATTTGAAGGATCCATAACCCTGTATAGCCTAGTGGAAAATTACGGATAAAATTCATTGTTTGTTCTGCAAATACTTGTCCGAAAAAGTAGGCAGACACTGCGCTAATTCCTAGTCCTACAGCAAAAAATAGATAGACTTTGGAATAAAAACGATTGAGCCCTTGGGCATTAACTACTTCATTGTTCATTTTCTTCACCTTCCTCTACGATTTTTGGAGGTTGGACCATCACTACTGCATCCAACACACGATCTTCTTGCGTATTGACAGCTTCAACAGAGATCGTCACTACGTCTTTCATCTTATCGACTTTGATCACTTCGAAATCGAAGGTCAACGTCTCATAATGAAAAACAGGTTCAATAAAGTTCACCGAAAAATTCACCACATGAGAACCTGGTCCTGGCAAATGTTTAGAAATCGCACTTGTAATAATCCCCATCAACATTACCGAAGGCACGATTGGCCGTTGGTATTCTGTTTTTTGGGTATAGTCATGCTGAATATAAAGCGGATTGGCATCATTTGTCAAACCGAGATACAACAAAAGCTGACTGTCTTCGATCGATTCTGTTAAAGATAACGAATCGCCTTCCTCGATTTCATCAATTTTCTTACCTAATTTTCGCGGTTTACCAATGTTCAAATTTATTTCCTCCAAAATAAATAATTTTACTCTGATTTCATTTTATCAGATGCAGATAAAAGTGCAAGTTCGTGGTGCGATGTCCCAAAAAAGCAAAAACGGGGCGCTGACTTTTGTCAAATCGATGCGAGCAATAGCAACGAAGGCTAAATAGTAAGTCTCACTGGTTGATTTTGTATCATAGTTCTGTTGACAGCCAGTGCAAATGAGATACCATTTGTTTCGTTGATCTGCTCGGGTGATTTGATTTGGTCATCGCTCCGTATTTTTTATAACACGTTTCGAGTCGTATTACTCAACAACTTTTCATAGGCTGATTCAAACTTTTGTACGTCCCCGGCACCCATGAAAATGATCACAGCATCTTGATGATCCAATAATGGTGACACATTCTCTTCTTTGATCACTTGTCCACCCTTTTGAATCTTGTTCCCAAGATCTTCAATTTTCACATCGCCGCGAGATTCCCGAGCCGAGCCAAAGATATCGCATAGATAAACGCTATCGGCTAGATCCAATGCCTCTGCGAATTCGTCCATCAATGCAATCGTTCGGGTAAAGGTATGGGGTTGGAAAACAGCGATAATTTCTTTTTCAGGGTATTTTTGGCGTGCGCCGTCAATTGTTGCTCTGATTTCTGCCGGATGATGAGCATAATCATCAACGATTGTCATATCAGCGACTTTCTTCTCACTGAAACGACGTTTAACACCAGGAAATGACAACATTTCTTCCGCAACTTCTGTCATATCCAGCCCTTCTTTATAGGCTACTGCAATGACCCCTAAAGCGTTGTTGATATTATGTTGGCCAAATGCCGGTAACACGAAATGACCGATGTTTTCGTTATGGATATAGACATCGAACTCAGAACCTGTCGTTGTACGCTGAATGTTTTTTGCTTGTACATCATCATCATCATTCACACCATAATAATAGATCGGTACATCTGCTTCTAATTTTCTTAAATAGGCATCGTCACCAAACGCAAAGATTCCTTTTTTGACTTGCTTGGCCATCGATTGAAAAGCTGAGAAAACATCGTCGATCGATTGATAATAATCAGGGTGATCAAAATCGATATTCGTCATGATCGCATAATCTGGAGAATACGCTAAAAAGTGACGACGATATTCACAGGCTTCAAATGAGAAGAACTCTGCGTTAGGGTCTCCATGACCTGTTCCATCGCCAATCAGAAAACTAGTTGGACGAACACCGCTCAACACATGGGACAATAGACCTGTCGTACTGGTTTTACCATGAGAACCAGTGACTGCAATACTTGTGTAAGGTTGAATGAATTTACCAATAAAATCATGGTAACGCGTAATTTCTAACCCTAATTCCTTCGCACGAAGGATTTCTTCGTGGGTATCCGGAAAGGCATTTCCTTGGATAATCACCATTTCTGGCTGAATATTCTCTTTATCGAAAGGCAGTAATGTGATTCCGGCTTTTTCCAGATCACGCTGTGTAAAGAAGTACTCTTCCACATCTGAACCTTGTACATGATAGCCCTTTTCATGCAGAACCAAAGCCAATGAACTCATGCCGGAACCTTTGATTCCAACAAAATGATATACTTTGTCTTGATTTTCCATTTTTTAAAATCCTCTTTTCTCAAGTTCACATTACAATAAACGCATGTTTATTAACATTTAGATTTGTTGCACGTCCTACATTATCATACAAAATGAAAAAAATAGCAACGAGTTTTGTTTTTGGGCTTGACTTTTTGCTCAAATCGCTATTTCTTTCAAGCGTCCGCGACACTTTCCACAGCCATAACGTTTAGTGTTCAGCCTTCTCGTTCGCTTGATCACAGCTCCACATTGTTGACACTGGTACTGATACTTCGCATTTTTCATCATACTTGGAGCATAACGAAGTCCACCAGTAGCTGCCAAAAGAGCTTTGAATTCTGGATCTCGGTGTCGGTAGCCTTTGCCAGCTAAATGCAGATGATAGTGACACAACTCATGCTTGATGATTTGAATGAATGTATCTACACCAAATTCAGCTAATAAATGCGGATTGAAATCTAAATGATGATCGCTTAAGTGATAACGTCCACCGGTGGTCTTTAGCCGCCCATTGAAATACGCCTCATGTTGAAATGGTTTGCCAAACGATTCTAGAGAAACTTTTTCAACGAGCTGCTGCAATTCTTTGGTGGTCATTTTCCGTGCGTTGGATCAACCATTGTCAGGCTGATTCGGCCTTTCGTGGTATCGACTTGTTCAATCCAGACAGTAACGATATCTCCGACAGCGACAACGTCTTTCGGATGCTTGACAAAATTTCGGCTTAATTTTGATAAATGAACCAAACCATCTTGTTTGACACCAATATCAACAAACGCACCAAAGTCAATCACATTCCGGACAGTTCCCATCAATTCCATTCCTGGTTTAAGGTCTTCCATGCTCAGGACATCTTTACGCAATAATGGTGCCGGCATCTCATCTCGCATATCTCTTCCAGGTTGCATCAGTGATTTCAAGATATCTGTGATCGTTTCTTTTCCGATCGCTAGTTGTTTAGAAAGATCAGCAACATTTAACTGTGCGAGTCGTTCTTTGGCTTCTGCTGATTGGGCTCCTAGTTGAGTTAGTTTAACTCCAGCAACTTCTAAAATTTCTTTGGCTGCAGTATAACTTTCCGGATGGATTCCAGTGTTGTCTAAAATATTCTTCCCACCAGGGATCCGCAAAAATCCAATCGCTTGTTCATAAGCTTTAGGTCCTAAACGAGGCACCTTTTTTAATTGGCTTCTTTGCGTGAAGCTACCGTTTTCTTCTCTGTAAGCAACAATATTTTGTGCAGTCGTTTTATTCAATCCTGAGACATGCTGCAGCAGTTGAGGACTAGCAGTATTGACATCGATCCCTACTTGGTTGACGGCAGTTTCGACCACAAAATCAAGTTGGTCACTCAATCGTTTTTGTGAAACATCGTGCTGGTATTGACCAACCCCTACAGATTGAGGATCGATTTTGACCAGTTCAGCTAAAGGATCTTGGAGTCGGCGCCCGATACTAATGGCGCTGCGTTCTTCCACTTGCAGATCCGGAAATTCTTGACGGGCGATTGGGCTGGCGGAATACACGGATGCACCCGCTTCATTCACAATCACATAAAATACTTCATGATCGATTTGTTTCAATTGTTCGGCAACGAATTGTTCTGATTCACGACTTGCCGTCCCATTCCCAATAGCGATCATTTGGACACCGTATCGATTGATCAAACGTTGCAGTGCTGGACCAGCTGCTTGGCGTTTATTCATCGGTGCCGGTTTATGAGGGTAAATAACTTCGATGGCTAATACTTTCCCAGTTTCATCAATCACAGCTAATTTACAACCTGTTCGGTAAGCCGGGTCAAACCCTAAGACGATTTTTCCTTTTAAAGGTGGCTGCAGCAAAAGATTTCGCAAGTTTTCACCGAAGATGGCAATTGCTTGTTCATCTGCTTTCTCTGTTAATTCATTGCGGATTTCCCGCTCAATCGATGGTGCAATGAATCGTTTATAAGCATCAAGATAAGCCTCACGAACAAATGGAGTTGCTGGTGAATTGGCGTGCTTAATGAGTTGCCGTTCAAAATAATCAGTGATTTTTGACTCATCGACGACTAAGGCAACCTTTAAAACATCTTCTTTTTCACCGCGATTCGTTGCCAAAATACGATGAGAAACCATTTTATTGATGGGGTGCTGAAAATCGTAATACATTTCATAAACACCTTTCTCATCCTTTTCAGCATCGCGAAGTGTACTCGTGTAACTTCCCTTATTTGCAAAATAACTTCTGATCCAAGAACGATAGATCGGCTCATCTCCAATGGTTTCAGCAATAATCTCGTGGGCACCTTGTAACGCAGATTCAGGGTCAGGGATGGCTTCATTGGTAAATTCTGCCGCTTTTGCATAGACATCTCCTGTTGTTGGAAATGCCGCTATCCAGTCAGCTAACGGCTGCAAGCCATTTTCTTTTGCAATAGTTGCTTTCGTACGCCGTTTTTGTTTGTAAGGACGATAAAGATCTTCGACCTGCTGCATTTTTGTTGCTTGCTGAATCGATTGCGCCAATTCACTAGTCAATTTTCCTTGTTCGTCGATCAACCGAGCAACTTCTTGCTTGCGTTTTTCCAAATTCTCCAGATATTGATAGCGCTCTTCAATTTCACGAATTTGTACCTCATCTAAACCGCTAGTCATTTCTTTGCGGTAGCGAGCGATAAACGGAACGGTGTTTCCTTCATGGAGCAGTTCCAGTACTTTCGTGATTTGTCGTTGATTGTAAGATGTGGTTTCCTGCATTAGTAAGTGCAACACATCATGATTTAATTCTGCCATATTCGTTCACCTTTCAATTTAACTGCTCTAAGTTTAACATAAAAAGTTTAACATAAAAAAGACACCTCAGAAAAGAGACGTAAGTAACAGGCTAAAAACAGAACATACAGAACATGAGGTGCGAAATTAAAGCTCAAGGTATAAACCAGCAAAAAAC
This sequence comes from Enterococcus sp. ARL09-542, assembly GCF_005234805.1. Classification (NCBI taxonomy): domain Bacteria; kingdom Bacillati; phylum Bacillota; class Bacilli; order Lactobacillales; family Enterococcaceae; genus Enterococcus; species Enterococcus sp. ARL09-542. The sequence goes on from NZ_QPQX01000002.1 coordinate 231,370, forward strand.
ACTTCCGCTGAATCATCAGCAGGAAGTGTCATCTACATTCAAAATCTTTCTTCAACGTCCTCGAAAGCCTTAGTTATTACCAAGCATGGATGTTTCCTTTTTACTATGCGGATCCATCTTAACTAATCTGTTTGGAAATAGTTTGTATACCCTATCTTTTTCCAAGGACCTTTAGACCCAATAGTCATAATGACGCATAGATTCCTCTATGATTAGAAAAGTTTTTTAAAAGTCTGGATGCCAAGGGCCGGTTAAATTTTGATATTCAATATCTTGTACAATGCCGTCTTCATCAAAAATCACGCCGTGAACGGAACCACCAAAAACAGCCCCTCCATCAATGCCAATCTTATTATCATGAAACCATAAATCCGTTGTTTCCATGTCACCATGAAGCATGGGTGTGATGGTATGTCCAAAGACGATTGTTTTTCCCGTATGATTTTCTCCAGTATGAAATGGCTCTCGGATCCAGATAAAATCGTGGTCAGAAGTATCCTGCCAATGCTTCTTGGTCAAATCAACACCAGCATGAACAAAAAGATATTTTTGCCATTCATAAGAAAGCGGCCTTGCCATCAAAAACGCCACTAAGTCACGGTAGCGACTCCGGATCATTAATGCAATCTCAGTTGGCGAGTACTCTTCTGTTGCTCCCGGATGTAAAAGACTTTCCATCGTCTCCTTGCCTCCATTGCGGACATAAGCGGAATACCAGTCTTCTGGTGCGTTCAAAAATTGCAGAAAATATTCTTCATGGTTCCCGCGCAAATAAATCGCTCCTGTCTCTTCCACCAATTGTTTACCCAACAAGAGACACTCTTTACTTCGTGGCCCTCGATCATTCAAGTCCCCAATCAGAACAAGCTGATGCAGTGATGGATCGTAATCCAATAAAAGTTTTTTAAAAAGATCATACATCCCGTGGATATCACTAATGACGTAAATGATTTTTTTCATTTGGGTTCATCCCCTTCTTTAAATTATTATAAAAAAGCCAGCGAAACTTTACAACTGTTAGCCCTTTCCTTATAATAAAACCAACTAAAGGAGCGAGAAGATGAATTGGCTGCATCAACAATGGATCCATTTTAAAAAAGACATGCGAGAAGCTTTTGATACAGGGGCTATCGCTGCACATGGTAAGAAATAGTTTGAATTTTGATTGTTAATTGATTGAATCAAAAAAAGAGAATTCTCCAGTTAAGTACTGGGAATTCTCTTTTTTTATTTTCCAGAAACAGCAAAGTAATTACCATCTGGATCTGCAAAATTAAAGACCATTCGTTCTTCCATCTGGATCAGGTCGCCAACTTCTACATTTGTATCTAGTAATTTCTTGTAAAGCGTTGTGATATCTTCCGAAAAAAACATGATCGATGGTGAGTTCAATGCTACTTCAGGAGAATGGGCTTCAATAAAGCCTTTATCATAAAGCATAAAACGAGCATCTGATTCGCTGCTTGGTGCTATTTCAACGATAGAAGTCCCATCTGCCGTTTGCTCATCAATGATTTCAAATCCCAATGATTGCCAAAACGCAACGGATTTGGGCACGTCCTCTACATATAATATGATCTGCATTTGATTCGCAAACATATCTCTCACTCCTCTGTTGTTGATGATTCTGATGTTTCTGAGGCTTCATTTGAAGTATTGAAATTCAATTGCAGACCTGGTTTGTCGGTAATGATTTCTGTTACTTCATAGGTTAAGCGTTTGATAATATCAAACAGCGGCTCCACTAAGCGGTCTGTCTCCGCTTTGCTTAAGTCTTCACCTGAACGGACTTGCCGGTTCAAGATGTGATTGACCTGCCCTACCCGACCGGACAGCACATATTCAGGAAAAACGAGTTGAAATTCCAAGCGGGCGCCAATAATACTATTTTGTTTCATATACTCTTCATCTTGTACCTTCAACGGGGCAAAGCCAACATTCAATTTGGTTTCCATTTCTTTGTCTTTAGGCTTCATATCGAAATGATAAGCTTCGACGATTGGTTGTTGTCGTTTGATTTCCACAGTCTTCACACTCCTTGATTAAAAGTATAGCATACCGATGACATCCAGCCTACCTTCATTAAAAAAATCCAGACAAAAAGAAGCAAGATCTCTTCCATGCTAGAAAACTTGTTCCGTCGTTACAATTGGATCGTTAGGATACAATCTTGACTTGATAAATTGTTTTTCTATCTGATGATTCTTGCTTCCTGATGGATTCTTGCTTCTATTTCGTTAAGTAAAATTTTTTATTTAAGCGTTTTGAGATAATCTAGTGCGTCTTGCACATTTGAGACTGGTACGATCTTCATGTCAGTCCCTAGTTTCTTCGCAGCTGCTAAAGCTTCTTGATAATTTGTTTTGATCGAAGGATCAACTTCTTTTTCTTCCTTCGTGATTTCATCCTCTGGTGCAAAAAAGATTTCTACACCACTTTCACTTGCGCTTGCTACTTTTTTATCGATACCACCAATGCGGCCAACGGTTCCGTCACTGGAAATCGTTCCAGTACCGGCAATATTATGCCCTTTACGCAGGTTTTGCTGCGTCAATTGTTCGTAGATTTCTAATGTGAACATCAAGCCTGCTGATGGCCCACCGATATTTCCTGCATCAATAACAATATCTTGATCTGAACTTATTTCCGTATGGTCAACTAACGAAATGCCGATGCCGGCTTTTTTATTCGATGGCAATTCAATCAGCGATCCGGTTGCTTCTTTTTCTACATCATCTTGGAGATACGTCACTTGGATCTTATCACCGACTTTTTGACTTTGAACATAATCAATAAAATCTTGACTGTTGTCAAACCGTTTTCCATTGACAGCTACTACTGTATCACCAACAGAAATTTTTCCTTTGAAGCTAGAGTTGGACTCTACACCCATAACATAAACACCTTTATAGTTCATTGTGTAGGGAATATCTGCTAGCTTCAGTGCTTGCTCAATGGCACTATTTTGAGAGGATTCCATGTAGTAACGTTGGATCCGATTGTACTCTTCATCCGTTGCACCGCCAAAAAGTTCTTCTTCAGAAACCAAGTCTTGAAATTGATTAAATTTACTGCCAATTGCCGTAAAAACGGTTGCCTGCCGAATACCGACACTGGTCAATGAAAACGAGCCATCGTTTTGATCTTTTTGGTCATTGACTGTAATTAGTTCTTTCAAATTGATCGTTGCCCCAGGCTGTTCAATATAATAAGGGATTGGTAAAAAGGCACAGGCGGCAACTACTAATGCTGCAACAAGTAATAAGGTATATTTAACGGTTGATTTAAGATTCATGAGCATCACGCTTCTTTACGATTGCTTGGTAAATATTTGGTGGTAAATAGGCTTCCACATCGCCACCGAAATGCAAGATTTCTTTTAGCAAACTTGAACTAATATAACTGTATTTGGCATTTGCCAATAAAAAGACTGTTTCGAGCGTCGGATCTAAGTGGTGATTCATTTCCATGATATCTCGTTCGTACTCATAATCCTTGACACTCCGAATTCCTCGCAGTAAAAATTGGGCACCCATTTTTTTGGCAGCCGTAACGGTCAATTCCGTCTCTTGCGCAACAACGCGAACATTCGGGACATGCGCTAGTGCCTCAGTGATCAATTCCACTTTTTCGCCACCGGTAAAGAAGTTGACTTTACTAGTATTCACAAAGACACCAATGATCAATTCATCAAAAAGGGAAGCTCCCCGTTCGATCAGATCTACGTGACCAGCAGTCAATGGGTCGAAACTGCCCGGAAATAATGCTATTCTCTTCATCTTATCCCTCATTTCTATAAATCGTGACTGCCGTAATCCCATAAACCTGCCGTCTACTTTGGACCAATGTGCCAATCCTCTCTGGCAAATCCACTTCTTTTGCTGTTTCGCAAACAATGACCGCATGAGTTGCCATAAGATCCGCTTGTACCATTTGTTCCAGCTGCAAAACCAGCTCTTGCTTCGCATAAGGAGGATCCAAAAAAATATAGTCGAACTGCTGTTGAGTGCCCACAAATTCTTTTAGGGCTTGTTTGGCATCCATTTTTAAAACAGTAAACTTTTCGGGCTCCTTTGTGATGCCAATATTTTCTCGAATAATCTTAATCGCTGGATAACTGCGATCGACACAGATGGCATGTGCGGCGCCGCGAGAAACAGCTTCAATAGCTAATCCGCCACTGCCCGCAAATAAATCCAATACCAAGCCGCCATCTAAATAAGGACCAATCATATTAAAAATCGATTCTTTCACTTTATCGGTGGTTGGTCGGGTATTATCCCCGCTTAAGCTCTTCAATTTTCTTCCTCGATAATCTCCTGCAACAACACGCATATGCGTTCCTCCAAAGGTTCCATAATTTCTTAAAAAAGTATTCCAGTGACCGTCATCTTTTTGAGCAACAAAAATGGGTGCGATTGGCACCCAAACTTTTGTTATACATTTTCTGCCAGTCGAATCGTCGTATTTTTTTCTTCCACATCAAATCCATCATCACTCACTTGATATGCTGCGTCAGTGCCGATTTTTTCCGCAAAATTCATCTCAACATCTGGTCGATATGAAGGTTCCACTTGCCGTACGAAATGAAATTGTTCGATTTTATTTTTTTTCATTTCATAGTCTTCTTCATTCAAGTACATGACCACATATTTCATTTTGCGTGACACATAATGGACAAATCCGAATCTGCGTAAATTTTTTAATTGGCGTAAACTATAGACCCATACGATCAGTCCCCGTCGTTTTTGGATCTCAAACGTTTCTTTCGTCTCCTCTTGCATGACAACTTCCTCCACATGTTGATTTTGATTGAAAAAAAGGACTTCCAGCGTCCACTTTGACTTCCTCTGAGAAACAATCAGCAATCGACACTGTGATCTCATCAAGCAAGACTTGCAGCTGGTTTTCACTGTGTCGAAATTCTCCGACTTGAGGATTCAAATCAAGTGCCCTTTTGGCTTTGCGTAATGCCCGCTGCTGTTCTTTATACCCGGGAGCAAACGTGCCATAAGCAGCGATTTTTTCAAAATCGGTCTTTTTATGTACAAATGAATCAATTAATCCCAATACTTCTTGGTCTTGGTACATCGCCTTCTTGTTGTAACAATAAGAGCGAAACAACTGACTATTCTTGATACTGGAAATTAATTGTTCAATTTGGTCTTCAATTGCATATAAATGGTCATTATAAATCATCTGATGTGCTATCCTCTGTGTGTTCATTCTCATCTTCTTGGATTAAGACTACCATATTTGCTTTAGAAAAAGCAATTCCTATCTTCTCAGGGGTTTGATTCGATAAAACATTGTAAACCGAAGGATCACTATACCATGATAAAATCGTAAATGTCGGATCGTAGACAGGTGCTTCAAAGATGGAAGAAACGGTTGAAATTTCCTTTTCCTTTAAAATATCCTGCCATTCTTCTTGGGTCAGAGTGAAGGTGCTGGTTCGTTCTGCTGTCAATGCTTTTTGATAGGCATGAATCCGTTGAGATGTTAAGTGATCCGAAAGATTCTCCGTGATTTCTTGAAGGAGATCTTTGGCTTCACTATGAGTATCTAAAGCCATCCCAAAACTTTCCAGCTCTTTTTGATCACGCATTTTTTGGATGATCACAAAAGCTAACGTTTCTTTTTCAAGAGCAGCTGTTTCTTGGTTCACTGTTTGAGACTCTTGAAACAGCGGCAGCTCCCCTTCTGTTAATTGATAAGGAGACAGCTTCAATAATGTCGTTTGATCCAGATAAGTGACTGCTGCTAATTCCGATGTCTTTTGATCAAAAAACAAAACCGCGAAAGTGCCATTGTCAAACGCCACTAAGGGACGATAGTTCATATCTTGTTCCATAAGTTCAAAACTCACTGAACGATCATTTTGACTCAATGTAAAATTCGGATAGATCATCGTAAGCTCTGTAAGATCTGTCATTGTCATCCCAATCGAAAATGGGGCTAAGGATGCGCCGCCTTGGCCAATCACTTTGATTGCCTGAACACTTTCGCCGTCGGTGTTGATTTCGAGATATTGTTGATCATCTAGGTGATTGTATACGCGAACTTCAAAGTCATATCCTGTGCGATACGTGCGTATCGGCGAGCCAAAATCTTCTTCAAAATCAGAAAGAGGTTCACCGATCGCTTTTGCTAAGCCATCTGCTTTGATTGGTTCATAATTCAAATTGGTAGGCGCTTTTACAGGATTATCAAAAAGAGGTCTTGAAGGAGAAACCCGCTGAAAAAATACTGGCTGCAGATAGACGACGACCAGCGCCAAAATAAACAAGCAGCAAAATAAAATTCCTCTATGTTTCATCTTCAAGACCTACTTCCTACTTCTCTTTGATTTCGATCAGCAAATCACCTGATGTGATGGCTTCTCCTTCTGCAACATAGACGTGTTCTACCACACCTGAGAAACGAGCTTCGATCGCTGTTTCCATCTTCATCGCTTCAGTTACTAGAACGGTTTGTCCTTTCGCTACCCGATCCCCTTTTTTGACTAATACTTGTAGAACAGAACCTGACATCGTTGCACCAATTTGTTCTTTATTTGTTGGCTCAGCTTTGCGTTTTGTTTGAACGGAGCTGATGATCGAATGATCTTTGACTAAGATCTCCCGACGTTGTCCATTCAAGTTAAAGAACAACGTGCGGTTGCCTTCAATATCTGGTTCGCCGATTTCATCCAAGCGGATGATCAAGATTTTCCCTTTTTCAAGTTCAACATTGATCGTTTCACCTAATCGCATCCCATTAAAGAATGTTGGTGTATCTAGGACCTTGACGTCGGCAAACTGTTCATATGCTTTTCGGTAGTCTAAAAAGACTTGCGGATACATCAAATAGCTCAATACTTCTTCTGTTTTAGGCTGGTAGCCGATCTTTTCTGCTAATTCGGCTTTGACTTTTTCAAAATCTACTGGTTCAGCAAACGCACCAGGACGTTCTGTGAATGCTGGCCGACCTTTCAGAATGATCCGTTGTAATTCTTTTGGAAAACCGCCGACTGGTTGACCTAGTTCACCTTGGAAGAAAGTAACGACTGATTCTGGAAAACTTAAGGTTTCACCTTTATCATAAATGTCTTGTTCAGATAACCCGTTTTGTACCATGAAAAGAGCCATATCGCCAACCACTTTTGATGATGGCGTGACTTTGACGATATCACCGAACATCATATTGACTTCATGATAAACTTCTTTGATTTCGTCCCATTTTTCCCCAAGTCCCACTGCTTTTGCTTGTTGTTGCAGGTTCGAATATTGACCACCAGGCATCTCGTGTTTATACACTTCTGTCTGAGGAGCATTCAACCCATTCTCGAAAGGATGGTAATACATACGCACATCTTCCCAGTAATGATTCAACTGCTGGATATTATCGACATTAATTTCTGGACAACGTTCGCCGTTGACTAACGCATAGTAAAGGCTACTCATACTTGGCTGGCTAGTTGCTCCACTGACTGCAGACATAGCAACATCGACAATATCGACACCCGCTTTGGTTGCGGCAGAGTAAGTGATGATGCCATTGCCACTCGTGTCGTGGGTGTGCAGATGAATTGGTACATCAATACTCGCTTTCAGTTCACTGATCAAGCGATACGCCGCTTGTGGTTTCAGCAATCCTGCCATATCCTTGATCGCAATGATATGTGCACCAAGATTTTGCAACTCCTTGGCCATATCCTTATAATAATCGATCGAGTATTTTTGACGAGTCGGATCATTGATATCTCCGGTATAACAGATCGCTGCTTCTGCAATTTTGCCTGCGTCCCTTACTGCTTGGATGCTTTTTTCCATTTGCGGAACCCAGTTCAAGCTATCAAAAATTCGGAAGACATCGATTCCTTGCGCAGCAGATTCTTTGATAAATTCTTCTAACACATTATCTGGATAATTTGAATATCCCACCGCATTTGATCCTCGAAACAGCATTTGTAACAATGTGTTCGGCATTTTCTTACGAAACATACGCAGCCGTTCCCATGGATCTTCTGTCAAGAAACGGTAAGCAACATCAAACGTTGCTCCGCCCCACATTTCACTGGAGAATAGTTGAGGAATCCCCTCTTCTGTCAACGCAGCGATCTTCTTGAAGTCCTGGGTACGAACTCGTGTAGCCAGCAAGCTTTGATGCGCATCACGGAAAGTCGTATCCGTTAGTAAAACATTTTTTTGCTGATTGATCCAACGAATGACGCCATCAGCACCTTGAGTATCTAAAATGGTTTTAGCCGATACGAAATCAGGCAATGTCTCAATCTGTTGCGGAATTCTTGGATCATTATAAAATGGTTTTTTTTGTTTCTCGATTCCCGGAAAGCCATTGATCGTAATCTCACCGATATATTTCATTGTTTTATTTCCGCGGTCGCGAATGCGAGGAAACTCAAACAATTCAGGAGTATTATCAATAAATGTCGTTTTCGCTTCGCCAGAACGAAATTGCGGATGAGAAACAACATTGCGCATAAAGAGAATATTGGTTTTGACTCCACGAACCCGAAATTCTTTCAAGCAGCGCATCATTTTTTGAATCGCTTGATCAAATGTCGCTGCATGGGTACAAACTTTTACCAGCAATGAATCAAAATAGGGAGTTACAACGGCGCCAGCATAGGCATTACCAACATCTAGCCGAACGCCAAAACCACCAGGTGAACGATAAGTATCGATTTTTCCAGTATCAGGCATAAAGTTATTGGCAGGATCTTCTGTCGTTACACGACACTGGATCGCAACCCCTTCAAAGTGGATATCCTTTTGTTGCGGGATTCCGATTTCTTTGTGCAAGTCTTTCCCTTGAGCAATCAAAATTTGTGTCGTTACAATGTCCAAGTTAGTGATCATTTCAGTAATGGTATGCTCTACTTGAACCCGAGGATTCACTTCGATAAAGTAAAAGTTGTCTCCTTCTACCAAAAACTCTACGGTTCCCGCATTGATATACCCGACATGTTTCATCAACTGTACCGCAGCTTGACAAATTTTTTCTCGTTGGGCAGCATTCATTGATACACATGGAGCGACTTCCACCACTTTTTGGTGTCGACGTTGGACAGAACAATCTCTTTCAAATAGATGGACAACATTGCCATGACTGTCCCCTAATATTTGCACTTCGATATGTTTTGGATTACTGATGTATTTCTCTACATAGACTTCATCACTACCAAATGCCGCTTTCGCTTCGCTTTTCGCTCGTTCGTAACCTTCACGGGCTTCTTTCTCATCGTGAGCGACCCGCATGCCGCGGCCACCACCGCCTAAGGCTGCTTTGATCATGATTGGATAACCATGGGTTTCAGCAAACAGCAAAACGTCATCAATAGTGTTGACGGGTCCGTCGGAACCTGGAATGGATTGGATACCAGCCTCGATTGCAGCTGTTTTGGCTTTGATTTTATCGCCAAAGATATCCAGATGGTGTGTCGAAGGTCCAATAAAAATCAAGCCTTCTTCTTCACAGCGTTGCGCAAACGCTAAATTCTCGGATAAAAATCCGTAACCGGGATGAATCGCTTCGGCACCGGCCTTTTTCGCGGTGCGAATAATATCTTCTATGTCCAGATAGGCTTCAATGGGGCGCTTGCCTTTTCCGACAAGATACGCTTCATCCGCTTTAAAACGATGGACTGAATATTCATCTTCTGCAGCGTAGATACCCACTGTTTTGATGCCCAACTCTGCACACGCACGGAAAACTCGAATCGCGATTTCTCCACGATTAGCGACTAATACTTTTTTCATCATACCACTCCATTCCATTGATCAATAATTCAAACTATATTGTTTCCTCTTTTCTTCTGCACTAATGTTCAAAATAAAGCCGATACAAATCGACAACATTAACAAACTTGATCCTCCTTGACTCAAAAAAGGAAAAGTGATCCCCGTTAACGGAATCAAGCCGGTGATCCCACCTAAATTGATAAAGATCTGTGACATAAATAATGTCCCGATCCCAATACACATCATGGAATTAAAGGAATCTCTTGATCGAATGCCAATCAAAAACATTCTTCCTACCATATAAAAGAGAATCCCTAACAAAACGATTGAGGGAATCAAGCCAAGTTCTTCCATCACGATTGAAAAAATATAATCGGTATGGGCTTCATTCAAGAAGCCTCGTTTTTGAATACTATTTCCTAATCCGCGACCAAATAATCCGCCATTGAACATGGCATAATATCCATTGACCATTTGATGTCCTGTATCAAATTCATCGGCAAAAGGATTGGTGAAAGCGGCAAATCGATTGTAGATATATTCAGGCAGAAATTTCCCACCTGTCAAATTGACAAAAGTAATCGCCAAAAAACTAAAGAGAACTGTGGCCCCACCTAATATCAGGGTATACACATAGTTTAATCCGCTAGCCAGCAAAACCACAAAAGCCAGCATGAAAATAATAACAGCGTTCCCGAAATCGGGATAGAAGGCCAAAATCACCGTATAAGCCAATACGATCGCCATTGGTCTTCTCACAGAACCCCAGAAGTCTTGCTGGATGCCCTCTTGGCGATAAGAGAATGTGACCGACAAGAACCAAATGATAATAAACTTTAAGTACTCCGCTGGCTGAACAGAGAATCCTGCAATCGAGAGCCAGCCCCATGCACCATTCCTTTTTTGGAAGAAAAAGGCGGCGATCAAAAGAAAGAAAATAACGATCATGGCAATTTGGACAAACTTCTTATTGCGAAAGACATCAGTTTTCATCTTGTACATGATCGTGATCATAATCAAACTTACCACCCAAAAAACGGCTTGATTGATCACATAAGCTGCTGAAGTAGTCGGTGGCTTTGCTGTCATAGCGACATATGAGGTCGAACTGTAAACCATCATCAAACCAGTTACGCATAAAATAAGGTAAGGTATTAAAATGCTATAGTCTAAAAGGTGTCTTTTTTTAACTTTTTCTGGCAAGATTATGCCTCCTTGCCGATTTCAGTAGATTTTTGTTCTTCATATACTTCGCTATACAATTGATTTAGGTCTTTTTCCAGATCTGCCATCAATTGTTGGCCAGCAGCATTGTCTACAATACCCAAGCGTGTTGCGAAAGCGACTTGTCGTGATAAGCCATACATTTGTGTGTCAACGACTTCCTCGAATGCTTTACACTGAGCAATACACAAACTATTTTCTTGATTGCGAATCAATCGTTTGATTCGTTCGGCATCCTCTAAAAGCAGATTCAATGCCATTTCTGAATCAATCTGCGCCATTCTGGTCCCCCCATTTCTTAGTTTCATTATTATAGCATATTCTATACCGATTTGGCACAGTAGGATGCCATAAATTCAACCGTAAATAACGAACATAAATTTTTTTTTGCTAACAAAAAAAGCGAATTATCGACTGATATAAAAAAAAGAAGTATTTTCATTCGTTTTTTTCTGTTTCATTGGTTCCGCTTTGCTTTGTAAATCGTGAAACACGAACCAATTGTGAAACATTCAAAGCGATTCACTTAATAAGGAAAAAGACAAAAGATTGATCCAGCAGCCTTTATTGAAAAAAAAGAAGTGGAATTGTCCACATGTTCTTTCTTCCTTTCAAAAAAAGAACAGGAAGCGCACCGCTTCATGTTCTTTTGATTACTACTGTTTCTGCTTTTCACCGATAAAGCCATCACCGTTGATGTCCTCATCTGATAACCGTTCGACTTCTTTGATGAATCCCTGACTAAGTTCTTCGTAAGATTCTCCAACAACTGCGTCATCTGGAATTTGATCTAGGTTAGCAAAAAATTCAATATGATTATGCAAGTTGGTAAAGATCATCGGGGCATCGCCGCCGTATTCACCATCTAAATTGATCATCAAACAATCTTTTGCATCTGGCGCATCGACTTCTAAACGAGACGTTTTTGTATAGATCAAGCGTCGGTCATTGATATGTTTGCCACCGTTCATCATCAATGCAATCAGATGAACGATCTCAAAAATATTTGCCGTTTTCACTATGATCAGCGAAAATTTCCCATCGTCAAGTTTCGCATCCGGGGCGATTTGTTCAAAACCTCCCACTGAATTCGTCAATCCTAGGAAGAACATCGAAGCGCCGCCAATATATTCTCCATCGTCATATTTAAAGTGCATCTTGATTGGTTTGACTCGCGGCAACAATTCTGCGCCTTTTGCAAGATATGCCAAATAACCGAACACACTCTTCAACTCTGAAGGAACATCATAGGTCAACTCAGTCAGGTGTCCACCTGCAGCGATATTGATAAAATAATCCCGATCAGTTTTTCCAATATCCATTTTGATCGTTTGTTCCTTGAGAATGACTTCTGCAGCAGCCTTCACATCGTTTCTAGGAATCTTCAATGCACGAGCATAATCATTGGTTGTTCCGCCTGGGATGATCGCCATTTTGGGGCGCTTTTTTAGCGGAGCGATACCATTAACTACCTCATTAATGGTTCCGTCGCCTCCGGCTGCAACAACCAGATCAAATCCGGCTCTCCCTGCCCTACTCGCTTCATCGCGAGCAGAGAATGGGAGAGCAGTCGTCGCAAAAGCACTGGCTTCATAACCGGCTTTCTCTAAGACTTCTAATATATCGGCAAGATGTTTACGAATCAGTTCTTTTCCTGATGTTGGATTATAAATGACTCTGGCTCTTTTCATATTCCGCCTCTTATCGTTTTGCTAATTCTTCTTGAAGTAATTTGTTCACAACGCCAGGGTTCGCTTGTCCTTTAGTTGCTTTCATGATTTGACCAACTAAGAACCCAACTGCCCGGTCTTTTCCGTTCTTGAAGTCATCAACAGATTGTTGATTCTTATCCAAGACTTCATTGATCATTGGCAGAAGTTGTGCTGGATCGGATAGTTGGATCAATCCTTTCGCTTTGACAACTTCTTTGGCATCGCCGCCATTGGTGATCAATTCTTTAAAGACTTTTTTCGCAATCTTAGAACTGATCGTTCCATCAGCAATCAGTTGGATCATTCCTGCAAGATTATCCGGCGTTAATTTGGTTTCTTCTAATTCCAATTTTTCACTGTTCAAGTAGGCCGAAACTTCACCCATCAACCAGTTTGATGCTTGTTTTGGTTCCGCCCCAGCATCGATGGTTGCTTCAAAGAAGTCGGACATTTCTTTGGTCAGTGTCAAGACCATTGCGTCGTATTCTGGCAATCCAAGTTCGTTGATGTACCGTTGGCGGCGTTTTTGTGGAAGTTCTGGCAATGTTTGCCGTACTCGTTCGATCCATTCGTCATCAATAACAAATTTAGGAATATCTGGTTCTGGGAAATAACGGTAATCAGATGATCCTTCTTTGACCCGCATCAAGATTGTCTTATTAGTGGTTTCATCAAAACGACGTGTTTCTTGTTGGATCTCACCGCCAGAAAGCAATACTTTTGCTTGGCGTTTTTCTTCGAAAGCCAAGCCTTTTTTGACAAAGGACATAGAGTTTAGGTTTTTCAATTCGGTTTTGGTACCAAAAGCTTCTTGACCATAAGGACGTAAAGAGATATTGGCATCACAACGCATGGATCCTTCTTCCATCTTCACATCAGATACTTCTGTAAATTGGATGATAGAGCGCAAAGCTTCCAAATAAGCATAGGCTTCTTCTGGCGAGCGCATATCTGCTTCAGAAACGATCTCGATCAACGGCGTGCCCTGACGATTTAAATCCACATAGGAATAGCCGCCGATGCCATGCATATTTTTCCCTGCATCTTCTTCAAGATGAACCCGCTCAATACGGATTTTTTTCTTTTTGCCTGCTACTTCGATCTCGATCCAACCATCATGACCGATTGGTTGGTCAAATTGAGAAATTTGATAGGCTTTCGGATTATCCGGATAGAAATAGTTTTTGCGGTCGAAATGAGTATCTTTGGAAATTTCACAGTTTAACGCTAGTGCTGCTTTCATCCCAAATTCTAACGCGGCTTTATTCATCACCGGTAATACCCCTGGATAACCCCAGTCAATCACATTCGTATTGCTATTTGGCTCGGCACCAAAATGTGCTGGCGCCGGTGAAAAGATTTTTGAGTTTGTTTTTAATTCTACGTGGACTTCAAGCCCAATGACTGTTTCGAAGTTCATGCGTTATTCCCTCCTAAAATCACTGGTTTTTTCGTATGAAAATCAGTTGCTTGTTCAAACGCATAAGCCGCTTGATACATCGTTGCTTCATCAAAATGTTTACCAATGATTTGCAAACCGACTGGTAATCCTTCAGAAAATCCTGCTGGTACAGACATACCTGGCAATCCAGCCAAATTGACTGGAATCGTTAAGATATCATTCATGTACATTGTGATTGGATCATTGATATTTTCACCTAGACCAAAAGCAACGGTTGGAGATGCAGGACCAATAATCAAATCGTAATCAGCAAATACTTTGTCAAAATCTTGTTTGATCAATGTACGGACTTGTCCAGCCTTTTTGAAGTAAGCATCATAATATCCAGCACTTAATGAGAATGTCCCTAACATGATCCGGCGTTTTACTTCTTCTCCGAATCCTTCACTACGAGAATTGACATACACATCGTCTAGATTTTTTACGTTTTCTGAACGGTAGCCATAACGGATTCCGTCAAAACGTTGCAAGTTAGAGCTTGCTTCAGAAGAGGCAATAATATAATAAACGGAAACGCCATATTTAGAATGAGGCAAGCTGACTTCTTCGACTGTTGCTCCTAATGCTCGGAATGTTTCTGCCGCTTTCAACACAGCTTCACGGACACCAGGTTGAATCCCCTCACCCATATATTCTTTTGGCAGCGCAACTTTCATACCTTTGATATCGCCAGTTAACCCTGCAGCAAAATCTGGTACTGCTACTCCAGCAGAAGTGCTGTCTTTGGCGTCAAATCCACTAATGGCAGACAATGCCAGTGCATTATCTTTTACTGAACGAGTCATTGGTCCGATTTGATCCAATGAAGAAGCAAACGCAATCAGACCAAAACGTGAAACACGACCATATGTTGGTTTCATTCCTACGATTCCATTGAAAGAAGCAGGCTGCCGGATCGAACCACCTGTGTCACTCCCTAATGAGACTGGTACTTGCCCAGCAGCTACTGCAGCTGCAGAACCACCAGAAGAACCGCCAGGAACTTTGGTATGATCCCACGCATTCTTTGTTTTTTTGAAGTAGGAAGTTTCCGTACTTGCTCCCATGGCAAATTCATCCATGTTCAATTTACCGACTGGTATCATGTCTGCTTGGTAGACTTTTTCCATCACAGTTGCATCATATATTGGTTCAAAGTTAGCCAAGATCTTAGATGCAGCTGTAGTCAGTAGGTCTTTGGTCACGATATTGTCTTTGATCCCAATCGGAATCCCTGCCAAAACATTGCTTTCAGAAATACCCTTCTCATCAATTGCTTTGGCTAATGCCATCGCGTTTGACTCGTTCAATGTAATAAAAGAATCCACTTTTGGTTCAGTCGCTTTGATTTGCTCGAATGTCTCTGCTGTCAAATCGACAGCTGAAATTTCTTTGGAAACAAGCATGCCATGGAGCTCTTCCAAACTTTTACTTACTAATTCTGTCATTACGCACCGGCCTCCCCATTATCAATAATTGCTGGTACTTTAATGAAACCATCTTCTGATTCCGGCACATTACGCATCAATTCTTGTCGGTTCCAGCCTTCTGCTGCGATATCTTCACGCATCACATTGATTGTTTCAGCAACGTTTGATGTAAATGGCACACCTTCTGTGTCTACTTCCTCTAAGGTTTCTACCATATCAATAATTTTTCCTAGCTGAGAGGTAAACTCATGTAATTCATCATCTGAGAATGATAATTTTGCTAGCTTGGCAACGTGTTTGACTTGTTCTTCGCTTATCGCCATAAAATCCTCCTCTTTCTCGCATCCATAAAAATACGTTTACGTTTTTCCAATGTATTGTATCACTTTTCCAGCAAATCATGAAATACATTTTGAAAATTATCATACTTAATTGAAAATGTAGGTCTCGATTTTTTCTGCCCCATCTTTACGGGCAATAAAAGCTTGCTGTTTCCCTAGAGAGCCAACTTGGACTTCGATCTCGCCAGGAACTCCTTTGAAGACAGATTCGACTTGCTTTGCGCTATACTGAACAAAACTGGTGATCTCGGTTTTACTGTAATAATTCGACTCGACTTTCAAAACAAGTTTTTGGAGTTGATCATCTACGTAATACGCATTGCCGGTCACACCACTCAAGTCAGGAAAGAAACTAATGACAGCATCACGAAATGTTTTGAACTTATTATCCAAACCATCATCGGTGGCAGCATTGGCGACCCCCGCAGCTACAGGTAAAATAATGTGGGCCTCTGCTACTTTCTCATACTGATCGATAGTTGTTCCTCCATCTTGGCTGACTGCTTGATAAACATAATTGCCTCCGGCGATATCATCTTTAGCAGCTTGTTCGAATAAACCGATCACGATAGGTACAGTCTCCAACCCTTTGATTTTTCTTACTTGTGTCAAAACAGCATTGACTGTCTTCCGCGCGTTTGCCATCCACTCATCACGAGAGATAGAAATGGTCTCGTCGCTGCCATAGTAGACGGTATTAAAGGCAAAGCCTAAACTAATACCTACCAATGTTTTGCCGTCTTCTTTAATAAAATCTTGCTCCATCAATTGTTGAAAAATAAGCGGCTGATCTGAACCGGCAGGGTTAAGACCTTGCGGGTTATCATCAGAGACACGTTTCAGCCAATTCTTGATCGTATCAGCAGGAATTTTTTGACCTTCTTGAAAGTAGCACGTATCGACAGAAAAAGTCTGCTTGGACAGCCTCAGCAAGCCATTCTCAAAATTGGTTTGATTGAACCCGCTGTTCATTTGCTCTGCATTCAATCCTCTAGCAGCACTCGGTTGGTACTTGCCGTCTGTCATGACTGCCTGATAGACAGAATTATCGACACGGCCAGTGGTAATATTACCGCTGGCCGTCTCTTCACCTTCGTTGATATTCGTGATTCCTTTGTTGAGATTGCCGCAACCTGACAAAAAGCTTAACGACATCGCGACGATCAAGAAGTGTTTAATCTTCATGGTTATGGCTCCCTTCAATCGCTGCCACCATTTGATTCTCTTCCCAAACTGTAATGCCCAAGCTTTGCGCTTTCGTCAATTTACTACCAGCCTCTTCTCCCGCTACGACGATATCTGTTTTCTTTGAGACACTTCCCGTCACTTTTCCGCCAAGGTTCTCAATTCTTTCCTTTGCTTCTTCCCGAGTGAAATGAGTCAACTTTCCTGTTAAGACAACTGTCTTACCTTTAAAGGGTGAGTCAATAGCCGAGAGCTCCTCATTTTTTAAACCAAGGTAATCAAAATTGACCCCTGCTTTCTCCAACTCATCTAAAAGATCATGGACTTCTTCGTTGTTGAAATAAGTGACAACACTATCCGCGATGGTTTGCCCAATCGTTTCTAAAGAAACGATCTCCGACTCATCCGCTTTGCTTAGATTACGCAGATTGCGATAATGTTCCGCAAGAATTCTTGCTGCTTTAGATCCGACATGGCGAATCCCTAAGCCAAATATCAAACGCTCAACAGAATTTTCTTTACTGGCTTCGATTGCTGACAAAATATTGTTTGCCGATTTTTCTTTGATTTTGTCTAATGTCAACAATTGTTCTTCCGTCAAATAATATAGGTCTGCAACATCAGCAACTAAGTGCTTTTCATACATTTGTTCAAGAACTCGTGGGCCTAACCCTTCAATGTTCATAGCATTTCGGGAAACAAAATGACTCAATCCTTCTTTCATTTGTGCAGGACACTTCGGATTGATGCAGCGCAGTGCCACCTCTTCATCTAAATGGACCAATTCACTGTCGCAAATGGGACAATGGGTAGGAATCGGATAGGGCTCACTGGCTTTTGACCGCTTATCCGTCAATACGTTGGCAACTTCTGGAATGATGTCTCCTGCTTTATAGATAATCACAGAGTCATTCAAGCGAATATCTTTGGCGCGAATATAATCGACATTATGCAGGCTGGCACGACTTACTGTTGTACCAGCTACTCGAACCGGCGTCATGACCGCTGTTGGTGTCACAACACCTGTGCGTCCAACTGTCCATTCAATCTCTTCAATGGTCGTTTCTGCTTCTTCGGGTGGAAATTTATAAGCTGCCGCCCACCGAGGAGCTTTAACCGTAAATCCTAGTGTATCTTGATCGGAGAAGTCATTGACTTTGATGACAACGCCATCGATTTCATAAGGCAGCTCACTGCGTTTTTCGTGAAATTCTTCGATATACGCCCAAACTTCATCGATCGTTCGGCACAAACGCCGTTCATGATTTGTCCGGAAACCCAAACTGTCTAATTCATCAAGCGCTGAGAATTGATCGTGTGCCTCGATAGGACCGAAATCTGCCAGAGTATATAAGAATGTGCTCAAATTACGGCTGGCAGCAATCCGTGTATCCAGTTGCCGCAAGCTTCCTGCTGCGGCATTTCGAGGATTGGCAAATACCTCTAAGCCCTCTTCTTCCCGTACTTGATTCAAACGGATGAAAGAAGCTTTAGGCATGTAACATTCGCCTCGGACTTCTAATGAAACAGGTTCTTTCAATTTTAATGGAATTGACTTGACTGTCTTCAAGTTTTCCGTAATATTCTCGCCGACTGTTCCGTCACCCCGTGTTGCACCACGCACAAACCGTCCATTCTCATATTTCAAAGAGATTGATAGCCCATCGATCTTCAATTCACAGACATAATCAACGGCACGACCTAGCGCTTTTTGGACTCGCGCATCAAAAGCGATGATTTCTTCTTTATCAAACACATCATTCAAACTGTACAGAGGAATATCATGGATGACCTTTTCAAATCCAGGCAGAACGATTCCACCCACTCGCTGAGTAGGAGAATCTTCTGTGACCAGCTGCGGGTAATCCGTTTCTAATTGAACAAGTTCTTTATAAAGTCGATCATAGACGTAATCTTCGACAGACGGCTGATCCTTCACATAATACTCATAGGCATATTGATTCAAAGTGGTTCTTAATTCTTCCGCTCGTTGTTGAACTTCAGTTGATGGCACAGCCATTTCGATTCCTCCTTATAGTTTTTCGATCGGAGCAAATGCTGCAAGCAGCCGTTTTACTCCTTGTTGGGGAAAAGCGACATCTAATTCTAGATCCTGGGCGGCCCCTGTGGTCCGAACGATCGTGCCGACACCCCATTTTTTATGGTTGACTTTTTCCCCCACTTGCCATTGATTGCCGGCTGCAGTCGTGGTTTGTCTCGACGAAACAGTGGACTGACGAGGTTGGGTATACGTTGGTTTGAAAACTTTAGGCTGAAAGGAAGCAGCTGCCCCTTTCGGCTGAGTTCTTTCTCCCAGTGACTGCAGAAGATCTTGTTCAATCTCTTCCACAAACCGAGAAGGACGATTGTATTGAGTGCGTCCATACAATGTACGAGAAAATGCGTTTGTCAAGAATAGCTCTTCTTCTGCACGAGTAATCCCCACATAAGCCAAACGACGTTCTTCTTCCAGTTCGCTTTCTTCCATCAATGCTCGAGATAACGGGAAGATGTTCTCTTCTAGCCCAATCAAAAAGACCACAGGAAATTCCAATCCTTTTGCCGCATGCAATGTCATTAATGTCACTTGACTGCTTTCTTCTTCATAGGAATCAACATCGGAAAGTAAAGCGAGGTCATTGAGGAAGACAGTCAATTTTTCTTCTGGCGCATCGGCATCATCTTCATTTTGTGCCTCAAAGCGTTTGTCAAATTCTTGGGTCACTGTTAAGAACTCTTCCAAGTTCTCCAGCCGGGATTGTGATTCCAGATTGTTCTGATTGATCAAATCTTGTTTGTAACCTGTTTTATCCAAAATTTCTTTCGTCAGTTCTGTCACTGACAGATAAGGAATCATTTGGGCAAACTGGTCCATCATCATGCCGAAGCTACCAAGTTCTTTGCCGGCCTTGCCTGAGATATTGGCTAAATCGACATTCATCGCAGCTTCTAACAAGGACCATTCATGAAGCGAAGCAAACTCACGAAGTTTTTCGACAGAAGTCGCCCCGATACCACGTTTAGGCACATTGATGATCCGTTCTAGGCTTAGAGAATCGCTTGGGTTAGCAATGGCCGAAAGATAAGCCAAGATATCACGGATTTCTTTCCGATCATAGAATTTGCGTCCGCCCACCATTGTATAAGGCACGTTTGCTTTTAATAGCATTTCTTCAATCACCCGGGATTGAGCATTGGTCCGATACAAAACAGCAAAGTCGCCGAATTTACGTCCTTTATCTGCAATTTGTTTTTGCATCTCACTGACAATAAAACGAGCTTCATCTCGTTCACTATCCCCGCGATAGTAAGTGATTTTTTCACCGGCTCTATTTTCAGTCCACAAATTTTTGTCTGGACGGTTGCGGTTGTTTTTGATGACTTGATTCGCAGCATTCAAAATCGTCTGAGTTGAGCGGTAATTTTGTTCCAACAAAATCACTGCTGCATCCGGATAATCTTTTTCGAAGTCCAAAATATTTTGCATATTGGCACCCCGCCAGCCATAGATACTTTGATCCGCATCTCCCACGACACAAAGATTTTTGAAGCGGTCCGCTAATAAATTAACAAGCGTATATTGGGCATGATTCGTATCTTGGTATTCATCCACATGGATATAGTGAAATTTTCGTTGATAAAACTGCAGTGCATCTTCATTTTCCTTAAACAAGCGAATGGTATTCATGATCAGATCATCAAAATCCATACATTGATTATTTCGTAATTCCTTTTGATACAGCGCATAACAGCGGCCTACGATCTGTTCAAACAAGCTCCCTTGTTGATTTTCATAATCTGCCGGAGTCAACAATTCATTTTTGGCATTGGAGATCGCTCCTAAAATGGAACGCGGGTCATATTTTTTTGGATCAATATTTAACTCTTTTAAGACTCGTTTCATCAAAGTGTTTTGTTCAGAGGTATCAATGATCGTAAAGTTTCTAGAGTAGCCGATCTGATCAACATCTCTTCGTAAAATCCGGACACACATCGAGTGAAACGTAGAGACCCAAACATCTTCTCCCCCAGATCCAAGAAGCTGATTCACCCGTTCTTTCATTTCTCTAGCCGCCTTATTCGTAAAAGTAATGGCTAGAATATTCCAAGGATTGACATTTTTTTCTTCAATCAAATAAGCAATCCGATGGGTTAAGACCCGCGTTTTGCCACTACCGGCTCCGGCCATTAACAACAGAGGTCCTTCTGTATGCATCACGGCCTCTTTTTGCCGGGGATTCATATTCGCAAGTAATTCGTTTTTGGATGACATGGTTTTAACCATCCTTTCTTTCTCAATCCATTCAATTATAGCATTATCCGATTGTAGGGAAAACCGAACGCCTTGAAAAGTTGCTAAATTTTTCTTTTTTGTCCTTCAAAAAAATTCCTTGTTATCTATTCAAAAAAGGGCTAAATTAAATAAGGAAAGTGAGGAGTTTGATGAAGAAACATGAAATCCATTATTTAGATACAACCCGCCTGGCCTTTATAGGCAAAGGAATCTTGGTAGGAGCATTTGTGGGGATCGTGGTTAGTTTGTTTCGCCTTGCGATTGAATGGATAGGCGAAAAAGTTGCTGCTGTCTATCGACACCTTGCTGATCATCCAGATCAGATCATACTGTGGGTAATTCTCTCTATCATCACTGCAATTATTGTGATCCTTTTAGTAAAATCAGAACCTCAAATCAAAGGCAGCGGTATTCCTCAAGTTGAAGGGAAGTTAAGTGGCGAGATCGATTATAATTGGTTCTCTGTCCTTTGGAAAAAGTTTATCGGGGGCATTTTATCCGTCGGATCGGGTCTTTTTTTGGGGCGGGAAGGTCCTTCGATTCAACTAGGTGCTGCTGTCGGACAAGGTTTAAGTCAGTTCTTCGAAGCCCCAAAGTCAGAAGAAAAAATATTGATTTCCAGTGGTGCCAGTGCAGGATTGTCGGCGGCTTTCAATGCACCGATTGCCGGTTTGCTGTTCATTTTAGAAGAGATCCATCATTCCTTTTCACCTCTTGTATGGCTGACATCTTTTGCTTCAGTGATTACTGCTAACTTTGTCTCTTTAAATTTTTTTGGATTGAAACCTGTCCTTTACCAAGGAAAGATCAATGACTTGCCTTTGAAATATTACGGTGCTTTAGTCATCTTAGGTATCTTACTAGGGATCTTAGGACGATTTTACCAGTGGACATTGCTGTCTTTGCCTAAATGGTATGGAAAACTACCCATATCCTCTGACTGGTATGGATTGATTCCTTTTGTGCTGATTATTCCAATCGGTCTATTTTTACCAGACTATTTAGGCGGCGGGAATCAAATTATCTTGACTTTAGGAGAAACCGGGGCTCCCCTGTTGTTTTTGGTCATGTTGCTGATTTTGCGTTACTGTTTTTCCATGATTTCATATGGAGCTGGACTGCCTGGGGGGATTTTCCTTCCTATCTTAACATTAGGTGCGCTGATTGGTGCGATCTTTGGTACCTTTTTGGCACAGTCGATCGGTCTGGATCCTATTTATATCAAGAATTTCGTGATCGTAGCAATGGCTGGTTATTTTACAGCGATCGGTAAGGCTCCTTTAACTGCTATTATTTTAGTAACAGAGATGGTTGGATCAATCAATCACCTAATGCCGTTAGGACTAGTTAGTTTAGTAGCTTATATCGTGGTCGATGGTCTTGGTGGTCATCCTATTTATGAGTCTCTCCTTGAAAAGATGCATAAAGAACCCGCTGTGAATATCCGAGGAACGAAAACAGTGATCGAGTATCCGGTAACCGCAGAAAGTTCATTTGATGGGATGGCCGTTCGAGACTTTCCTTGGCCAGAAAACATGTTGCTGATTTCCATTCGTCGTGGCGAAAACGAAATTTTGACCCGCGGAGATACGATCATGAAAGTTGGTGATGCCCTTTTGATCTTAACGGATTCGAATAGTGTTTCGGAAGTGAAGAAAAAAATCAGCTATTTAGCTGATGGTCCTCTGACTTAAACATTGGCTGCCAAATTGCCGTCAACATCCTCCTGTCTTTATTTATCGATCAGAAAAAAATCGAAGGAGCAAAGCTACAGACACATGTTCTGCAGTTTTGCTCCTTCTTTCATTGCCATACAATCGCTGTCGTATAATATTACCAAACGGTTCTTTCTAAAATCAGCTTCTGAAATTAGCTATAGTATTTTTCCACCAAACGTTCATCCACATAAACGGAAACTTGACCGTCATTGACTGGGAAAATTCCTTTACCTGTTTCGTCTAAGACAACTTTTGCTTCATTATTTTTCAAAATATCTACGTAAGTTTCACCACCATGAATGGCGCTGATGGTCATTTCTTTCTCAGCACCTTGGGCATTCGTCATGACCACGGCCAAGCCAGACAGTTCGTGCTCATAATCTCCTGTCAGTACCCAACCGATACAATTTGGGTCATCGAAATAATCAACTTGATTGCCAAAGGAGATTTTTTCACGCAATTTCAGGAGATTTTCTAAATTTTCTCCAACTGGTTCAATACCTTGTTCAGGAATACCGAATAGATCCCCCCAGAAAACAACTGGTACTCCAGCTTTTCGCAACAAGATCAACGCATAGGCATGCACTTTAAACCAGCCATCTACCCATGACTGTAAACTCTGACCGACTTGCGTATCATGATTATCGACAAAAGTCACAGCGTAGTCTTCTCGAGAAGCAGTCAATGTACCTGCAAAGATTTGACTCATATCGTACGCACCATTCGAATGAGATGCTTCATAGAAATTGTAATGCAGTGGCACATCGAACAGATGGATCAGATTTCCGGAAGAATCGAGATACTCTTCTAGTTTCGGCAGATCACCCGACCAATATTCTCCCACCACAAATAAATCTTTGCCTTTTTCTTCCCGGCGATTCAAAAGCCAATTAACATAATAATTAAACTCAATATGTTTGACAGCATCTAGGCGATAGCCATCCACATTCGTTAACTCTTGATACCATTTGCCCCATTTATCCAGCTGTTCGATAGTTTCTGGATTCTCCATATCCAAATCACAGCCCATTAGATAATCATAGTTGCCCATCTCATCATCCACTTGATCTTCCCACCCTTTTTGGGCAAAGTTAAACAAGGCATGATCGTTGGTTCGGTCATCATAATCAACGCCAGAAAAATTTTTCCACGTCCAGACATAGTCATTGTATTTCCCTTTTCTTCCAGGGAAAGTGAACTTCGTCCAAGCTTCGATCTCTTCTTCATCACTTATCGGCTTGTTGCGATTGTCCCAACTGTATTTGACCGCTGGTGCCGTTTCTTTTTCATCGGCTCCTATCAAATGATTGAATACAATATCTGCGTAAACCTCCAACCCCTGATCTTGCAACGCTTTGATTGCTTCAAGATATTCATCTTTGGTTCCGTACTTGGTTGGTATTGATCCCTTTTGATCAAATTCTCCAAGATCGTAGTAGTCGTAGACACCATAGCCAACATCTTCGACGCCCGCTGTACCTTTATATGCAGGAGGCAACCATACCGCTGTAAATCCATAATCTTTAAGCTCACTACTCATTTCTTTCAATCTATTCCAATGTTGACTGTCTGCAGGCAAGTCCCATTCGAAGCCTTGCAATATCACTTCATTCTTCATATAATTCCCCCCTAAAAATAATTAAGCCAAAGAATAGCCATTCTTGTCAAACATTAACCCATTTCGATTCTTTTCTGAGTAATTTGCCGACCGTTTTTGACCGTTTAAGAATGTATTACCCTTACATTTTGATTGTTTTTAAACGATTGTGATTGATTACGACTGTTTTATGTGCTATCATAACAATTGAAGAGGTGATGTAAATGCTTACAGAAGAGCGTCATCAAAGGATTTTAGCCCTTTTAGAAGAAACGGATATCGTGAAAGTCAGCGAATTGATCCATCAATTACAAGCATCTGAGTCCACTATCCGTCGCGATTTACAAGAACTTGAAGCACAGGGAGTTTTGGTCCGAATCCATGGAGGTGCCAAAAAGATCCAGCACCTTGGATTTGAACCCAATATGAAAGAAAAAACGCAAAAGTTCCAAGTAGAGAAACAAAAAATCGCCCAATATGCCGTCTCATTGATCAAAAAGGATGAGGTCATTTACTTGGATGCTGGAACCACAACTTTAGAAATGATCCCTTTCTTGTCATCGATCTCAAATGTGAAGGTTGTAACCAACTCTGTCAAACATGCGGCATTACTGATCGATCAAGGAATCGAGACATTGATTTTAGGAGGAACGATCAAAATCAGTACGAACGCTGTCTTGGGGAGCGGTGCCAGTGAGCAATTGCGAAAACTGCGCTTCAATCGCTGTTTTATTGGAATGAATGGTGCTCATGTAGACGCAGGCTTTACGACTCCAGATCCTGAAGAAGCAATGATCAAAAAAATCGCGATTGAAAATAGTCAAAAAGCTTATGTATTACTGGACCATTCTAAATTTCAACAAACTACTTTTGCTCAAGTTGCTGCCATTGAAGACGCAGAGATTATCACAGACTTCTGTCCGAAAAACTATGCGGCTAAATTTCGAACACAAACGACTATTATGGAGGTATCCGAATGATTTATACTGTCACACTCAACCCATCAATTGACTATATTGTCCACGTCGAAGCATTACAATTGGGCGAACTTAATCGAATGAAGCAAGACTTTAAACTTCCTGGCGGCAAAGGCATCAATGTTTCTCGTATTTTACAGCGGATCCAGATCCCTTCCACTGCACTTGGATTTATTGGCGGATTCACTGGACGTTTCATTGAAGATTGGCTGATCAATGAAAGAATCACGACCGATTTCACACAAGTTGCTGCCGATACAAGGATCAATATTAAATTAAAATCTGGCGAAGAAACTGAAATCAACGGATTAGGGCCAACAATCTCAAAGGATGAAAGTCAGCAATTGAAAGACAAACTGTCTTCTCTTACCAAGGAAGATATCGTCATTTTTTCTGGTAGCAAACCAAATGGACTGACGGCTGACTACTATCAAGAGTTGATCGCCATCGTCAAAGAAGCTGGAGCCGAGTTCGTCATTGACACAACGGGTCCAGAGTTGTTCGCAGCATTACCCGACCAACCGTTGCTGATCAAACCCAACAATCATGAATTAGCGGAATTGTATCAAACGACATTCCACTCCTTCGAAGATATTTTACCTTATGGACAAAAATTAATCGCTGATGGCGCCAAGAATGTCATTGTCTCCCTTGGCGGAGATGGAGCCATTTTCTTTACTGGAAACGAAATCTACCGCTCGAATGTTCTGAAGCGTTCACTGAAAAACTCGGTTGGAGCTGGCGACTCAATGATTGCTGGCTTTATCGGACAATATACAGCAACAAAAAATGCACTGGAAGCCTTTAAATGGGGAGTTGCTTGCGGCAGCGCCACTGCTTTTTCAGATGATTTAGCCACATCAGCATTTATTCAAGAATTATTGCCAGAAGTTGTTATTGAAAAGATACTTTGACTTAACATAAGGAGGATAAACAATGAAAATCAACGATTTACTCTTAAAAGATGCCATGATCATGGAGCTTCAAGCAACGGATAAAAAAGGTGCGATTGACGAAATGGTTGCCAAACTTTATGAAGTTGGCCGCATTTCAGATATTGCTGTCTACAAAGAAGGGATCTTGGCTCGCGAAGCCCAAACATCAACCGGTCTTGGCGACGGTATCGCAATGCCTCATGCGAAAAATCAAGCAGTCAATGAAGCGACTGTTTTATTTGCTAAAAGTAAAACCGGTGTGGATTATGAGGCACTGGATGGTCAACCTACTTACCTCTTCTTCATGATCGCTGCTCCTGAAGGAGCTAATGATACCCATTTACAAGCCTTAGCTGCTCTTTCCCGCTTGTTGATTGATCCAGAATTTGTTGAGAAATTAAAGAAAGCACCAACTGCGGATGCAGTCCAACAACTATTTGCTGAAGCAGAAGTACAAAAAAAAGAACAGACAGATGTCACAACTACAGAGTCAGTGAGTGATCGCCCTTATATCGTTGCTGTTACAGCCTGTCCAACAGGTATTGCTCATACTTACATGGCTGAAGATGCATTAAAGAAAAAAGCCAAAGAACTAGGCGTAGAAATCAAAGTTGAAACGAATGGTTCGGAAGGCATTAAAAATCGATTAACAGAAGAGGACATTGCACGAGCAGCTGGCGTCATTGTCGCTGCTGATAAAAAGGTCGAGATGGATCGTTTCAACGGCAAACATCTAGTGAATCGTCCTGTTAGTGACGGGATTCGTAAGACGGAACAACTGATCAATGAAGCTTTAAGCGGTGATGCTCCTGTCTTTCACAGTAGCGGACAAACAGTTGCAGAAGAATCTTCTGCTGATGGTACGTTTGGTCAACGAATCTATAAAGATTTGATGAATGGTGTTTCCCATATGTTGCCATTCGTTATTGCAGGCGGAATCATGATCGCTATTTCCTTTATGGTCGATCAATTCATGGGTGTACCGCAAGACGCTTTAAATCAATTAGGTAGTTATAATCAACAAGCTGCTTGGTTCAATCAAATCGGTAATGCCGCTTTCGGATTCATGTTACCTGTCTTGGCTGGATTTATTGCATCGAGTATCAGTGATCGCCCAGGTTTGATCGTTGGTTTTGCTGCTGGCGCATTGGCAAACAGTGGTGGCGCAGGATTCCTTGGTGCATTGATTGGTGGATTTTTAGCAGGATATGTCATCAAATTCTTGCGCAATCTTTTCAAAGGTTTACCTAAGTCATTAGACGGAATCAAAACGATTCTCTTTTACCCTGTTTTTGGTTTGTTGATTACTGGGTTCCTCATGCTAATGATCAATGTCCCAATGAAAGCGATCAATGACGGCTTAAACAGCTTCTTAACAGGATTGAGTGGAACAAATGCCGCTTTACTAGGTGCTCTGTTAGCAGCTATGATGGCAGCCGATCTAGGTGGTCCAATCAACAAAGCTGCCTATGTGTTCGGTACAGCAACACTTGCCACAACGGTTGCCGAAGGTGGTAGTGTCGTAATGGCCTCAGTCATGGCTGGTGGAATGGTGCCGCCATTGGCGATCTTTATCGCAACAGTTTTATTCAAAAATAAATTCACTAAAGATCAAAAAGAAGCAGGTTTGACGAATATCGTGATGGGCTTATCTTTTGTTACTGAAGGTGCGATTCCTTTTGCAGCAGCTGATCCTCTTCGGGCCATTCCAAGTTTCGTGATTGGTTCTGCTTTAACTGGTGCCCTAGTCGGTGCATTCAATATTCAATTGATGGCTCCTCACGGTGGGATCTTTGTGGTCCTTTTACTATCAAAACCATTATTATTCCTATTGTTCATATTAATTGGTGCGATTGTTTCAGGAATCATCTTCGGTTTGTTAAAAAAAGAAGTAACTACCGCTTAATACGTGTTGTGTGAAACAACTAGCGTCTCCTATGCAAAAAAATCTCCAGCGTGTTTGAAACACACTGGAGATTTTTTTGCGAGAATCATTCAACTTCCTTGTCTTTGCTATTTTATATGGCTCTATTTATTTCCAGAAATGGATTGGTGTTCAGCTAAGCGTTCCATATTCATAAAATAGACCCGCAAGCGATGGGTTTCTTTTTTTAGATTGACCCAGGTATATTTTTTGCTGCGATGCAATAAACCAAAGCGAACATCTGACATACGATCTTTCAATTCGTCGATAGGAATATCTGTCATCGCCTCTTGCGGCAAATAGAACTGCAAACAAACGGTGTATTCTTCAAAATGTTCCGTAGTGTAATCCGCCTCTAAATGACTGCGAATATAAAATTCATAAGCATCTAAGCCATTATCGAGCGTTAACTGTGGTTTTAAGACAATGTAATCCATCATCCGCATGCCTTCTTGGTCGATCCAAGGGAAATAAGCCTGTGCATTCAACAATCCCCTCACCCGACGTTCTTGGTAAATCTCACGAACTAAATCAAAGTTCCGAGTGATAAAATGGGTCGCTTTGCGTTTGACGGTGGGCTGTAAACGATCATTTTGATATTGGATCGTTTGGATCAACTGATGGCCAAACGCGTATTCAATAAACGGTTCTCGCAAAATCCCTACTCCGTTATCCCAAGTAAGTTGATCCACCCCGATTTGGTCCCGAAACAAACGTTGATAGGAAAGGTTGGCAGGATGATCCCATTGAAACGGATCACGGTAAAGCTCCACCATGACAACCCCTTCCTCCATCGTTTGGATTTGTTCTACTTGTTGGGCATCTTTAATAATCACTAACGGCAACACTCGCTCATAGTACTCTGAGAAATACATGCGCCAACAGGAAGTTAAACAAAACCCGTTATAAAAAACATCATATCCGGCAAATTGATTGCAATCGATCACGATTTCTTTGGCATGGTTTTTTCGCTTTGGTAATTCAGCGATTTCTTCTGGTTTCTGAAAGTTATAGCGTTTCTCTACACTTTCGACATTATGATTGAGGAATTCATCATAAGCTCGAATATAACTAAAGAGACCGCCTTGTTCCATTGTGGTCTTTATATAACTCAGTAATAGTTCTCGCGATCCCTGAAAAACATCAAATGTAAAAAGATGTCGTTGCAGTACGGCTTCTTGGACAACGTGTATACTGGATTCATTTTGTCCATCGGTTAAAATCAGTTCAAAATTGACCTCGTCAATACTTCCCTCCAGCAATGAGCGTACTTCAGCGATATCATAGGAGTGGATTTCCTTTTGATTTAAATAGTAGCTGGTGGGGGTAAAGGAAAGACGGACCAAAGCGAACCAGTTGGCTATTTGTTCACGCATCAGAGCATCGGCGAGTTGTGCCGATTGAATAAAGGCATAGATTTTCTTCGTTTTGATCATCTTTCTCACCTCTTTATGTACTTCTTATTTTATTATAGTAAAGGGATTCATGATTGAACACTATTTCGCTTACTTTTGAGATGAAAAACTTTGGTTTTCATGGTAAACTAGAGGCGCTTGGAGGTGGGAATATGGGATTAAAATTCCAACGTGAAGATTCTCTTGATAAAATGTTCGATGAGTTTGCTATTCTTCCCGACAATGACAAAAAAGAAAACAAACCCGACATCGAACGCTTCTTGAATGCGAAAGAAGATAAAGAAGAAACTGAAAAAAATACGGATCTTAAAAAACAAACAAAAAAACATCTTAATTGATGTTTTTTGTTTGCACAGAATTTTTCCGATAAAAGATGTTCCGGAGCAAACTTTCTCCGTTTATTTTCTAGTCCTGAGAGATTGCCCCATGCATCTTACCTCTTATCTATTATTGCTTGATGGCCGCTTCTATCGCTTGCCAAGCTTCTTCTTTCCCCTGTTTAGTGATGGAAGAAAAAAGAATAAAGGTGTCTGCTGGATCGAATTCCAGCGCTTTTTTGATCACACTTTCATGCTTGTTCCATTTCCCGCGAGGAATCTTGTCTGCTTTCGTGGCCACCACGATTACTGGGATCTCATAATATTTCAAAAACTGATACATTTGAATATCTTCCTGAGAAGGCGCATGGCGCAGATCCACTAGAGAGACGACTGCCCGCAGCTGCTGTCTCTCTGCAAGATACGTCTCGATCATCTTCCCCCACTTTGCCCGCTCCGTTTTTGAAACTTTTGCATAGCCATATCCTGGCACATCCACAAAATGCAAGGTGTTTTCAATCAAGTAAAAATTCAATGTTTGGGTCTTACCAGGTTTCGAAGACGTTCGCGCTAAATTTTTTCGATTAATCAATGTATTGATAAAGGAAGACTTCCCAACATTGGAACGACCCGCTAACGCGATTTCCGGTAAATGCGTATCCGGATATTGTGCCGGTGAAACAGCACTGATCACAATTTCTGCATCATGTACTTTCATCTGCTCGCTCCCTTCTAATAAAATCTCATATGCTTTCAGAAAGAAAGTCGGATAGTCATCAAACTATCCGACTTACTAAAATTAAACTGCTTTTTTTGTTTCTTCATTATAAATGATTGTCGGTTCACCGATTTCTTTGGCTGCATCTTCGGTAATAATGACTTTTTCAATCGACTCATCAGAAGGAACATTGAACATCACGTCCATCATGATATTTTCGATAATCGAACGTAAACCACGAGCACCCGTATTGCGTTCGATCGCTTTATCCGCAATCGCGCGTAGAGCAGCTGGTTCAAACTCAAGCTCAGTATCGTCTAATGCTAACAGTTTTTGGTATTGTTTGACTAGCGCATTTTTCGGCTCCGTCAAAATACGGACCAAGTCATCGGTCGTCAATTTGTCTAAAGCTGCCATAACCGGCAAACGGCCAATAAATTCTGGGATCAAGCCGAATTTCAACAAGTCTTCAGGAATGATATGTTGCATGATGCTTTCATCTTCTGAGAACCGTTTGTTGTTCGTTCCAAAACCGATCGTTTTTTCACCCATCCGGTTTTTAACGATGGTATCAATCCCGTCAAATGCACCACCAACGATGAATAAAATATTCGTCGTATCGATTTGAATCATTTCTTGATGAGGATGCTTCCGTCCACCTTGAGGCGGTACACTTGCTTGTGTCCCTTCCAAGATCTTCAGCAACGCTTGTTGCACCCCTTCACCCGATACATCTCGCGTGATCGAAACATTTTCGCTTTTACGAGCGATTTTGTCGATTTCATCAATATAAATGATGCCCTTTTCTGCCATTTCAACGTTATAGTCCGCTGCTTGCAGAAGTTTCAGCAAAATATTTTCTACATCTTCTCCGACATATCCAGCTTCCGTCAAGCTGGTGGCATCGGCGATAGCAAATGGCACATTCAATGAACGGGCCAATGTTTGAGCAAGGAACGTTTTCCCAGAGCCAGTTGGTCCAATTAGACAAATATTGCTTTTTTGCAACTCAACGTCTTCTGCGGTCGGCTCAACGTTCACTCGTTTGTAATGATTGTAAACCGCTACAGCAAGTGTCTTTTTCGCACGATCTTGTCCGATGACGTAATCATTTAATATATGCAGCAATTCTTGTGGTTTAGGTACCTCGGTAAATTCACGAATGGCTTCTTCGTAGAACTCTTCGTCAATGATCTCCTTGCACAAGTCGATACATTCATTACATATGTATACACCAGGACCGGCAACGATCTTCTTTACTTCCTCTTGCGTCTTCCCGCAAAAAGAACAACGAACAGCGTCATTTCCATTTGTGTTGTCGTACATACTGTTCACCCCTTGATAAATTTCTAACCTGTAAAGGAGTGGAATTGGTTTTACTATCTTTACAGTCTTTAATCATCTTATCATAACTCATTTGAAAGAAAAAGCTATTTCTCATGGCCGTTACGTTTTCTTAGCAATTGACCACGTCCGCAAAATAAGTCAAGATCCTCCTGCTCAAAAAGGCAAAGTAAGCAAAAAACGATCGTATGAAATATACACACCATTGCTTTTTGATCAATCAAAAAGGGCAAACATCGGAAAAGACGTTTGCCGCTCTTTTGATGAAAATTAAGCTTCTTTCGCCGTACCAGTTACGATTTCAACGGCTTTCTTCATTGTGATGTCATGTTTCAACATATCTTCTGTCAAGACGCGTTTGATTTGATCAACAGGCATGTTGTAAGCTTCTGAAAGCTCTTGAATTTCTTTTTCGATGTCTTCTTCAGTTGCTTCCAAACCTTCTGCTTTTGCGATTGCTTCAATCACAAGGTTAGTTTTCACACGAGTTTCTGCTTCGCCTTCAAATTGTTGATGCAAGTCAGCTTCCGTTGAACCAGTCAATTGATAGTACATTTCTGGTGAAATTCCTTGACGTTGCATGTTGTTCAAGAACTCATCCATTGAGCGGTGAACTTCGTCATGGACCATTGAATGTGGTAATTCAACGATTTCTGCGTTTTCAACTGCTTGGCGAATCGCTGCTTCATCTTTTGCATCTTCAGCAGCTTTTTCTTTTGTTTCTGTCAATTCTTTGCGGTATTTTTCTTTTAGTTCAGCAAGTGTTTCAACGCTATCATCAACATCTTTGGCAAATTCATCATCTAATTCAGGCAATTCTTTTGCTTTGACTTCGTGAACTGTTACTTTAAAGACCGCATCTTTACCTGCTAGATCTTCTGCTTGATAATCTTCAGGGAAAGTGACGTTGACTTCTTTGCTTTCGCCAGCTTTCACTCCTACTAATTGATCTTCAAAACCTGGGATGAAAGAGTTAGAACCCAATTCTAATGAATAGTTTTCGCCTTTGCCGCCTTCAAATGTTTCTTCACCTAAGAAACCTTCAAAGTCGATAACGACTGTATCGCCATTTTCAGCAGCTTCGTCTTCTTTGATGACTAACTCAGCTTGTGCTTCTTGTTCACGTTTGATGCGAGCATCTACGTCTTCTTCTGTTACTTCACGATCTTGTTTTTCAACAGTCAACTCTTTGTAATCACCAAGTTTAACTTCTGGTTTCACAGTCACTTCTGCTTTGATCACCCAGTCTTGACCTTTTTCCATGCTGTCAACATCGATTTTTGGTTGTGATACTGGATCAATACCAGCTTCTTTAACTGCTGCTTCATAAGCTTCTGGCAAGACAGCATTCAATGCATCTTCATACAATGCTTCTTCTCCGTACATACGGTTAAATACTTGGCGAGATACTTTTCCTTTACGGAAGCCAGGTACGTTTAAGTTGCCTTTCACTTTATTAAATGCAGTCGTCAAGCCTTTTTGGATTTCAGCTTGCTCGATCGAAAATGTCAATACACCATCATTGGTGCCTGTTTTTTCCCATTTTGCAGTCATTTATTTCCCTCCGAATAACAATTATATTTTACATATGAAATAGTTTCATGCATACCTTTAAATAGTACACTAACGTTCTTTAATTGTAAACATTTTACCTAGAAACTTCTCGTTTTTTTCTTGAGTGATCTGCTTTCAGAATTAGAAAGAACCCAAAATCTTTCGTAATCTTGTTTTCTTACGTTGGATCTCCTCGTCGATCGCTTGTGGTTCGCTTTTTGCAAAAAGATCTTGATACTCATCGATATAGCTTTGTACCCAGCGATCAATCTCTTGGGTTTCTGGCAAGAACGGATAGCTTAAAGCAAAATGATCATTCAACTCTTCTAAAATGCCTTCTGCTAAGGTTGGATTTTCTTGCCCGATTCGTTCATTCACAGCTTGTCGCATTTGGCTGAAAACTGGCACTTCCCTCAATAAAGATAACTGATTGGGAATGATCTGCCGTTGATCCCCCATGTAGTCTATCAATTCAAACTGCTGTGAACTTCCTAAACGGACAAGTTCTTCTACTAGTTTTGGTAACAAAAAAGGATTCGTTAACTGAGGAAGCAGCTCCGTCATCAACGATACAAACTGATCCTTTGTGAGTCCTTGGGAAAAAACGTGCCATGTGTGCCCGCTAACTGGTTGGTTGCTGCTGTCCATTGCAAGCAATGACTGTTTTTTTCCTAAAAAATCTTCCAAACCAAGTATTTGTTGAACTTCTTCTACTTTATCCAATTCTTTCACTAAATTTTCGCTTGCCGCTTCAGAGATCACCGAAAATTCCTCTGCGAGTCTTATCCATTTTCTCGCTTGCAAGTATTGACCATCAAGAATCAACAAATGACCAATTTGAACAAAACCATTTGGATCTTGTAGGTATTCATCCAAGAAATCATCTGCCACTTCCAACGCTTTTGCAAAATCAGCCAGTTGCTGTAAGCACTTAACGAGAGACTGATTGATCTCAAAAGAAGAATGCTCAGTATAAATTTCCTGGTAATCATGGTAAGCCTTCAGATAATCTTTTGCCTGATATGCTTTTTCTGCTGAATGACGCAGGCGGTCTTCAGGTTTTGGAAACTGGATCGTGTCTCCCATATCTCATTCTCCTTTATCTGTAATCGATCTGCAATCGCACTTCCGCTTGTATGGTGCAATCTTCTGGTAGCAAGACCGCTTTTCAACGGGTCAGTCTTCGTTTGCCTCAAATAGAGACTGACCGCTCATTACGCTATTGTCTATTCTTGTTACATATTGGCATTTGCCTGTTTATTGAATGCTTTAATCAAATTGATAGTAAACACACTGGTCTCAGAAAAATAATCTCCGGCATGCTGCTTTTCTTTAGTAAAAATCACTGGCAAATAACCGCAATAAAAGAAAGGATTGAATTGCAAAACGTAGCGCATACACAGTTCTCTTGTCAGAACTGTTTTCCAACTCAAATCAGCTTCTGTAAATGACACGACCCGAATACCGAAAATCATCTTACCTACCGTTTGTCCCTGATTGAACTTTGTTAATAAAACAAAATAGCCTAAGTAGATGGCCAACGAGAGTAACTGGTAGAGTCCAAAAGGATGCCCGCTACTTGACCAACCACCTAAGTGATAGATCGTATCCAGAGTAATTCCTGTAATAGCTCCGATACAAAGTACATCTACGAGATAAGCAAATAGCCGAATCCAAAACCCAGCAAAAAAGTAATCTGGAAAATCATTCACTCGTCTGCGTTCTTTCTGTTTGTCTTCTATCCCCTCATACCGTTGCCATTCTTTTTGTCGCTGATCAATCTCTTCCTCGCTAAATTCTTTTCTCTTAAACGAGCCCAATACTTGTTGATAGAAATCATCTGGATGATTCGTCACAGCGGCCTCTTGATTTGGGGTATCCACAGCTAGTTGTGCTTCTTGATTCGCCTGCTCTGTAGAGATTCCAGAGGTCGACTCTAGATTTTCCAGAGTTACGTTTTCTGCTCCTTGTTCAACAGGTTGTTGTTTGATTCGTGGCTCTTTCGTTTCTTTTTCAGGCATAGTTATTCACCTCCATAATAATAAAGAGGTTTCGGCGCATCCATCGTACCCAGGCTTTCTACTACTTGCAAAAGACGACTAGACTCAGATGCCTTCAGCCCTTGAAACTCTGCCAGCTTTGAACCCAGCCATGTAGAAGCGAACCCTGTGGAACCGACACCATATTCAAAAATTTCCGCATCCTCTAACCCTTGATCTGCTTCTAATGCAGCGAAGGCGTCCTCAGGAAACCCAATTTCGTCAACTAACCCGTTCTCCACAGCTTGTTGACCATCATAAATCCGTCCGTCAGCAATTTTTCTAACAGCTTCTTCTGACATGCCTCGTCCTTCAGCTACAATGGAAACAAAGCGTCCGTATGCATTATCCACGTAAGTTTGCAGAACTTTCTTGTCCTCATCGGTAGCGGCTCTTGTAGA
The DNA here is from genome assembly GCF_005234805.1 of Enterococcus sp. ARL09-542. Taxonomy (NCBI): domain Bacteria; kingdom Bacillati; phylum Bacillota; class Bacilli; order Lactobacillales; family Enterococcaceae; genus Enterococcus; species Enterococcus sp. ARL09-542. The sequence goes on from NZ_QPQX01000002.1 coordinate 267,682, forward strand.
GGAACCCATATCTTTCAAGGCACCACTTTTATAGGTGCTATCTTCGATCCCTAATTTATCCAATAAACCTGAATAATTCAATCCAGACATAATAACTCCGATAGAACCTGTCACGGTTTCATCTGTGGCAAAGATTTTGTCCGCACCCGCTGAGACATAATAACCACCGCTAGCTGCGGTGTTCTTCATACTAACATAGACAGGAATTCCAATTTCTTTGATCTTTTTCATTTCACGAGCAATCTCTGCACTTTCGTAAACTCCGCCCCCAGGCGAATTCACTTCAAATAGAATCCCTTTGATCGTTGGGTCCTCTTGCGCGGCACGTAATTCTTCCAGAAATAATTGATGATCATATCCTTCTGTTGAGAACAATCCACCACCTGAAGTATTCGCAATCGTCCCTTCCAAAGTCAAGCGAAGGATGCGGTTATTGCTATCTCCAGCCGCTATTTGATGTTCCTCCAATTCATTGCTTCCGTATAAAAGAGCATTCAATCCGTCCAGTGACGACTCTTCATTTGCTGGCGGAGCCATCAAAGCAAAAACACCTGAGCACACAAACAATCCAATTGCAATCGCAACAGCCACCCATCTTCTCTTATTCATTTTTCCACTCCTTTTTAATAGCGGTTCTCAATCACAATTACCGCTTCAACTAGTCCACTTGCATCGAATTTTTCGCTTTTTTCTTTCAATGCGTAGCCGCCGAAATATTCTTTAGTTAATTCATCTTGCACTCGAAACGCTTGTGCTTCTTGAACAGAGATTGCACCCGGAAGAATTTCCTGCAGGCTGTCCCAACCAGTGTCTAACATGATTTTTGTATCATCATTGACATTTTCTTGTTTCTCTAATCTTTCCACTATTTCCTTTAACTCGGAAAACGTCATACATTGTACAGTTTCTGACATCTTCATCCCTCACTTTCTTCTGTCATTGTATCGAAATTAAAAAAAAAAGGATAGTCAAAAAGGACAATTCCAATTTTACGAATTGGATCATCTGCAATTCTCCTTCTTTAAATCTCCATTACAGAACAAACATTGCCTCTGATAACATCTATACCAATTATTTTTTTTAGCTTTTTCTATTGACTAACGCCCTTATAAATATTATGATAATGCATGTATTTCTACAAAATAATTTAAGGAGGACAGATAGACCAATAGGAATAGCGCCAGATCTGTACAACAGATGACGAGGAAAGAGTTTATCGAAGTTTTCGGCGGGTAACTCTAGGGACTGCACTCTATAAGCAAGAACAAAACCTCATCGTGAGATGAAAACAAACCTCTTGCTGCGCAGGTAGAAATACATAATGAATCGTAAATAAGTAGTGGAAAGTAGGATTTGTCATTATGTGTGGAATCGTAGGAATTGTAGGAAAATCAAATGCTGAACAAGTCATTTTGAATGGTTTGGAACGTTTAGAATATCGTGGGTATGACTCAGCAGGTTTATATGTTGCTGATCGTACTTCTGGCCACTTAGTCAAAGCACAAGGGCGTATCAAAAACTTGGAAGACAAAGTCACACCAGAAGTAACAGGAACGATCGGTATCGGACACACTCGCTGGGCAACTCATGGTAAACCATCAGAAAAAAATGCCCACCCTCATACTTCTTCTAACCAAGAATTAGTACTGGTTCATAACGGAGTAATCGAGAATTTTGAAGAATTGCATCAAAACTATTTAAATGATCATCACTTCGAAGGACAGACAGATACAGAGATTGTCGTCCACTTGATCGAAGTATTGAAAAAAGACCTTTCGACTAAAGAAGCGTTCAAAAAGGCACTCTCATTGATTCGTGGTTCTTATGCCTTTGCATTAGTTGATAAAAATGACCCTGAAACCATCTATGTAGCAAAAAATAAAAGTCCGTTATTGATTGGGCTTGGGGATGGGTTTAACGTTATTTGTAGTGATGCATTGGCTATGCTGGATCAGACTACTCATTTCGTTGAAATTGAAGACGGTGAAATGGTAACTGTGACGGCAGAAACGATTGAAATCGAAGACCTAAAAGGAAATCTTGTTTATCGCGAGTCTTATGAAGCACAACTTGATTTAACAGACATCGAAAAAGGAACGTATCCTTACTATATGCTGAAAGAAATCGACGAGCAGCCAGCTGTGATGCGTCGTCTCATTCAAGAGTATCAAGGCACAGGAGAAGTGACGATCGATGACGCATTAAAGGATCAAATGATTGCGAGCGACCGCATCTACATCGTTGCTTGCGGAACCAGTAATCACGCTGGTTGGGCCGCAAAAGCGATTCTAGAATCTCTGACACAGATTCCTGTTGAAGTACATTTATCAAGTGAATTCGGCTACAACATGCCTTTGCTGTCTGCAAAACCTTTCTTTATTTTTCTATCACAAAGTGGAGAAACAGCCGACAGCCGACAAGTCTTGGTAAAAATCAATCAAATGAATTTGCCTAGTCTGACTATTACAAATGTAGCAGGCTCGACTCTTTCTCGTGAAGCTGACCATACATTGTTACTTCATGCCGGACCTGAAATCGCCGTAGCTTCTACCAAGGCCTATACTGCTCAAATCGCAGTTTTAACCTTATTAGCAAAAGCAATCGGTGATGCTAAAGGTATTGGTGCTGCACAGGACTTCGATGTTTTCCATGAATTAAGTATTGTTGCCTCTGCTATGGAAACATTAGTTGATGAAAAAGCGGTCATCAGTCAATTAGCAGAAGATTATTTGTCTGTTAGTCGCAATGCGTTTTATATTGGTCGAAGCAATGACTATTATGTTTCCATGGAAGCTGCACTGAAGCTAAAAGAGATTTCTTATATTCAAGCAGAAGGATTTGCAGCTGGCGAATTGAAACATGGAACCATCGCACTGATCGAAGAAGGAACCCCAGTCATCGGAATCATCACTGAAGAAGTGACCGGCTCCCATACGAGAGGAAATTTGAAAGAAGTTGAGTCTCGTGGCGCTCATACTTTAGTCATCGTCAGCCAAGAACTAGCGAAAGCGACGGATCACATTGTTTTGCCTTCGGTCCATCCATTGGTTACTAGTTTAGTTGCCGTGATTCCTACGCAACTGTTGGCTTACTTTGCAACATTGCAACGAGGGTATGACGTGGATAAGCCTCGAAATTTAGCTAAATCAGTGACTGTCGAATAAAACTTTTAAAAGTTTTTAGGCAGAAAAAAGAGCTGCGACAAGACGATTGTCGCAGCTCTTTTTTTCGTACAACCAATTAAAAGCAATTTTTTTAGACAAGCTGAAACTGCTTGGAATTGCCTATTTTGATCATCCTTTCTTTTCTCGTCCCTCAATTTTTTTAAAGTCTTTTAAGTAATGCACAAAACAGCAAGCAGCATTCATCCCAGATTCATTGCACCTCTGTTGATCAACATAGGAGAAATGTATCATTTCTTTACACACCACGTGCCATTTATGATGATTATCCCTACTATCGTCAGTAAACTAGTTGCAACGAATAAAATATTCCCCATTAATGACCAGTGATCACTAAAAAGTAATGAAAGCAGGATGAAAGCACCCAGAACCAACATACCGATGCCATTCGCTACATACAAACGATCTAAATCATACTGTGCCTTTTTTTCTTCAGAAGCCATATTGTATCCAGCAATCAATTGCCATCCATGTCTGCTTAAAAATAGGATACCTGTAATAAAAAACAAACCCACGACTAACCATCCTGTTGTATTTCCCATCACACATTCATCCTCTCTACACGTCTGCCTAACGTTTAGATCCATTCACCAATCGGTTTCTTGCGCTTTATACAGTGAGTATACCACATGAAAATCATTATTTGGATTATCATTATATTTTCACAAGATAAAAAAACCAACGAAAACGACTTTCGTTGGTTTTTGATCTCATTTATTCCGCACCGATTTCTTCCCGTACGACAGCTGCGATTTTATCGACATAATAATCTACTTTTTCTGTTGTTGGTGCCTCAGCCATCACGCGCAATAGTGGCTCTGTTCCAGAAGGGCGTACTAAGATTCTACCTTCCCCATTCATTTCTGCTTCTGTTTCTTCGACGATTTTTCGGATTGCCGGTACATCCATCGCGCCATTTTTATCTGTCACACGAATATTAACTAATTTTTGCGGATAGATCGTAACTTCACCTGCCAGCTCAGAAAGTTTTTTCCCAGTCTGCTTCATGATATTCAATAACTGGATACCAGACAGCATTCCATCCCCTGTCGTATTGAAGTCTAAGAAGATCATGTGTCCGGACTGTTCCCCGCCAAAGTTGTAGTCATTTTTGCGCATTTCTTCTACAACGTAGCGATCACCCACTTGAGTAATCACATCTTTCAAACCAATGGCTTCAACAGCTTTATGAAAACCTAAATTGCTCATCACAGTTGTAACGATGGTATCTTGTTTCAAACGTTTTTGTTCAGCTAAGTATTTTGCACAAATGTACATGATCTTATCGCCGTCAACAATATTACCTTGTTCATCAATAGCGATCACCCGATCACCGTCTCCATCAAAGGCTAGTCCAACATCGGCCCCTTTTTCGACAACGAACTCTGCTAATTTCTCAGGATGAGTGGAACCAACACCATCATTGATGTTCAAACCATTCGGCGAAGTTCCCATGGTATAAAAATCAGTTTCTAAGTCTGCAAACAACCGATTGACACTTGTAGCAGTCGCCCCATTGGCTGCATCTACACAGACGGTGATGCCCTCTAGATCACCCGGGATCGTTTGACGGAGAAATTGGGAATACTTCAAAAGACCTTCTGGAAATTCATCAACGGTTCCTAAACCTTCAGCTGACGGCCGTGGTAACGTATCTTCTGCAGCATCTAATAAAGCTTCGATCTCCGCTTCTTGTTCGTCCACCAATTTGAAGCCATCATTACCGAAGAATTTAATTCCGTTGTCTTGTGCTGGATTATGTGATGCTGAGATCATTACTCCAGCACTAGCTTTTTGGACCCGTGTCAGATAAGCCACACCCGGCGTTGAGATGACGCCTAGTTGAAACACTTCGATTCCCACAGATAGCAAACCAGCGATCAGTGCATTTTCTAATAACTGACCAGAGATTCGTGTGTCTCGCCCAACTAAGACGCGAGGTCGACGATCGTCTGTTTCATGTTGACTCAATACATATCCGCCATAGCGGCCAAGTTTAAATGCTAATTCTGGTGTAAGTTCCTTATTTGCTTCTCCACGAACACCATCTGTACCAAAATATTTTCCCATAATGTATTACCCTCTCTTATTCTTTACTCTCATCTGAAGTTGTAACAGTTGTTTCGCTTTCTGAATCACGGTTTTCTTCACTAGTAGATGATTCACTAGTTTCATCTGATCGAGATTCGGCAGATGACTCGTTGCCAGTTTGACCATTCGTTTCCGTTGATTGGAAAACAGGTGTCACTTGGATCGTCACTACTTTAGGATCAATCGTCACACCATCTGGCACTGGCACTTCAACAGTTCGCTCAACAGTTGAGGTGATTCTTGAAATATCGATTGGTACGCCAATTTGATCTAATGTATCTAAAATAGACTGGCTACCAGAAATCGTTCCGCTGATTGCACTCATTCTATAGATAAAATGGGAGATGCCGTTAGGAACTGTTCCTTGCTGGGTGACGAATAATTCCACTTGTTTTGTCGGGGCTTCTAATGTTACCGTTACGTTAACTGTTTCGGGATCTGGCAAAATTGCTAATGCATTTTTAGCGGTATCCCACGCTTGTATCGTTCCTTTGACTGTTGAAGAGGACGTTCCGATCTCATTAGGATCAATGACAGCCACCACACGATCGATATCATTTAAGGTGCGATCACCCGTAGTGATCGCTACTTTCTGAGGATCTGCCTCTAGAGAAGCGATAGAATACCCTTCCTTTATATCTGCGCCCGATATGACTGGTTCAACAGTAAATGTTTTTGTTACTTTCTTTTCAATAGTCACTGTGATGGTCTTCGGCTCGATTTCAGCTGTTACACCCGAACTCAAATTCTGAACTTCTAAAGGAACTTCATGCGTTCCTTCCCCTAATTCAGAGAGATCCGCCATCACGCGAAAGTTTCGTGTCTCATCATTTTTTTCTGCATTCAACTGGATACGATTTCGACTTTTCAAGGTGACATTCACGGTGGTTTCATACCCTTGGATAAAATAGCTATCTGTATCATACGTCGTTTGGATGGGAACATTGCTAAGATGTTCTTCATAACCACTAGTAGAGCCGGATAGATTGACTTGCAGTGTGGAACCACTAGCAATAAAAAACAACACCAAACTAAAGAACAGCGCTAGTATACCATAAAAAATATTTCGTTGGCGTTCTTTCTTAATCATTTTCTTCCCCCTTTGTTCACACCGTCAAGGAAAGATTGCAGTAGATTACGTTTTGCTGTTTTTTCTTCAGGCACAAGCTCTCGATTCAAAATATCCAAGTATTGTTCTCGAGATAACCCAGATAACAATTGGTTGTTCATAGTGATACTGACATCCCCAGTTTCTTCAGACACAACGATCGTCAAAGCATCACTGACTTCTGACACCCCCACTGCCGCCCGATGCCTAGTCCCGAATTCTTTAGGAATCAACAAGCTTTCTGAAAGGGGCAGATACGCACTCGAAACCGCAATTTTGCCGTCTCGTATAATGACTGCTCCGTCGTGCAAAGGTGTGTTGGGAATAAAAATATTGATCAATAGTTCTCCGGTAATATCGGCATCCAAGGCAATCCCAGTTTCGACATACTCTTCCAAACCGGTAGTTCGCTCAATTGTAATCAAGGCACCTATTTTGCGTTTCGCCATATACTGGATCGCTTTATCTAAAGATTGGACCATCACTTCGTCTTCGTGCTTTTCAGACTTAGAGGTCTTGAATAGCGAACTCCGACCTAAATGTTCCAAACCTCGCCGAATCTCCGGTTGAAAAATGACAATAGCAGCGATCACCCCATAGGTGATTACTTGATCCATCAGCCATGAGAGAGTTCTCAAACCAATCAAACCCGCTAAAAAACGTAAGACGATAAACAGCCCGACCCCTTTGAATAGCTGGATCGCCTTGGTCCCTCTGACTAACTGAATCAATTTGTAGACCACATACCAGACAACTAAAACATCCAAAACATTGATTAAAAACGAAATAGAAAATATATTAAACGAGAAAACTTCTCTCCAATAATCAAAATTAAAAAAATCACTGAAATTCATCGACATAAACAGCCTTCCTTTATTCTTAAGACTTCAAATAATAGTATAACATAGGACTTCTTTTAACACGTTGAAAAAAAGCAAATTTATCTCATTTTTTCAAAAAAAATCTCACTTTTTTCTGGACTCTCGATTATTGGATAACACGGTTGATCTTTACGTAATGGAGCTTAAAAAAAACAGCTCTGCCAGATACTGGCTAGAGCTGTGACACTTGCCTATTCTGATTTTTTTCTCCGCTCCGCTCTGGCAGCTCTTCTTGCCGCGCGAACTGCTTCGACTTCAGGATCAGAGACTGATCTACGCTGTTTAGTTCTAACAGATTCTCCTTGTTTTTCCACCGATTGAGGTTCTGCTTCAGACAATGGCTCTTTTTCTAATTTTGCTCGAATCTTTTCTTCTTGCCCAGCAAGACGCGCATAATTATAGAAACGGTTTTTGGCATCCAAGACTGTTTTTGTGAATAATGCACTTGCAGCACTTGGGTTAGCTGCACCTAAGGCTGAAAAACGAACCTGTGTTTTCATAAACGTTGGCATTAACGAAAAATCAGGTTTTTTATAGTCTAGTGTCATTGCTGGCTTACCTTTTTCAGTCATTAATGGGTTGTAACGGTATAGAGACCAATAACCGGAAGCCACTGCTTCTTTTGCTTCTTTGATGGATTGTCTCATGCCACCTGCTAATCCATGGGTGATACATGGTGTATAAGCAATGATCAGAGATGGTCCAGGGAATTTCTCCGCTTCTTCGAAAGCTTTGATCGTCTGCATTTGATTGGCTCCGGAAGCAATTTGCGCCACGTATACATGACCATATGTCATAGCCATCATCCCTAAATCTTTTTTCGACACATATTTCCCACTAGCTGCAAACTTAGCAATCGCTGAAGTTGGGGTTGCTTTAGAGACTTGCCCGCCAGTATTTGAATAGACTTCATTATCTAAAACTAGAATATTTACATCCGCGCCTGAGGCCAAGACATGATCGATTCCGCCAAATCCGATATCGTAAGCCCAACCATCGCCACCAATCATCCATTGACTTGGCTTTACAAACAAGTCGCTGTCGTCAAGAATCGCTTGCAAACTTGGCTGTTGATGAATTTCTTGTTGTAAAGCAGCCTGTAATTTTGCCGCCCTCTGTTGGCTTCCTGCACTTTCTTCCCGATGATCGATCCAGTCTTGCATAATCCCTTGTAGATCTATCGGAACAGTGATTAAGGCTGCCTGCATTTTTGCTGCTAAGGCTTCTCTTCGTGTTTGATTTGCTAGAAACATCCCATAACCAAATTCGGCATTGTCTTCAAATAGTGAATTGGACCATGCCGGTCCTTGCCCTTGGTCGTTGGTCGTATAAGGAGACACCGGAGCAGCGCCGCCCCAAATCGATGAGCAGCCGGTGGCATTTGCGATCATCATGCGGTCTCCGAACATTTGAGTCAACAGTTTGACATACGGAGTTTCGCCACATCCTGCACAGGCTCCTGAAAATTCTAGAAGCGGTTTATTGAATTGGGTGCCCATTACGGTACCCGGTTTTGCCGGATTCTCTTTCTGACGTAGTGTCATAGCAAAGGCCCAATTCATTGCTTGCTCTTTTTGGCTTTCATAAGAGCTCATGACCAAAGCTTTGTCCTTTGCGGGACACGCTTCAACACAAAGCCCGCAGCCAGTACAATCTTCAATTGAAACTTGGATTCGATACTTCTGACCATCTTTTCCTCGCATTTCTCGAACAATAAACCCTTCTGGTGCCTCTGTCAGTTCATCTTCATCCACTAAGAAAGGTCGAATCGCTGCATGCGGACAAACAAATGCACATTCATTGCACATCGTACAACGGTCGGATAACCATTCTGGCACTTCTAAAGCAATCCCTCGTTTTTCCACTGCAGTGGTCCCTAGAGGCATCGCTCCTTCCGTCATTTGATTCCGAACGAGCGTCCCCACTGATAATTGATTGCCTTCCTGTCGATTGATTGGCTCAACGATCTCCCGAACATAACGGGATGTTGCAGTTGATTTCCGTTCAGGCACATCAATGAAGGCCCATTCAGCTGGCACTTGAATCTCGTAAAGCAATTCAAGGGTCCGATCAATCGCTAAATAGTTTTTTTCGACAATTTCCATGGACTTATGTCCGTAATTCTTTAATACCTCCGCTTTTAAAATCGGCAGAACCTCGTCGAAAGGCATAATATCAGACAAATAGAAAAAGGCAGTTTCCATTGCCGTGTTGATGCGTCTGCCGAGCCCAGTCTCCATTGCTAATTGCATGGCATTGATGGTATAAAAACGGATGTCATTTTCTGCAATGTAACGCTTGATGTGTTTAGGAAGACTAGTTGCAATTTGTTGCTCATTCCAGGTGGTATTTAGTAGGAAGGTACCGCCTTTTTTTAGCCCCTTCAGCAAATCATATGTATGCAGATACGCAGGGGTATGGCATGCGACAAAGTCAGCATGCTCGATCAAATAAGTCGAGCGGATCGGTGTGTCTCCGAAACGCAAATGGGAGACTGTTAATCCTCCTGATTTTTTGGAATCATAATAAAAATAACCTTGAACATACTTATCTGTGTGATCGCCAATAATTTTGATCGCTGATTTATTGGCACCCACGGTTCCATCGGAGCCAAATCCCCAAAATTTCGCCTGAAATGTATTGGGATTGGTCAAGTCCAAAGTAGCTTCCGTGTTCAACGAGAGATGGGTAACATCATCCATGATCCCAATCGTAAACCGTCTTTTTTGCTCACTTTTTGTTTTCGTCAGTTCTTCGTATACAGCAACGATTTGATCTGGCGTTATATCTTTTGAACCCAATCCATAGCGACCACCAATGACAGCTGGCCGGATCGCTGCATCATAAAGGGCACTTTGGACATCTAAAAGCAGAGACTCACCGTTTGCTCCCGGCTCCTTGCTACGGTCTAAAACGGCAATTGCTTTGACCGTTGATGGAAGTTTTTCCAAAAAGACTTCCAATGGAAATGGTCGATACAAATGAATTGTCAAGACCCCGACTTTTCTTCCTTGTTTGAGCAAATGATCCACCGTCTGTTGTACAGTCTGAGCCGAAGAACCCATTGTTACAATTACTTCTTCTGCATCAGCACAGCCATAATAATCGACCAAATCATAGTTGGTTCCGCGCAAATCATTAATGGCTTTCATGTATTTGCGAATTGTTGCCGGTAACGCATCGTAATGGGCATTGACCGTTTCTCGCTGTTGAAAATGAATATCGGGGTTTTGATTCGTTCCGCTAACCGTTGGATGGTTTGGATTCATTGCCTTTTCGCGAAAAGCTGCTAATTTTTCTTGATCAATCAATTGAGCCAATTCACTGTATTCAAGTACATCAATCTTCTGGATTTCATGGCTGGTTCGAAAACCATCAAAGAAATTCAGAAAGGGAATCCCACTTTCAATCGCCGCTAAATGAGCCACAGGTGCAAGATCCATAACTTCTTGAACACTGCTTTCCGCCAACATCGCAAAGCCTGTTTGGCGAGCCGCCATCACGTCTGTATGGTCACCAAAAATATTCAATGCATTCGTAGTGACTGCTCGGCTGGCAACGTGAAATACGCCAGGCAAACGTTCTCCCGCGATTTTGTACATATTTGGAATCATCAACAGCAATCCTTGCGAAGCTGTATAAGTCGTCGTTAAAGCCCCAGTCTTTAATGAACCATGTACTACACCAGCTGCTCCGGCTTCTGACTGCATTTCAACCACTTTCACTGGTTGTCCAAAAATATTTTTCTTTCCGCTGGCGGACCATTGATCTACCAATTCCGCCATTGTTGAACTAGGGGTAATAGGATAGATTGCGGCTAATTCTGTAAAAGCATAAGAAATGTAGGCTGCCGCTGTATTTCCGTCCATTGTTTTTTTCTTGCGCATCTCTCTAACTTCCTTTATCTTCCATTTTGAGCATTCTCACACAATCCATTATAGCTGAAAAATCTACTTGAATAAATACTGCAAATCAAAATAGCAGCGATTTAGTGAAAGAGCAAACGATACAGTTTCTATCTAATCTAAGATTTTTTCACAAATTTCATTTGGTTGTTTCTCCTTTTCTTTCTAGTTGAAATTCTGTTAAACTTAAAAAAAAGGAGGATGAAACATGGATATTTCAATTATCAAAGCTAAAGAAACAAATACGACTACTGGAATCAAGATTGGTGATGAAAATGCTAAGCCAATCATTGAATTCATGAATCTTCGTTGTCCTTATTGCCGCAAATGGTTTGAAGAGTCATTGCCGATCCTAACCGAAGCTGTTGCTGCGGGAAAAGTTCAACGAGTGATCAAATTATTCGATAAAGAAAAAGAGTCTCTTCAACGGGGAAATGTGATGCATCGGTTTGTAGCAACGGATAATCCTGCTCAAACGATCGCAGATATTACTAAAATCTATCAAACACAAGATCAATGGGGACATTTAACTTTAGAGGAGGTTGCAGAATTTGCGCAAAACCAGCTAGGATTAACCGAACATAACCATTCCACGTATGCTGGTGAAATCGTGGAAGAAGCCCGAAAAGCAAATATTCAATTTGTGCCGACCGTTATCGTAGGCAGTCACATTTTCGATGAATCAATCTCAGCGGATGAGTTGACACAATTGATCAATGAATAAAACCTGTGCCACAGTTCTAACAGCAACCCACTCTTGAAGGATAATCGACTCGCACGTGCGGTCCAACGAAGCCAAAACTACTTGATACTTAGCCGTTTTAGCTTCATTCTATCCCTTCAACTGTTGTCTTGTTATGACCTGTGGCACAGGTTAGTTTAACTGACTTTATCTCGCAAACGATCCGCAAATTCATTGATTTTACGGATTCGATGGTTGATGCCTGATTTGGAGATCGCTCCAGAAGGAATCATCTCTCCCAACTCCTTCAAGCTGACTTCAGGATGTTCCAATCGCAATTCTGCAATTTCCTGCAGCTTCTCTGGAAGAGCTCCCAGCCCCACCCGTTGTTGAATAAATTCAATATTGTCAATCTGTTTGGAAGCTGCATCGATGGTCTTGTTCATATTTGCTGTTTCACAATTCACCAAACGATTGACTGAATTGCGCATGTCGCGGACAATCCGAACATCTTCAAACTTGAGCATCGAATTGGTCGCGCCGATCAATGTGAGAAAATCGGCAATTTTTTCTGCGCCCTTTAAATAAGAAATAAAGCCATTTCGTCGTTCAAGGGCTCGCGCATTCAATCCATAATAGTTCAACATATCGCAGATATCTTGATTGTGCTCTTCATAGATCGAATAGATTTCCAAATGATAGCGGCTGGTCTCTGGATTGTTGACTGAACCTGATGCCATAAATGCCCCCCGTAAATAGGAACGCATTTTTTGGGCATTCCCCATAATTTCATCCGATACATGACTATGAAACATCAATCCATCCATAATATCTAAATCTAGCAATACACGTTTGGTCTCTTGTTTTAAGCGAACGATGTAAACATTGTTCTTTTTCAACTTCATTTTTCTACGAACCAACAGCTCACTTCGGACATTGTAGTGATCTTTCAATAAGGAATAAATCCGCCGAGCAATGGCAGCATTTTCTGTTTGCACATTGAGAACGAACTGCTGGTTGTTAATACTTAACGATCCATTCATTCGTATCAAAGCAGCTAATTCTGCTTTTGCATGTTCCCGATGTACTTCTAGTGATGTCAGTTCCTTTTTGACTTCTGCTGCAAAGGACATAGCGTCGCCTCCTTTCTAGATTTTGGCACCGTAGACGATCCGCAGTAATTCATCGATCACTTTATCACCGTCATGAAAGACACCGCCATCACGTAACTCTAAGAAATCCGCTGAAACCACGCGACAACTTTCATTCCGCAGTCCTTGGAAGTCATGTTTCACTTGGACAAGGTATTCATCGTAGATTTCTGGATCCATATAGCCTTCTGGGACCTTCTCTGTATTGACTAACACGGTATCAATAAAAGACTTCCCTAAATGTTGATGCAAAACTCGAACATGATCTGCATCAGTAAAGTGTTCTGTTTCCCCTTTTTGCGTCATGATATTGCAGATGTAAACAGTCTCCGCTGCCGTTTCTAGCAACGCCTGTCCGATCTCACTGATCATCAAATTCGGCAAGATACTCGTAAACAAGCTACCCGGTCCTAATACGATCATATCAGCTTCTAATATCGACGTCACAACTTTACGTGCAGCTTTGGGTTCATTTTCGTCATCTTGATTCCGCACAAACACGTGATCGATGGTTTTACGATCCAAGGCAATTTTGGATTCTCCCACTGCTTCTGTCCCGTCTTTAAAAACAGCGTGCAAAATTAAAGGTTGGTCAGAAGAGGGATAGACATGGCCATCAATGTGCATGATTTTTGAAAGTATCTGGATCGCTTCATAGGTACTGTTGCGCATTTCCGCAATGGCGGCAATGATCAAATTACCTAAGGCATGGTTTGCAAGAAATTTGTCTTCTTTCTTGAACCGATACTGAAAAATATCATTATAGAGTTGCGGCATATCTGACAAAGCAGCCAGCACATTGCGCAAATCACCTGGAGGCGAAATAGACGAAACTAGGTTGCGGATCTCACCACTGCTGCCACCATCATCTGCGACCGTCACAATTGCTGTGATATCAACACCTTGATTCCGCAAACTTTTTAAAATGACCGGCAGGCCAGTTCCGCCCCCAATGACAACGATCTTAGGTTTACGGATTCGATAGGTTTTCATTTTCATGATCGATTCACCGTCTCTTTGCGCTTATCTTTGTCACGATGGGTCACATTGACTTTGTAATTTTTTGCTAAAGCAGCGCTGATCCGTTCAGATAAAGCGACCGAACGATGTTGTCCGCCCGTACAACCAATTGCGACCGTCAAACTGCTTTTTCCTTCTTTGATATACCCAGGCATTATAGTTTCAAGCAATGTCTCAAATTGCTGATAAAACTCTTCAGTTTCTGGAAAAGACATGACATAGTCATATACGGTTTCATCTTTTCCCGTTAGCGGACGCAATTCGGGTATATAATGTGGGTTTGGTAAGAATCGCACGTCCATCACGATATCCGCATCGATAGGCAATCCGTATTTGAAGCCAAAGGAAACAACTTCCACCCGAAATCCATGTTCATGGGAAGAACGAAATTCTTGATTGATCTTTTCTCGCAGCTGTCTTGGTGTTAAAGTTGTCGTGTCGATCACGATATTCGCTTTTGTCTTCAAGTCTTCCAAGATCGCACGCTCTTTACGGATCCCTTCCGTTATTAAGCCGTCCATCGCAAGGGGATGGGCTCTGCGTGTCTCTTTATAACGAGAAACCAACTCATTGTCTGTAGCATCTAAGAACAATATTTTTGTATCGATGAATCGAGTATTCTCGATATCGATCAGCATGCTTTGGATTTCTTCAAAAAAGGAACGCGAACGCAAATCAACGACCAATGCAATTTTGGTCACTTTCCCTGACTCTTTGATCAATTCCCAGAATTTAGGAATTAAACTCGGCGGCATGTTGTCAATACAAAAATAGCCCATGTCCTCAAAACTTTGAATAGCAACGGTTTTTCCTGCTCCACTCATACCAGTGATGATCACTAGTTCTAAATTATCTACTTCTGTCATCGTAAAACTCCTTCCTCACTCATTAACAGTATATCATGCCGGGCGTATCATTTAAACACTACCGCACAAAAAAAGCATCAACATGAGAGTTGACTCCCATGTCAATGCCTCGCTCAATTTCGATAAGTTAACGCTTTTTCAATTGTTCGATCGACTAAAATCGATTGCGCATCGACTACCGGATAAGGATTATTTTCCGTGAATTCTTCCATCAATGAAAGTTCGGTACAGCCTAGGACAGCTTTCTCACAACCAATTTTATGTGTTACTTCTTCTAAGATCTCAAAATAAAGATCTTGGTCTAATGTATCAGATTCTTTGATCCGATCATAAATCAATGTATTTACTTTTTGTTGTAATTGCGGCTCAGGCAAGTAGACATCAAAGCCACAAGCACGTAACTCGGCTTCATAAATCCCAGCCTTGATACTACCTTCTGTTCCTAAAAAGGCCACTTTCCCGGTAACACCTTCTTTTTGCAAAGATTTAGCAGCTTCCCGCGGCATGTGAAGTAGCGGAATCGGTGTGGCTTCTTGCAACTGATCAAAGAAATAATGCGCAGTATTACATGTCAGTACAATAAAATTTGGCTGTAATAAGTTCTGTTTAGCGATGTCATCAAGCAAATAAGGAACAGGATCTTCTAAATCGTTGTTCAAGATATACGCAGTGCGATCTGGCACTGTCGCATGATTGAATAACACATAGTTCAAATAATCTTGGTCTTTATGAGCAACGGTTCGACGGTTCAAGATTCGTACAAAACTTTCAGTCGCCATCGTTCCCATTCCACCTAAGATACTAAAGAAGTTTTCCATAGACTAGCCTTCTTTCGAATGGAAATGCAGTTTAAATCGTTTGTTGTAAAGATAGAACATTCTTTTTAGTAGAATCCAACGTTTGATGGAGAGATCTTTGTCATAAAAAACGGTAGTCCCCCAGCGATTTTCGGCTAGCAGCTTTTTAGCCCGTTCTTTTTCTTCATTTTCATTGGCATAATCCAAAAAGATGTTTTTCGGTACACCCAACCAAAGCTTCGCTGTTGGAGCATATGCTTTCCCATAAACAGTTTCTTGGAAAGGCACATCAAATACTAAGTCTTCTGTCAGAAATTTAGCAAGATTCAATCCACTTAATGTGATGAAAAAGCTACTTCTCCCCTGACGAAGATTGATTTCAAATAATTTGTATTGCCCATCTCGGCTATCATATTTCAAATCAAAATTGGCAAAGCCAACATATTGAATTTGTTTTAAGAACGTCGAAATCATTTGATAGATTTGTTGGTTTTCATCCGGCAGAATAACCACGTAATTGCCGACTGCTCCAGGAGTTGGATCTTCTAAAAGTGGATGACCCAATGCCATCACTCGTACATTATGGTCTTTGTCAACATAGGCATTCAGCACACGCATATTGCTGTCATCCCCTGGAATAAAATCTTGCACGATCATCTCGTAATTATAGCCAGCTTGATAAATCCGCTCAACAATCTTATCGAACTCGGCACGATCTTCAATAATAAAGGCTTTCTTCCGTCCTTCGAAATCAACAGATAACCAAGCGACACTATTTGCCGGTTTCAATGCCACGGGAAACTCAAATGGCAGTTCTTGAGTAAAGCGGCCATCCTCTAATAGATCTGGTGTCAAAATAAAAGTTTTTGGATAAGGTAAGCCAAACTCTTCACACACTTCATAGAAACTCACTTTATTGATCAATCGTTTCAACAAAGAATAATCATTCGCAATAAATGTGTAATATGACGCTAAATCTGCTTTATGTTTCGCTAACAATTCAGCATAACCATCCCCGCAAGGAATCAACAAATAAGTCATAGAGGGATCGTTATAAGTGGTTTTTGCCAAATCAATCAATGTATCTAAAAAACCAGGATCATGATCAAATCCTGCTACTTGATTGACCTTGACGATTTTGCTATAGCGGGTGGGGGCAAGCTGTGTCCCAGCATAAGCAATTGACTGGATGCCATATGCTTCGTGAAAGGCTCTTGCCATACCATAGACATTCATATCGCTTCCTAACAAAATAGGAACGAATTTTTCCGGATTCATAAAACCACTCTCTCTTTTGCATATATAAATTTAGATTTTTACCTATTTACTTTGTTACAACAGACCTATAATACCATAAAGAAAAAAGCAATCAAAGTATGTACCTCTGATTGCCTTCCTCTTCTTTGAACGGATAGAACTTATAGGTCGTTTATTCTGTTACGAATAGACATTTACCTATTGCTATTTTAACAAATAAACGGTGCATTACAAGAGTTATTTGAGAATTTGCAGAATTATTACAGTAAATATTAAATTTTGCTAAAATCCCCTTTATCTCCGCCTTTATCCTACCTCTCTCATAAGACTTTCTTGAGGTATTTTCCGGTATAGCTTTCAGGAACTGCTGCTATCTCTTCAGGTGTACCAGTTGCAAGGATCGTTCCTCCGCCCTCGCCGCCTTCTGGACCTAAATCAATCACATGATCTGCTGATTTGATCACATCAAGATTATGCTCGATCACTAGAACTGTATTCCCTGCATCAACAAAACGCTCCAAGACTTTCAATAAACGAGCAATATCATCCGTATGCAAACCAGTTGTAGGTTCATCTAATATATAGAAGCTTTTTCCATGAGAATTTTTGTGGAGTTCACTGGCAAGTTTCATTCGCTGTGCTTCCCCACCTGACAAAGTGGTTGCCGGTTGCCCCATCGTGACATACCCTAGACCTACATCAACGATCGTTTGTAATTTTCGATGGATCTTAGGAATATGTTTGAAGAATTCGACAGCATCTTCGACCGTCATCTCAAGGATCTCTGCTATATTCTTCCCTTTGTAATGCACTTCGAGGGTTTCTGAATTGTATCGTTTGCCGTGGCAAACCTCACAAGGAACATAGACATCCGGCAAGAAATGCATCTCGATCTTGATGATCCCATCTCCTTTACACGCCTCACAGCGACCGCCGCGGACATTAAAGCTGAAGCGACCTTTTTTATAACCGCGGACTTTGGCTTCATTGGTTTTTGCAAACAAATCACGAATGTCGTCAAAAACACTTGTATAAGTTGCCGGATTACTTCGAGGGGTTCGCCCGATGGGACTTTGGTCAATGTCGATTAGCTTTTCGATTGCTTCATATCCGGTTAGTTTCTTATATTTTCCCGGTTTGTTCGAATTGCGGTTGATTTTTTGTGCTAAAGCTTTTTTCAAAATTTCATTCACTAATGTTGATTTTCCCGAACCAGATACCCCAGTCACAGCAATAAACTTTCCAAGAGGAAAATCAACGCTGACATTTTTCAAGTTGTTCTCAGCTGCGCCAGTCAAGCGAATGGACTGTCCATTTCCTGCTCGACGTTCTGCCGGCGTTGGAATCTCCCGTTTTCCTGAAAGATATTGTCCAGTCAGCGAATGTTCATTAGCCGCAACTTCCTCTGGGGTCCCTGCTGCAACGATCTCGCCGCCAGCATGTCCAGCTCCCGGACCTACATCAATCAAATAATCGGCAGAACGCATGGTGTCTTCATCATGTTCGACCACAATCAATGTATTGCCAAGATCTCTCATTTTACGCAATGAATCCAATAAGCGGTCATTGTCTCTCTGATGAAGACCGATCGAAGGTTCATCCAAGATATAAAGCACACCAGAAAGATTGGAACCAATTTGTGTCGCTAAGCGAATACGTTGAGCTTCGCCCCCGGACAAAGTGCCAGAAGCCCGACTTAAAGTCAAATAATCCAATCCCACATTGCGCAAAAAGCTTAACCGGTCATCCACTTCTTTGACGATCGGTTTTGCGATCATCTTTTCTTGTTCAGAGAGCGTTAATTTTTCGACAAATGATAAGGCGTTGTTAATTGCCATCTCACTAAGTTCACCAATATGCTTGCCATTCACTTTGACGGATAATGCTTGCGGGTTTAGCCGGTAGCCATGACAGGTTTTACAGGTCAATTCTGTCATGTACAGACGCATTTGTTCCCGGGTGAAATCACTATTGGTTTCATGATAGCGACGTTTGATATTAGGAAGAATTCCTTCAAAGGGTACTTCAACGTCCCGTACACCGCCAAAATCATTTTCATAATGAAAATGGAACATTTCGCCATTGGAACCATTCAAAATAATTGCTTGGTGTTCTTCTGGCAATTCTTCAAAAGGCGTGTCCATCTCAATATTGAATTCCAAGCAAGCTTGTTCCAGCATTTGTGGATAATATTGTGAACTAATGGGATTCCAAGGAACGATTGCACCTTCACGCAACGTTTTGCTAGTATCAGGAATCACTAGATCAGTATCAACTTCTAATTTTACCCCTAATCCATCACAATCCGGACAAGCCCCAAAAGGTGCATTGAAAGAAAACAAACGTGGTTCTAACTCGCCTACTGTGAAGCCGCAATAAGGACAAGAATAGTGTTCACTAAACAACATCTCTTCTTGACCAATCACATCTACTACAGCGTAGCCATCTGCCAAACGTAATGCGGCTTCAAAAGAATCAAACAATCGCGAACGAATGCCCTCTTTGACAACGACCCGGTCAATCACGATGGCGATGTCGTGTTTTTTATTTTTTTCCAGTTCAGGCGCTTCAGAAACATCATAGATTTCACCGTCTACTCGAATCCTCACATACCCTTCTCGTTGAATCATTTCAAAAACTTTTTTGTGCTGGCCTTTCTTTTGATAAACGATCGGTGCCAACAACTGGATCTTTGTCCGATCTGGCAATGCCAGTACTTCGTCGACCATTTGTTCCACTGATTGACTAGTGATCTCAATATGATCATTCGGGCAGATCGGGTGTCCAATACGGGCGTACAGCAAACGCAGATAGTCATTGATCTCGGTCACCGTACCGACCGTTGAGCGAGGATTCTTACTCGTCGTTTTCTGATCAATGGAGATCGCTGGACTCAGTCCATCGATACTATCCACATCTGGCTTATCCATTTGTCCTAGAAATTGTCGTGCATATGCAGACAAGCTTTCCACATACCGCCGCTGTCCTTCTGCATAAAGGGTATCAAACGCCAAAGAGCTCTTTCCTGAACCAGACAAACCGGTCACAACAACCAGTTTATCTCTAGGAATCGTCACATCAATGTTCTTTAAATTGTGTGCGCGAGCGCCATGGATTACGATTTTATCATTTGCCATTCTCTTGTCTCCTTTTACTCAGCTGCTTTCAATTCCAAGATCGTGTCTCGTAAAGTAGCTGCAGTTTCAAAGTCTAATGCTTTTGCGGCATCTTTCATTTCTTTTTCCAGTTTTAATAAGAGAGTTGCTTTCTCTTCACGAGTCATGTCTTCATACGAAGTGGTTGTATAATCGCCTGACTCTTCCGCAACTTTCGTAATAGCGATCAAATCGCGAATTTCCTTAATGATCGTTTTTGGTTCGATGCCATGCTCTTTATTATACGCCTCTTGGATACTGCGGCGGCGACTTGTTTCATCAATCGCTCGCTGCATAGAGTCAGTCATTTTATCCGCATACATGATCACTTTACCATCAGAATTCCGAGCAGCTCGACCAATTGTTTGGACCAAAGAACGCTCACTACGCAAGAATCCTTCTTTATCCGCATCTAAGATCGCTACGAGAGAAACTTCAGGAACGTCGATCCCTTCTCGAAGCAGATTGATCCCGACTAATACATCAAATTCACCAAGCCGCAAATCGCGAATGATCTCTGTCCGCTCAAGTGTCTTGACGTCACTGTGAAGATATTTGACTTTGATTCCTAACTCTTTAAAATAATCGGTCAGATCCTCTGCCATTTTTTTCGTCAATGTGGTAACAAAGACCCGTTGATCTTTTTCTACCCGCTCATTGATTTCTCCTACAAGATCATCAATTTGCCCCATGATCGGGCGAACCTCTACTACTGGATCCAATAACCCTGTTGGACGAATGATCTGTTGGATAACGGTATCCGTTTGTTCATGCTCGTAAGGTCCCGGCGTTGCTGAGACATAAACGATCTGATTCACATGTTCTTCAAATTCTTCTAAACGTAACGGCCGGTTATCTAACGCAGACGGTAAACGAAAGCCATAATCCACCAGCATTTGTTTGCGGGCACGGTCGCCGTTGTACATCCCACGAATCTGGGGCATCGTTACGTGAGACTCGTCAATCACGATCAGGAAATCATCAGGAAAGAAGTCCAGCAACGTGTAAGGTGGTTCGCCTTCTTTGCGCCCATCCATGTGTCGTGAATAGTTTTCGATCCCGGATGTGTAGCCCATTTCCCGCAACATTTCGATATCATAATTGGTGCGTTGCTCTAAACGTTGTGCTTCCAATAATTTGTTCTCACTTCGAAGAACAGCTAATCGATCTTCGAGTTCTTTTTGTATCGAAGCGATAGCATGTTCCATATGGTCTTCGTTGGTCACAAAGTGAGTAGCTGGGAAAATAGAAACGTGTTCTGTTTCCCCTAAAATCTCCCCAGTCAACGCATCCACTTCTCGAATTCGATCGATCTCATCGCCAAAAAACTCGATGCGTAATGCCCGCTCGTCCCGCGATGCCGGAAAAATTTCTACCACATCTCCTCGAACACGAAAGCGTCCCCGTTGGAAATCGATATCATTGCGTTCAAATTGTATGTCGATCATTTCTTTCAGTAGTTGATCCCGCGGTTTTTCCATTCCTACTCGTAAAGAAACCACTTGCTTTGCATATTCGATTGGTGAACCCAAACCAAAAATACAAGAGACTGAAGCAACCACGATCACATCGTTGCGTTCCAGTAATGAACTGGTCGCCGAGTGCCGCAGCTTGTCGATCTCATCATTGATACTTGAATCTTTCTCAATGTAAGTATCACTGGAAGGTACATATGCTTCTGGTTGATAATAGTCATAATAGCTGACAAAATATTCTACTGCATTATTAGGAAAGAATTCCTTGAACTCACCGTATAATTGACCCGCCAATGTTTTGTTGTGTGCGATAATCAGTGTTGGCTTATTGACCTCTTTGATCAAGTTTGAAACAGTATAGGTTTTCCCTGTTCCAGTTGCCCCCAACAAAATCTGCGCCTTCTTGCCCCCAACGACGCCATCGACCAATTGATGGATGGCTTCTGGCTGATCTCCTGCCGGCTGATATTTTGAGATTAATTCAAATTCATGGGAAGTCGTTCTTTCGATCATCTTCATTCCCCCTGTATTTATATTTGCGAAGCGTCCGTGAAACAAAAAGAAAGCTGACGCTTTTCCATAGAATAGTATACCATAGCGAACATACTTTCGCCATCTTTTGTACTTTTTATTCTGCTAGTTTAACTTTACTTAAGATGTCAGTTTTTCTAACACCCAATGTCAGAAATAGCGCTGTTTTTTGCAAATATTGACCGAAAGACTTGTGTGTTTTTACAAAAATACCTATAATCTAAAAATACGTTAAAATCAAAAGGGGGAATTTTCTTGAAAAGAAAATATATGTTTTGTGCACTGTTTTCAGTGATTTTCTGCTTTTTCGCTTTTGCGAACAAGCCAGTCAGTGCAGCAGAAACAACGTATAAAATCGGAACAGACCTGACATTTGCTCCTTTCGAATTTCAAAACGAAAAAAATGAGTATGTAGGGATCGACATTGATCTGTTAAATGCTATTGCTGAAGATCAAGGCTTTGCTGTTGATTTGCGCCCATTAGGCTTTGATTCCTCGTTACAGGGCGTCCAATCCAATCAACTTGATGGGATGATCGCTGGGATGAGTATTACAGACGAACGGAAAGAAACCTTTGATTTTTCAGATCCTTACTTCGACAGTGGGATTCAGATGGCTGTCGCAAAAGACAACCAAGATATCAAAACTTACGCTGATTTGAAAGATAAAACAGTTGGCGCTAAAGTTGGTACCGAGAGTGCTCGTTTTCTAGAAACCAATCAAAAAAAATATGGCTACTCTATCAAAAACTATGATGATGCTAGCGGGCTTTATGGTGCCGTTCGCAATGGAACAGTTGTGGCCATCTTTGATGACTATCCAGTCTTAGGTTATGCGATTAGTAATGGTGAAGCTATGAAACTTGTGGGTGAGCCTGAAAAAGGGGCATCTTACGGGTTCGCAGTCAAAAAAGGCCAAAATTCTGAATTACTGGCTAAATTCAACGCTGGTCTAAAAGAGTTGAAATCCAGTGGTAAATACGACGAAATCATTGCTACTTATATTGCTTCATCAGAAAGCACTTCTGATGAAGCAAGTGAAATGGTTAAAGTTGAACCGAAAAAAGACGTCTATCGAATCTCAAGTGACTCTGCATTCGCACCTTTCGAGTTTCAAAATGAAGACAATGAATATGTCGGAATCGATGTTGATCTCTTAACTAGAGCGGCGGAAATGCAAGGATTCAACATTGAGTTTAATTTCATTGGTTTCTCAGGAGCGCTACAAGCGTTAGATGGGAATCAAGCGGATGGTATGATTGCTGGGATGAGTATCAATGATGAACGCAAAAAAGCGTATGACTTCTCAGACTCCTACTTTGAAAGTGGTATTCAAATTGCGGTCAAAGAAGGAAACGATAGTATCAAGTCTTATGAAGATTTAGAAGGAAAAACAGTTGGTGCTAAAGTTGGTACCGAGAGTGCAGACTTCTTGATTGAAAATGAAGACAAATACGGCTATACCATTAAGTATTATGACGCAGCTGATCAACTTTATGCTGCAGTCAGTGGCGGTCAGATCGACGCCATGATGGATGATTACCCAGTCATTGGCTACGCCATCAGTCAAGGACAAAAACTAAGTACGCCGATTGAGAAAGAAGTGGGCGGACAATATGGGTTTGCCGTCAAAAAAGGCCAAAATCCTGAATTGATCCAAATGTTCAATGAAGCGTTAAAAGAAATGAAACGAACTGGCGAATACGATGAAATCGTCGGCCGTTATATCAAAGACGGTTCGGCTACAGAAAAGAAAGCCGATGAATCAACAGTCGCTGGTTTAATCAAAAACAATTACAAAGTTTTGCTAAAAGGTTTATGGAATACCCTGCTGCTTGCATTGATCTCCTTTGCTTTAGCGTTGATCATTGGGATCATCTTGGGACTCTTCAGCGTGTCCCCAATCCGAGCTTTGCGTATCTTCGCCGGTATCTATGTCGATATTATTCGCGGGATACCAATGATGGTGTTAGCTTTCTTCATTTTCTTTGGCCTTTCGGATGCAATTGGGATTACAATCCCCGACTTTGCTGCAGGAGTCATCACTTTGACACTGAACGCTAGTGCGTATATCGCAGAGATCGTTCGCGGAGGGATCAAAGCTGTTCCTGTAGGCCAAATGGAAGCTTCCCGCAGTTTGGGATTGACCTATACCCGAACCATGCAAAAAATCATTTTGCCGCAAGCCATCAAGATCATGATCCCATCTTTCGTCAATCAATTCGTTATCTCGCTGAAAGATACGACAATCATTTCGGTTATTGGTGTTGTGGAGCTGCTGCAAACTGGTAAGATCATTGTCGCAAGAACCACACAAAGTACCTATGTTTATCTAATCGTTGCTGTCATGTATCTAATTGTTATCACAGCCTTAACAAAACTTGCTAAAGTTTTAGAAAAGAAGGTGAAATAAATGAAGGAAAAAATCTTAGTCGAAAATCTTGTAAAAAAATATGGGGATAACACTGTTTTAAATGATATCAATGTCTCGATCCAAGAAGGCGAAGTCGTTTGTGTTATCGGTCCTTCTGGCTCAGGAAAATCTACTTTCCTGCGTTGCTTGAACCGTTTAGAAGAACCTACTAGTGGTGATATCATTATCGATGGTGCTCATCTAATGGATAAAAACACCAATATCAATGCCGTCCGTCAACACATAGGCATGGTTTTTCAACATTTCAATCTGTTTCCTCATCTCTCTGTACTAGAGAATATTATCTTAGCACCGATGGATTTAAAAAAGATGTCTCGTAATGAAGCTGAATCAAAAGCCATTCAATTGCTGGACACAGTGGGTTTGGCTGACAAAAAAGACATGTATCCAGACAATCTATCTGGTGGTCAAAAACAACGGGTAGCCATCGCCCGTGCATTAGCTATGAATCCTGATGTTATGCTGTTTGATGAACCTACATCTGCGTTGGACCCTGAAATGGTCGGTGATGTTTTGAATGTTATGAAAAAATTGGCAAAACAAGGCATGACGATGGTTATCGTTACCCATGAGATGGGTTTTGCTAAAGAAGTAGCCAATCGCGTCATGTTTATCGATGGCGGAAATTTCCTAGAAGACGGCACACCAGAACAAATTTTCACTAGTCCGAAAAACGAACGGACCAAAGACTTTTTAGACAAAGTCTTGAATATCTAAACAAAATCCGCAGAAAACTTGGTCGTTTTCTGCGGATTTTGTTATTCATCTGACATTTTAGTTTCTCGTTGCTGCTTTTTGTGCTGTGCTTCTAAAGCGATTCGTTTCTGCTTTTCACCAAAATAAACTTTTGTATCGATTGGATTGGCTTTGTTGAATCCCCCAGCACCAGTATCCATCATTTGCCCCCAGCCTTTCAGCGGATCTTTTCCTTGTTTCCTTAATTCAGCGTTCTTTTTACGCAATTCTTGTTTCTTCGCTTCTTTCTTTTGCTGCCGCTGCTCCTTTATTTCCTTAAAAAAACTCATCCCATACCCTCCTTTGATCAATAAAGAATTGTTCCAATGACTATTAATAACAAAACAACAACTGGATACATCAATTCTCTGATCCAGTGTTTTTCTTTCCAAGCAAGATACAGCAAACCGCCAATGATCAGCAATAAAATAGTCGGTTCAAACAATAAGCCAATCAAATTACTTGAATAGGTTCTGGTTGTTAGTTGATCACTCCCTGTGCTTAACCTAAAAGAACTGAAACGAAAAAGAATGAAACGACTGAAAACATAACAAGACAAAAACACCAATGAATACCCTTTTGCAAACCAACGGAATAGTTTGCTAAATGGAATTTTTTTCAACAATACTCATTCTCCTTCCGTGATTACATCTTGGACCATGATATCTGAGAGCTGCTGCAGCTGGACTCTCATGACAAGCGACCGATTCTCCGCTAACCATCGAGCTAATTCAGTGCAAGAGGCCGATACATGAACGGCACTTACTTTCACACCATTATCTTTGACATAATTTAGAATGTCGCCGAAATCATAGAAATTGATTTGATTGGTAAGATCATTGGTAAAATGGAGATTGTCAGGACTATCCCAGCCTAGATCCCCAAAACTCGGATAATATTTTTCCAAAAAAACCAGTCCTTGCGTGACGCTTTCTGTTACTTGCCGATCATAATCATTTCCTGTTGTCTGACGAACCATTTCATCTGAATAACCAAAAATATTGCCTGAATGATAATCAATACTATAATGTTGAACAGACAAATCAGCCAGTTTTTCCCTTAGCTCACTAGGAATTTGAGGATTTTTTAAAGTAATAGAAATTTCAGCCTGCTTGTACTCGCCGAGTGAACGTAAATAGGCGAGAAAGGAGTCATAGGTCGAAACCGCATTGCCTGGCTCATATAGTGTTGCAGAGGGAGCAAATGCGGTCAGCGTATCGCTGGAAACAATTGTCTGAACTGCCTGATCAAAAATATAGCGATTTTCGACTGTGTACGCGACCGTCTTCTGATTTCCTAAACGAGAAATGACCGGATAAACGTCCTCTTTCCCCAAAAATGCAAGCAGAGATTGCCGATTGATAGGATCGTAATGGAGGTTTCGCTGTCCCATCTCATACCAATAGTAGCGGTACTTCTCTAACGTATCATTCTTAAGCGCATCTTCCGAATATGGAGCATTCATCGTCGAAGGAATCGATTGATAATCCTCGCGGTCATTTCCGGTTGCACGATAATAGGCTAATGGTAAAAAGTAGCATAAAACAAGCACTACCATCCCCCAAAACAACACGCTATAGATCATTTGGAGTACCATGCTTTTCTTTGTACGATCCACTGACTTTTGTAATCGCTGGTACTGTTTTTTATCCATGTGACCACCTGCTTTTCACTTGTTTTCTCGCTTGAAAAACACGAGATTTCACTGTACTTAACGTTAGATTTAATATTTCTGCTATTTCTTGATAGCTATAGCCGCGAATCGCCAATATCAAAGGATGCCTTAATTTGTTAGGCAATTGATTCACATGACGGAGCGCTTCTTCTTTTTCAAGACTATCTTGGTCTTCGATAGGAATCTCCTGCATCAAAGTATCGACTTCTTCCGCTACCAAAAGATACCGCTTACGACGGTAAAAATCATATAGTGTAAACTTAGCAATCGTAAAGAGCCACCTCTCAAAGTCATCTGGCTTTGTCTTTGGCAAAGCCAAAAAAACTTTAACAAATACATCTTGCGTTAAATCCTCTGCTTGATACTCATCCCCCACTCTTTTTTGAAAGTAGTGCTGAATTTTCTCGTAATAGATCTGATAAATCTCCTCCAACACTACCCCTCCTTACTTATATAGACGAGTGAACAACAAAAAAGTTGCAAAAAAATATTATAGTAAGAATAGTATATCACTGGTACTAACGTATTCAGAAGGTTCTTTCTACGTAACAAAACAAAAAAAGCTGTAAACCACGCTGAAATGTTTCGTGTGGCTTACAGCTTTTTAGAATGGATTTAAGCAAAGACGGTTGACCAGTTCTCCCGTTCGGCTAAAAACTCCCTTGCCAATTGTTGGGCGCCTTCTAAGGTATGGTTGGCTGCCCAGCCGCATTGGACTTCGTTACTAGCTGGAACTTCTGTCGCTTTCAACACATCTTCCATCGTTTTTTCTAACACAGTTAAAATTTCATCATAATCTTCATGATTTAAAACCGTTAGATAAAATCCTGTTTGACAGCCCATCGGAGACCAGTCAACAATGTAATCGGCATGATTACGAATCAATTCTGCGGTCAAGTGCTCTAATGAGTGGAGGCTAGCCATCTCCATATGTGCTTGATTCGGTTGTTTCAATCGAACATCATATTTGATAATCGTATCTTTTGTTCCTTGTTTTTTGTCAGCGACCCGTACATAAGGTGCCTTGACTTTCGTATGATCTAGATTAAAGCTTTCCACGTTCATTTTCATTCTTTTTCTCCTCTCGCTTCGACGAGCCAAACAAAAGCATTGATTTGTTTAAAGCGACTGGTAAAACCATTGGCTCGAAAATAGGTTTCAATATCTGGTATCAATGGGTAGTATTCTCGTTGCAGATCCGCTGCTAATCGTAAGTGATTGGCTTTGATTGCCTGTCTTAGGATGCTTTCTTTATGCTCAGGGGATAAAAACATCGTATCCCCTATAATGACTTTTCCGCCTTCAGAAAGCAGCGCTTTATATCTTTTAATCACTCGCTGTTTCTCTGTTTCATTCAAGTGATGAAAGACATAACTAGAAACGATCGTATCGATTGGAAAATTGATCTGTGGAAATTGTTCCATATCTCCATCAATAAAAGTTACCTGTGACAACTCCGGCCTTGCCTCAGCTACTTGACGCATCGCAGCCGATGGCTCGATCGCGAACACTGTTTTCTTTCTTCGAATCAACTCCAACGTCAAATTTCCCGTACCACTACCAAATTCTATCACAGAATCTCCTGCTTTTTCAGCAATATTTGCTAACAATTCTGGATAATGAAGAAAAACCTCCCGATATTCTTCATCCTTCCCTTTGACGGTCTCGTCATATTGCTTGGCCCACTCAGAAAAAATCGGAATGAATTCACGCCCCATCTTCCAGCACCCTTTCTAATCCTTGCTTTAAGTCCGTCCATAAATCGGCAGCGTCTTCAATGCCAATAGACAAACGGATCAAGCCATCTTTGATTCCCGCTTTTTCTCTGATTGAAGGTGGAATTGAAGCATGCGTCATGACCGCAGGAACTTCAACTAAACTTTCAACGCCACCTAAGCTTTCAGCTAGTGTAAAAATAGTTAGCGATTCAACAAACGCAGCTACTCGGTTTTCGGCTTTTAATTCAAATGAAATCATCCCGCTAAAACCAGACATTTGTTTTTTGGCGATCTCATGTCCTTTATGGCTTGATAACCCCGGATAATAAACTCTAGCTACAGCTGCATGTTCTTGAAGCAATGTGGCGATTTTTAGTGCATTGGCTTGATGGGCTTCCATCCTCAAAGCCAATGTTTTGATGCTCCGCTGAACTAGCCAGCTGTCATGAGGCCCTAACACACCACCTATAGCATTTTGCAGAAAACCAATTTGCTCAGCTAGTTCCGCTTGATTGGTTACGACTAACCCAGCAACGACATCACTATGGCCCCCCAGATATTTCGTTGCACTATGAATGACAATATCGGCACCTAATGCCAGTGGACGCTGAAAATAAGGTGTCGCAAATGTGTTATCAACGATGGTCAAGAGATCCTTTTTCTTAGCAATCGTGGCAACTTGTTGAATATCTGTGATTTTCAACAAAGGATTAGTAGGCGTCTCCAGAAAGATTCCTCTTGTTTCTGGCCGAATCGCTGCGGCAATCCGCTGAATCGCTTGGGGATCATCAGTCTTGACCAATGTATACGTCAATCCATTCTTTTTGAAGATTTTCTGAAGCAGTCGAAAGGTGCCTCCATAGACATCATCTCCCAACAAAATATGGTCTCCGGACTGAAATAAAGAAAAAATAGTATGGGTTGCTGCTAAACCTGAAGCAAAAGCAAACCCACGTATGCCTTCTTCCAGTTCAGCAATCAGTTCTTCTAATGCAAACCGTGTAGGATTGCCCGAACGAGAGTACTCATATTGTTTTGGCTGTCCCACAGCTACTTGCTTGTAGGTAGACGTTTGATAGATAGGTACACTGACAGCCCCCGTTTCTTGATCTTGACTGATCCCAGCATGAATCAATTTTGTGCGAAATTCCATGTTTATGCCTCCTCTAGTTGACCATAAATATTTTTTGACAAGTAGCGATCTCCACTGTCAGGAAAGATAGTGACGATCGTGCTTCCCTTTGGCAGTCGCTTGCTTTCTCGGATAGCGGCTGCAAATGCTGCACCGCTGGAACTGCCTACCAATAGACCATGACGGGCTGCCAGCAACCGGGTATAATAAAATCCCTCTGGATCACTGATAGTCTCAATGCTGTCTGGCATAAGACTCTTAAAAAAGATCGGCCTCTCTTCAACGCCTATCCCCTCGATCGCATGTTCATGAGCAGGCCCGCCATTCAAGATCGATCCCTCTGGTTCCACAGCAATCAAACGTATAGTAGAATCTATCGACTTTAAATACGCACCTGTCCCGGCGAAAGTCCCGCCACTCCCCACTCCTGCTACAAAACTGTCAATTCTCTCAGGAATTTCTTGAACGATTTCCGGACCTAGTGTTCGATAATAGGCAGCCGGATTTTGTTCATTTTCAAACTGTAGCGGCAAAAAAGAGTTTGGCAATTGATCAGCAAGAAATTTGGCTTTCCTGATTGCCCCTTGCATGCCTTCTTGACTAGGCGAGTGAATGATTCGTGCTCCTAAGGCTTTGATTAGTTGTTGCTTTTCTTGACTGAATGTCTCTGGAATCACAAAAAGCATGTCTAATCCATATGCCAAACCGGCTAAAGCTAAGCCAATCCCAGTATTGCCAGCGGTGGGTTCAATCACGGTTGTGTCTTTCGTTATTCTTCCAGCAGCAACTGCTTCTGAGATCAAATAACTGCCTAATCGGTCTTTGATACTACCTCCAGGGTTTAAGTATTCTAATTTCGCATAGATCCGGCTTTGGCTTTCTCCGCCGTAGTCAGTGGCTAAAAACTGAAAAATCGGTGTCTTACCAATTAATTCTTTAATATCTGATACGATCATGGGCAACCTTCTTTTCAATGAAATTTTTGTTGTCAGTCCGCTAAAGTGCTGCAGCAAATCAGAGGCACTGCGTTTTACAATTGGTCATTCCTAGGTGATCACCTGCTTAAAAAGGCATGATCTGTCTTTGTTTACAGATCTTTGCAAGGTAAATCAAAGCAAACAAAAAGAGGCACTGACTATTCAATCAGTACCTCTTAGAGAATGACTCTAGGACTCTTTCCCAACGAAAGAGACTCTTAGAGTGATTTATCCAGATGAGGGAACGATTAATAGGCATGACAAATCAGTATGCTGCTTTTTAGCACCATACAACAACATACCAATGCAAAGTTGTTGTTTGTCATGTCTACGTCCCCTCCTTTTTAAGCTTGTAAACAAAATAGCATGGGAAAAAATAGAAGTCAATCTTTTTTTCTTTGTGAAAAATTTTTGGTGACATATGCATCGACAGCCTGAAATGCATTTGCTACCTCTTCTGCTGTGATCTTAAAGGGCATTCGATGGATCGTTTCATTAGGGAGAGTGGCTTGAATACCGATTGCTAGTAATTCCTGATCGTTAAGTGAGTCCATCTGCATTTCTGCTAACGTTGTTGGTAACCCCAGAGCTTGATATAAAACAATATAACGTTCCAACTCGTTTGTATCTTGTTCCAACAGCAATTGCATCAACGTCGTATAGGCAATTTTTTCTCCGTGAGAAAGTTGGTGGAACTTCCCAGTAGCGGCTGTCAACCCATTATGGATCGCATGAGCTGCTGCTAGTCCTCCACTTTCAAATCCTAGTCCGCTCAAAAGTGTATTCGCCTCCACTACTTGATCGAAAGCGGCTGTTACCTGTTGCTGCTGATTGGCCTTATAGGCAGCGACCCCATTGGCAAACAGCACTGCTTCACATTTCTCAGCAATTGCCATA
The DNA here is from genome assembly GCF_005234805.1 of Enterococcus sp. ARL09-542. Lineage (NCBI taxonomy): Bacteria > Bacillati > Bacillota > Bacilli > Lactobacillales > Enterococcaceae > Enterococcus > Enterococcus sp. ARL09-542. The sequence continues at coordinate 299,350 of NZ_QPQX01000002.1, forward strand.
GCTGCTAAAGTCGGCCGTCCTCCTACAAGATTCTGAGCGCCGCTTTTAGCTACTGCTCTGGCTTCAACATACGTCGCCAATCCATCGGCGATGCCGAAAGTTAATAATTTTGCAGGGGCCTTGGCTAACAGAGTTGTATCAACCAAGACCAGTTCTGGATTCTTCGGATAATAACTATACTGTTCAAATTTCCCTTCTTTCGAATAAAGAACCGAGATGGAGGAGGTAGGGGCATCTGTTGAGGCAACTGTTGGTACGACAGCAACCGCTCGCTTCAAATGATGGGCCACTGCTTTACCGGTATCGATCACCTTTCCGCCACCAAGAGCAACAACTGCTGCCGCTTCTGCTCTTTCTGCTTCTTTTGCAATACGTCTGATTTCTGCATTGGAGGATTCACCGCTGAAATTTGCTAAGGTTACTTCGATTCCTAGATGGGCTAAATCGCTTGCCAGTTCTTCGCCAGCAATCCTCCAAACAAATGGATCGGTTATTAGTAATAATTTATCTCCTAATGAGCTAATATAGTGCAAGCCTTTTTTTAATACGTTTTCTCCTTGAATATAGCGCTGCGGACTAACAAATATTTTTTCCATGAACTCTCCTACTTTCAGTTTTTTATACCAATTCCCGACATTGTTAAAATTGTCACAAACACTAGTAAAAGCGCAGCCTGAAAAAGTGGTTTTCTTCAGGCTCCGCTTTTTATTTTTTCTTACCACCAAAGGCATCTTTCATTTTATCAAAAAATCCTTCAGGTTGTTGCTCATTGGTTACATGGCCGCTTGCTTTTGCATAAGCCCGTAACGCTTCTTTTTGTTCTTCATTCAAATTCTTTGGTGTGATCAACTTAACTTTGACTTGTTGGTCACCATTGCCATTGCCACGTAATTTTGGTGCACCTTTGCCTCTTAGACGGAAATTCGTGCCCGTCTGGGTACCAGCAGGAATCTTCAATTTGACATTTCCGTGAACAGTCGGAACATTGACCTCGTCACCTAAAGCTGCTTGAACAAAGTTCAATGGTAATTCGTAATAAATTTCGGATCCATCACGATCGAAGATATCACTTTCCTCAACACGGAAAACGACATACAGGTCTCCATAAGGTCCGCCATTGCTGCCAGCTTCTCCTTGACCGGATAGGCGCATTTGTTGACCATCTTCCACGCCAGCGGGTACATTGACTTTGACGCTATGTTTTTTCTTTTCGTGTCCTGTGCCATGACAAGTCATACAAGGTTCTTTGATTTCTTTCCCTGTACCGTGACATACATCACAGGTTTGACGGCTCATGACACGACCAAGAGGTGTTTGACGTTCCACATTGATCGTACCTGAGCCATGACATTTATGACAGGTTTCAGGTTGTGTTCCTGGTTTTGCGCCATTACCGCCACAAGTATGACAGGTTTCTTCGCGGTTATAATGAATATTTTTTTCCACACCAAAAATCGCTTCTTCGAAAGAAAGATCCACAGCATATTGCAAATCAGCTCCTTGTCGCGGAGCATTTGGATTTGCCGTTCTGCCACCGCCGCCAAAGAATGATTCAAAGATGTCTTCAAATCCACCAAAGCCGCCACCGGAGAATCCCCCGCCGTTAAAGCCGCCAAAGCCGCCGCCATAACCACCACCGTAGTTCGGATCAGTTCCCGCGTGACCATATTGATCGTAAGCAGCTCGTTTTTGAGGATCGCTCAGTATTTCATATGCTTCAGAAATTTCTTTGAATTTTGCTTCTGCATCAGGTTCTTTATTGATGTCTGGATGATACTTTTTGGAAAGCTTCCGATATGCTTTTTTTATTTCGTCATCCGAAGCCCCTTTTTGTAGACCTAAGACCTCATAATAATCTCTTTTGTCTGCCATTGGCTTCCCTCCACTATTTTCTTGCGTCCCTCGTATTTTAGCATATAATTTGCTTCAGAAAAATACGTTTCAGAAATTCATAAGAAAAAGCCAAAGTGGTGACTTTGGCTTTTTCACAAACAGCGATTATTTATCGTCGCCGTCTACTTCTTCAAAATCGGCGTCTACCACATCGTCTGCGCCGCCTTGTGCAGCTTCTGGATTTTCTTGTGCTTGTTGTTGTGCAGCTTGCTCATACAACTTCACTGTCAAGTTTTGTACGATTTCATTCAATGCATCGCGTTTTGTTTTCATTTCTTCGATATTGTTTGCATCGACAGCAGCTTTTAACTCATCACGAGCTTCTTCCGCTTTCTTCACTTCATCGGCATCTACCTTGCCTTCAAGCTCTTTCAATGTTTTGTCAACAGTGAATAGTAATGCGTCGACATCATTACGCAAATCAACTTCTTCTTTACGTTGTTTGTCTGCTTCCGCATTTGCTTCCGCATCTTTAACCATCCGTTCAATTTCTTCATCGGTTAGACCTGAAGAAGATTTGATCGTGATTTTTTGTTCTTTTTGAGTTCCTAAATCTTTTGCAGATACATTTACGATACCATTTTTATCAATATCAAATGTTACTTCGATTTGTGGAATTCCTCGAGGTGCTGGTGGAATTTCCGTTAATTGGAATCTTCCTAATGTCTTGTTGTCAGCAGCCATTGGACGTTCGCCTTGTAGGACATGGATGTCTACAGCAGGTTGATTGTCTGCAGCTGTTGAGAAGACTTGTGATTTGCTTGTTGGGATCGTCGTATTGCGATCGATCAACTTCGTAAAGACGCCGCCCATTGTTTCGATACCCAATGATAATGGTGTGACATCAAGTAAAACGACATCTTTCACATCACCAGTGATCACGCCACCTTGAATCGCAGCACCCATTGCTACTACTTCATCTGGGTTCACTGATTTGTTTGGTTCTTTATTGGTTTCTTTGCGAACTGCTTCGACGACTGCAGGAATCCGAGTTGATCCACCGACTAAGATCACTTCATCGATTTCAGATTGTGAAAGACCAGCATCTTTTAGCGCTTGACGTACAGGAACTTTTGTCCGTTCGACTAAATCAGCGGTTAATTCATCAAATTTTGCCCGTGTCAATGTCATTTCTAAGTGCAATGGACCAGCATCGCCAGCTGTAATAAATGGCAAGCTGATTTGTGTACTTGTCACACCTGAAAGGTCTTTTTTCGCTTTTTCAGCAGCATCTTTCAGACGTTGCAATGCCATTTTGTCTTTACCTAAATCAATGCCATTTTCTTTTTTGAATTCTGCAACCATGTGATCGATAATCTTGTTATCAAAGTCATCTCCACCTAGATTGTTGTCCCCAGCAGTAGACAACACATCGAATACGCCATCCCCTAATTCAAGGATCGATACGTCAAATGTACCCCCACCAAGGTCGAAGACTAGGATTTTTTCGTCTTTGTCTGTTTTGTCTAATCCATAAGCTAAAGCTGCTGCTGTTGGTTCGTTGACGATTCGTTCTACTTCTAATCCGGCAATTTTACCAGCATCTTTTGTTGCTTGACGTTGTGCATCATTGAAGTAAGCAGGAACAGTGATAACTGCTTTGTCTACTTTTTCTCCTAGATAATCTTCAGCAAATCCTTTGATATATTGTAGGACCATTGCAGAGATTTCTTGAGGAGTGTATGATTTCCCTTCAACTTCTACTTTATAGCCAGCTTCACCCATATGACGTTTGATTGATGAAATCGTGTTAGGGTTCGTAACTGCTTGACGTTTAGCAACTTCCCCTACTTGGATCTCGCCGTTTTTAAATGAAACAACAGATGGTGTTGTACGATTTCCTTCTGGATTGGTGATGATTTTTGCTTCGCCGCCTTCTAGGACAGCAACAGCTGAATTAGTTGTACCTAAGTCAATACCGATAATTTTACTCATAAGTAATACGCTCCTTTTCATTCATCGTTCTTTTTATTTATTGTGCTACGATAACCATACTTGCACGCAAGACACGATCATGCAGCTTATAGCCCTTTTGCAATACTGTGACGATCGTATCCGCAGGCACATCTTCTGTCGCAGGTACGGTCTGTACCGCTTGATGAAGATTGGGATCGAAAGTTTCTCCTTCAGCAGGAATTTCTTCGATTCCTTCTTCTTTCAACGCTTGACGCAAACTTTCCAACACCATTTCGACACCTTTTTTCAAGTTAGCCGCTTGGTCTTCTTCCACATTTGCTGCCATAGCGCGTTCCAAATTATCGATCGCTGGCAATAATTTTTTGCCCAAATCTTGCGAACGGTATTTTTGCAACAATTCACGTTCATTACGGTTTCTTGCTGTAATATTAGCGATTTCGGCCCGTGCGCGCAGAAATTGGTCTTCTAGTTCATTGTTTTTTTCTTTTAAACTGTCGATCTCGCTTTTTTCTACTTCTGCTTCTGATAGACCAGCTGCATCGATTTCTTCTTCTGACGGTTCTGTCAGAGGCTCTTCAGTTGTCTCAAGATCTTTTTCTACCTGTTCTTCTTTTTCTGACACTTGCTACCATCCCTTCTATAATTCACTTATTTGATCATTCACTGTTTGCATCTAGTGTGCGATAGTAATCAGCCAATGTCATTGCTAATTCTCGACGAAAGGCATCCATCAGTCCAAACATTCGCGAATAAGGCATACTAGAAGGACCTAATAAAGCAATCGTCCCTTGGCCATGACCTTCAATGTCATAGCTTGCTTGAATCAAACTCATATTTTGGAGTAATTCATTCCCTAGTTCCTGACCAATGCGGATCTGAATCGTGGAGTCTCTCGGTGCCAATAATTGTGTGAGTTCTTCTGCATTTTTCATGAAAGAGTACATCGACTTAAACTGACGAACATCTTGACTTGGTTCAAAATCTAATAGATTCATCCGTCCGCCGACGTAAATTTTCTCTTCAAAGAGATGACTCAACATATCATCGAATAAATCAATGATTCCTTCTGTTGTTTGAAAATACTTGTGCAAAATCATCGGAATCTCTGTTCGCAATCGATGATAGACCGTCATGAGCGGTTCACCCACTAATTTTTCATTGATAATCCGAACCATCTTTTCTAAGTCGCTGCTATCCATCGATGAAGGTAATGAAAAAATCTGATTTTCAACATTGCCTTTATCCGTAACAATGATAGCAATAATTTGTCGTGCATTCAAAGGTACGATCCGAAAGCCAGTCAATTTCCGTTCTTTGACATCCGGTCCTAACGATAATGCGGTATAGCTCGTAAGATTGGATAGGATCGTAGCAGATTGCTGAATGATTTCATTGATTTCATGAAATTCTTTCCCCAAGGAATGGCGAATTGCTTTGATCTCATTTTGATTGACTTTTGATGGTCTTAATAAGTGATCAACGTAATAGCGGTAGCCGGCCATTGAAGGAACACGTCCAGAAGAGGAATGTGTCTTCAATAAGAGACCCGCTTCTTCTAAGGCCTTCATCTCATTGCGGATGGTAGCCGAACTTGCTTCAACCCCATCCTCCATCAATCGTTTGGAGCCCGTAGGCTGACCAGTATCCGTATAATTTTGGATGATGAGGTGTAAAATAGTTTGTTGTCGTTGTGTCAACATCTTATCCACTCCTCCGTTAGCACTCTTTCACATTAAGTGCTAACACGATTATTAATATACCATATTTCCTACGAATGTCAAGAATTTGACACAGATTTTTAGCACTCTTATAGAGAGAGTGCTAATCCACTTCATTGTCAATTAGCTCCAAAAAAAGAAGATCGAAAACAGCTCGATCTTCTTGGTTATTCTTAACTTAATAAAAATTTTTCAAATACATCATTGCCGATAAACATCCCAGACTTTGTTAAATAAACGCGGTCTCCTTCTGAGACTAACCAGCCATTTTTAGAAAGTTCTTCAACGACATTGCCATAGATCGAATCAAAAGAACAGGCAAATTTATTTGAAAAGGCTGTTTTCGATACACCTTGTTTCTTCCGTAATCCAAGAAACATTTCTTCTTCCATTTGATTGCTGGTCGTTAACGATTCTGTTTCATGGATCGGCAGTTGATCTTCCCTCAATGGACGCAGATAGTGCTGGATCGGTCCAAAGTTTTTGTATCTCGTCTGTCCGATATAACCACTCGCTCCTGCGCCAAATCCGTAATAATGTTCATTATTCCAATAAACAAGATTGTGCTTAGACTCATATCCTGGCCGGGAAAAATTACTGATCTCATATTGCGATAAGCCAGCTTTAGCCATTGCAGTGATGGCTTCTTCAAACATTTGTGTCTCAGATTCCTGAGAAGGCAACTCCATTTTCCCTTGCCTAACCCAATTCATGAACATCGTTTTGTTCTCTAAAATCAGTGAATACATAGCATAGTGAGGCAAACCCAAATCAATCGCTCGTGTTAGCGTATCTCGAAAACTTTCCATCGTTTGTCCAGGTAAAGCATAAATCAGATCGATCGTAATATTTTGAAAATCATGTTTATCTAACAACCGAATCGTTTGATAGACATCCTCTGCCGTGTGCTTGCGGCCGATTTTCTTTAACAAGCGGTTATCAAAAGTCTGCACCCCCATCGACAACCGATCAATGCCCAGATTTTTCAAAACTAGCAATTTATCTTCCGTTAAATCCCCAGGATTGGCCTCTACCGTAAATTCTTTGGTCGTTTGCGTGGGCAGTAATTCATGTATGCCTGTAATCAGAAGGTCTAGCTGCGCAGCCGAAAGGGAAGTCGGCGTTCCGCCGCCAATATAAATCGTCTCACAAGTAGTGATTGGTTGTTTGCTCACCGTTAGAGCGATTTCTTTCAGCAAACACTCGATGTATTCATCAACCGGTTGCCCTTCTAAAAAAACTTTATTAAAGTCACAGTAATAACAAATATGTTCACAGAATGGGATGTGAATATAGGCAGAAGTACTGGTGGGAAGTGTATTGATTGGAATCTTATTCATGGTTTGCATATTTTTATTCCTTTCAGAGATCAAATCAACGTTCAACTGCACAAATACGGCTCGCAGCAAATGAACCTGATCCGAGGTATATCCGCTCCCCATTCTATCATAAGTAAGATTATCTCGAAACGCCTCTGCATTAAAAGTAGTTAGAAGCAGATCTCACTGCTATCCGTTAATAAGAATACAATCGCATGCGCAAAATTTTAAAATCTTCACCGATAAATGGGAAATAGGCTTCATCCCCATTCAGGCGACGATTTGTCCGCCATTGCCCATCTTGTAGCCCCCCCTCTTCTAAAGAAAGGATACCTAAAGGATTAGAACCCTGCTGCGCTTGCAGATCCAATGCGAAATTAGCACCGGTGAGATAGTAATATTCTTTGTGTTTAATGATCAGACCTGCGGAATTGATCATTTTGTCTCGAGAAAATAATTTGACTGCCCAGCGATCCTGACCATTTTCATACACAATTTGGTTCTGAGCCCCTTCTTTTTTAAATGAGAAGATTTGAGCTTCCTGATCTTGCAACAGTGGCTCAAGGGCGGCGATGATTCGATACCCTTGGTTTAAATGAGGCAGTGTATCGGAAGAATCAAAGGCGTCTTTCGCTAATCCTAACTGGGATAAAAAGCGGTAATCCTGACTAGTATCATCCGTTAGAAGATCTTCGATACCAAAAGGTGAATAGCCGATTGCTCCTTGACCAAAAGCATAAAATAGATTCGAAATATATCTTTTGTCAATTCGGGTTTCCGGAATTAACAACGGCTGATCATTCCCGTATTCCGCGATGATCGGTTTGATTTCTTCTTCGTAAATATCTGGGGCAATAAAATCCAACTGAGAGGCAATAACTTTCCAAACTTGCCAAGTGGTGGATACAGCGCCACCACTAGGATATTCTCCCGGCCGCCTGTCTGGCTTTTTGAGCCATACATTCGTAAATAACGGCAACGCTAAACGTTTTCTTGCAATCTTTGCATAGTCTTGGATTGCTGCGGCATAATGATATGCCATAAACACTTCATCCCCAAAGGGTACTTCTGACCATTGTTTAGCTCCAGGATAGAGGTTTCTGATTTCTTGCGGCAACGCCATCTGATAGACTTTTTCTGCTGCTGACGAATGATCACGACTAGTGCCAAGACTACCAATCTCGTTTTCAATCTGCACCATTCTGATAAAGGCCCGCAAAGGATGGCTTCCCAAGTAGTCGCAGATGGCGGCAAAGGCTGAATGAGCCTGTGCTATCACATCTTGACATAGCGGACTATAACTATTCATCTTGTTTCCGTCGCTATCCTCTATGCGAAAATATTTGGGATCCGTTTTGATCCATTCAGGAACATACGTGGATAAGCCATTCTTCCAAAGGCCAAACCACAAAAAAATCACATCGATTTTCTTCTCAGCGGCATTTTCCAAATGGGAATCAATTAATGAAAAATCAAACTGATTAGGCTGTGGTTCGATCAGCTCCCAATAAATAGGTATCAAAAGGGTATTGATCGCAACTTTGTCAATCTTGTCCCATACTTTTTCCTCCATGTAAGCGATAGAGGAAGCAGTGGAGTTATGGACTTCTCCTCCTAGTATCAATTTTTGAGAATGCTGTCGTTGTTTCATCATTGTCCTCCTTTTTCTTCTCAGACAGATAGTCACGTTTTGATCGACTATCCCTCTCAGGTAGTTGCAAGCGTTTTTAGTCGTAATTCTATTATAGGAATCTTCTAAAATAAGGTATACTAAAAAAAGAGAATTCATACTAAAAAAACAGAAATGAGGTTTTTGATGAATCGAGCAGCACTAGAATCAATTGTGAAAAAACTCTACGATAAATATTTGATTCCTTTATTTATCTTCGATGAAAAACAGCAAGTGGTGATTCCTCGTAATTCCTTCATAACTGATAAACAAGTGGCGGAACATTTTTTCCTTACCAGCCAATCGACTGAATTGGATGTGGTGACGTTTTTTGAAGGAGATGACTTTTTTTTCAGCAGCTTTACTTGTGATCTACCAGATTCTTCAATTGGCAATGTGCTGATTGGACCTTGCGGGATATTAGGTACTAACAAAAGATCATTTCCTTTTCAAGGATATGATTACATTGCTGGGGTCCATTACTCGAAAGAAAGTCGAGAATCTTTTGTCGCTTTCGTTGAATTGTTTTACACGATCCTAAAAAGAGCCATCCCTGATGCCAACAAGTTTCGTTGGAGCGTTCCAGAGAAACAAGCAAATTCCAATACGTCCACCCTATTAGAAGAAAATCTTTATCAACGACGGTTAGAGGATCCTTATTTGGACTCGTTTGAATTTGAGAAACGTTACGTAGAGGCTGTACGCCGAAATCAACCCGAAAAAATTCTTTGGCTATTCCATAAAATGAGCAGCACCTACAGCGTCGAACTAGCAAACAACAAGCTAGAAAGTTTGAAATACAAGTATTCAGGATTGATTACCATTCTAACTCGGGTCAGTATCAATGAAGGCGTTCCGGTGAGTCAAGCCTATGGGTTATCCGATACACTACTCCAAAAACTACAAAATATTTATGACGTTCAGGAATGTTTGACCCATATTCAGGAAAGTACTTATCATTTCATGAGGTTGATTCATGCATTTCCTACCCAGAAAAGTTTTTTGATCAGAAGTCTCATCAATTACATTGATACGCATATTTACGATAAAATTACATTAAACGATTTGGCTGAATTTACTGAAAAACACCCCACCCATCTGAGCACAGAATTCAAAAAACATGTAGGCCAAACGATCCACACCTATATCAATCAGCAGAAAGTAGCGGAAGCAAAGCATTTGTTAGTGTTTACTGATTATAGCTATAAAGAAATAGCTGCATTGCTTCATTTTTCGAATCAAAGCCACTTTATCCAAGTATTCAAGCAATTTGCGATCATTTCTCCTAAAGAATATCGCAAAAACTATTTCTCAAGTGTCTTTTGTTCAACTGATAGTTGATGGATCAACTTATAAACTCTCTCTAAACAAGGTTGTTAACCGTCTTTTTCTGCCCTCCATAAAAAAAGGAGTGGATTTCTCCACTCCTTAAAAGACTCATGTTTTGGGTTAACTACTGCTCACAGTAATTTTTTGCTAACAACGACTTATTTAACTAGGTCTGACCTTCGCATGCTATAGTGAGAAAAAAAGCTCTTCAGGCTATACGTTTTCCTATCATTGAATAAACATCCGCAAGAGCGAAATCAGATAACGAATCAATCGATAGATCAAAAACAAGAAAAACAGGTTACCTAAAATAAAGCGGAAGCCATTTCCAATGGAGGCACGAAACGAGCGGAAACTAAAGTAACGGGACCATTTGCTAAAAGTAGTTTGTCCATTTCTTCTAATGCGATAGGCTTCATCATAAGTATTCTCCAACATATCATAGTAAAAGATAAAAAGAGGTTGTTTAGGGAAAAATGCTTTTTTGAATCCTGCCATCAACGTGTACGTTTTATTAGCAGACGGAAAATTCCGATTGCCGTTTTTCTTGATTCGCACTTGCTGCCCGTTTTTATTTTTGGCAGCATAATAATCTTCAAATTCTACGATTTGATAAATGATCGGTTCGCTATTTTCTTGTTCAAATTCAGCAATTATTTGATCGACTTCTTGCCAACGTAGATAAAGCCAAGCAAACAACACGAGCAAAACAGCAATCAAAAACAAATTTAGTAGAAATCCCTCTTGGATCAGCGCTAGATAAGCACAAATAATCAAAAGAGCGATTCCAACAACAATCATTCTTCGTTGGAAATAACTGCGATACATTTGTTCAAAAGATCGCCGATAATAGGCAAAGTCATCTTTTACAAAATTCATGATCGTCCCACTTTCTGAAAAGATTATTTGGTTCAATTTATCAATATCTTGTGAAAATGTCAATTTATCTCTCGAGTGATCTTTTTTTTATTTAAATAGAATCATTTCTCTTGACTTCTTATAGGCTACTCGGGTTAAAGTAATAGATAGGAAAACGCTTTTAAAAAAATAGAAAGTTGGGAAACTATGAGTCTACTGAATGAAACATTCACACTGAAGAATCAAATCAAAATACCTAAGATCGGATTGGGCACTTGGCAGTCCTCTCCGGAAGATGCCTATCATGCGACAAAATTTGCTCTTGAAAACGGCTATCGTCATGTGGATACTGCTGCTGCCTATAAAAACGAAGCGGCTGTGGGCAAAGCCCTCCGAGATTCTGGTGTTCCTCGAGAAGAGATATTCGTTACGACAAAAATTCCTGCTGAACTGAAGTCTTTTCAAGAAGCTGTCGATAGCATCAAACGCTCAATGGCAGAGCTTGACACTGAGTATATCGATCTTGTTTTGATCCATGCTCCACGACCTTGGAAAATCATGCGGGATAATCCGGAGCAAAAAAAATATTTCGAAGAAAACATTGATGTCTGGAAAGCACTGGAAGAAGCGTATCAAAGTGGTTTGATCAAATCGATTGGTGTTTCCAATTTTGACCAAGATGACCTGCAAAATATTTTTGACCATTGCGATGTGAAACCAATGGTCAATCAAATCATTTATCATATTGGAAAAACAAATGAAGAGTTGCTGCAATTCTGTAAAGACAACGACCTTTTAGTGGAAGGTTATTCACCAATCGCGACTGGTCGCTTGCTGGATAATGCCGACATCAAGAAAATTGCCGAGAACTATCAACGCTCGATCCCTCAATTATCTATTCGTTATCTATTGCAAAAGGACATTTTACCATTGCCAAAATCCGTTCACGAAGAATATATTTTGGATAATGCAAAAGTTGATTTTACCATTTCCGATGAAGATATGGCCTTTTTAGATCAACTCTAAACGTCCCTAACGCAAAAAATCGCTCACCTGCAAAATGATCAACTTGCAGGTGAGCCTTTTTACGATTGTTTTATACTAATTGTTCAAAGGTTCCCCAGACTTTCACGTTTTTTTTATCGACCATCACTTTTCCTTTAGCGATCACCGTTTCAACATCTAGCGTATCTTGATTCAACAGGCAAAGATCGGCATCCATTCCAGGAGCGATCCGGCCTTTTTGAGCCAACTTCAAAATCTTTGCTGGATTAGAAGTAATTGCACGCAATGCAATCTCCAAAGGAATCTGTTCTACTTGTACAGCTTCTTTGATTCCTACCATTAAAGCTCGGGAACTGCCTACCCCAAGCCCAATGAATTGATTGTTTTCATCAAAGTAAGGCAGACTTCCTTGACCATCCGATGTCATGGTGAATTGATCCAACCCGATACCTTCGTCTAACAAACGTTTTAGCCCTTTACTAAAGCGAACTTCATCATCTTCTCTTTCCCAAAAATCAGGATCTTCACTTGCGGTAAAATCGATGGTACCGCCCATTTTAGCAAAAGCGATACTTGCTTCAAACAACTCACTTGTCCGATTTGCATGAGTCGGTAAAAATTGACTAATAGGGATCTCAGTCTCCTTCACAGTTTGTAGCAAGAGTTCGTATTGTCGCTTGCCACCACCTAAATGCACATTGGTGATCCCTGCTTTTCCTGAGAGCATGCCCCCTACTCGAGCATCTGCTACAGCACGAGTAAATTCTTCAAAACTAGGTTGTGAAGAACGGTGATCTGAGACCGCAATTTCACCAATGCCAATCACTTTGTCGATCGTCAAAAAGTCCTTGATCAATGAATCCGTCACTGGATCAAGAGGCAATCGATACGAACCGTCATAGACATAAGTCGAGATTCCTTCCGCTTCTAAACCTTTGGCTTTGCTGATCAATGCCACCATATCACGCCCAACACCATCGGTTCCTAAACAGCCGACAACCGTTGTGACTCCAGCAGTTGTCAGCTGGCTAAGGGTTACTTCAGGCGTTCGGTTCTGGTAGCCCCCTTCCCCGCCACCACCTAAGATATGGAAATGGCAATCGATGAATCCTGGTGTCGCAATCAATGAAGAACCATCGATTTCTTCGACAGTTAGTTGATCAAAGCCGCCACTGATTTGATCTTCGATGGCAACAATTTTGTCATTGATCACTAAAATATCTTTCTTTCCTAAATATTCTGGTGCATAAACTTCCGCTTGACGAATAAGTTTCATTCTCGCAGCTCCTCTCTTATTGCAGACCAATCGCTACAGCGATAAAGATAAAGATCGTACCTAACACAAACAGAAATCCTTGCATTTTAATTTGGAACTTCGCCCATTTTGCCCATTCGATTCGGGCAACGCCAAGCACACCGATCAAACTGGCAGATACTGGAGTGAATGCATCCATGAATCCGGAACCTAATTGATAAGCTAAAACGGCGATCTGTCTGGAGACACCCACAAGATCAGCTAATGGCGCCATGATCGGCATTGTCAATGCTGCTTGACCTGAGTTCGAAGTAACAACTAAATTAAATAAGCTTTGGAAAATATACATGAACCAAGCACCGATAAAGGCTGGCACACCGCTTAGCAATCCGCCGATGCTGTGTAGGATCGTATTCAACGCTGAAGGCACATTGGCATCAGAACCACCTAGAACAAGCAGGATTCCTTTTGCCATCCCAACAACAATCGCTGTTCCGGCCAAATCAGCTGCACCTGATTGAAAAGCACTTGCTACATCGTTCAAGCCCATGTCTTCTAACTTAAAGATCACAGCAATCAGGCCTGCACCTAAGCCCATCACGAAGAACTGTGAAGCAATTTCTGGAATATAGTACCCTTTTTGTGTTACTCCCCAGACGATCCAAATCAAAACTGCCAGCATTTCAAGCAAAATCAGTTTATGCCCCAAAAGAAACGGCTTGTTTTCATCAGATGTCTTCTGGATATGGTCGCGGAAATAGGCATCCGATTTGTAAGTCAATGATTTCTCCGGATTCTTACGAATACGTTCTGCATACACCATCAAATATGCAGCTGATAAGCCAGTAATGACTACCCACATGATAATTCGGAAAGTTGCCCCTGAAAGAACTGGGATACCCGCGATCCCTTGCGCAACCGCCACACTAAACGGACTCATCCAAGAAGTTGCATTTCCGATTTGCGAGGCCACATAGGTGACCGTTACCGCCACGATCGAATCATACCCAAGTGCGATCACAAATGGCACCATGACCATAGAAAAAGGAATTACTTCTTCCGCCATCCCAAAAGTTGCTCCTCCAAATGAAAAAGCAAAGAATAAAAGCGGTAAAGCCAATCGTTCTAATCCTCGTGTCTTACTGATAAAGGCAAAAATCCCAGCATCAATCGCTCCGGTCTTCATAATGATCCCAAATGCGCCACCGACTACTAAGATCAACGCAGCGATCCCGACAGCGGAACCATATTTATCTCCTGAAACCAATCCTTCAAACACAAAGTTCAAGAAACCAAAACCGCCAAAATCATCTGTTCCCCAAACCTTTGCTGTCTTATGAAGTTTTTCTGATGTATCATAGATTTTATCTCCATATAACTCATAAAGAACATCATCCGTTAGGGAGAGCTCATCGAGCTTTTCTTGATCAAGTTTCGACTCCCCTTCGTCTAGCACACTTTGCAGTGCTGCTTGATCGACACCCAATTCTTCTAGCTCTGCTGGATTTTCTTCTAAATTCTCTAACTGCTCGAAGACAAAATCGGTATTAAGCGGATACGCATAACGGAATGAATCTTGTTTCAAAACCGTTCGCGTGCTCACTTCACCATTTGCATCAACATATTCAATCTCTTCCGTACTGAATTTTCCGGCAGGAATCAGAAATGTCAATACCCATGCTACCAGCACTACGCCAAAAATGATCACATACGTGTGTGGCGTTTTCATTTTTGTTAAATCTTTTTTCTTTTTCACCAATTTTCTCCCTTTCACCTTATACATTGACTGCATAAATTATCATTTCCCATCTTTTTTAGTATAGCGGAATTTTGCCCTTTACTCATTGGGAAACCATTAGAATTTGTTGTAAATTCTAGCGAAATAAGCTAGGAGAACACTGATGTACCAAACAAGTAATAGACAAGAAAAAGTCTTCAAGACAGTAAAATATCTTGAAGACTTTTAGGTGATGCATCTTCTATTTATTCACACGTTTTGCGATCATTGGTAAAATCAGTCCAATCAAGATAAAGATGATCGGTGTGATGATATTCAATGACAATTGGAACAACCAAGCTTTTGGATCAGCAGCATAATCTAATTTTGGTACCATCCCTAAGATACAAGCAAATGCTGTAAATAAGAAACACCACAAACCAATACCAAAGCCTAGTTTTGTATTTTTAACAAACTTATAATCTGATGAGAATCGATGGGCTTGTTTATTGATCAGCATGAAGGCTACAAATACCCATAAGTAACGTAATGGCATCACAACCGAATTCAAGTTCAACAACCAGCGATACAATTCAGTCATATTTCCGATACCTAACGCAGGAATGATGATCAAGATGCTGACTAAGATCCCTGTCATGATATATCCATTGATCGGTGTACCTTTTTTGTTCAATTTTGCCAAACCATTTGGTACAAATTCTGGATCTGCATCAGAAAGCAAAATTTTCAACGGCGCATCAATAGAAAATGCTAATGCTGAAATTTGCGCTAATGCATTGGCGATCGAATAAAGAATCACAAATGTATTGCCAATCCCATAGAAATTGCCAAGACGTTGGAATGCTTCATAAGCGCCATTTACCATCAAATCTTTAGGAATATTGTTTGCATCGAACAGCATCCCCATTGCGATTGATCCTAGTAACGCACATAAAGCGACCATTCCGGCTAAAAAGATCATTCCTTTAGGAAATTCTTTGGCAGGGTTTTTCGTGTTATTAACGTAAGGCGAAATTTTTTCACAGCCACCTACCGCAAACACCAGCATCGAAATCGTCGTTAAGTAAGTAAAATCGAATTTAGGAATATAAGTTGAAACAGTTGTCATATTTGGTGTTGCTACTTGAGCTCCAGTCATCGCTGGTGCTGTTACTGCTAAAATAATAAATAAGATCGACATGACAAACATCGCTGTTCCGGCAATATTACCGATCATCTTCAATGTAGTCAATCCTTTAGATGCGATCCATAAAAAGAAAAGAAAAATAGCTAAACAAATTAATGAGACTTCCATTGATCCGACAGTCGATACGAAAGAGCCGTTTCCTTTAAATAACCAACTCAATGATACCAGGATCCCTTGTGGTTTTTGTGCGAGATATGGGACGTGAACGACCCAGTAAGTCCAAGCAGCGAAAAAGGCCAATCGTTTGGTTGAAGTTTCTTTGATCCAAGAGGATACACCACCGCTTGATTCCTTGAACGTTGATCCTAGTTGTCCTACACTCAATGCGTAGGGAACAAAGTATAATGCCATGATCAAGATCCAAGATACAACAACAGTCAATCCCTGTTGTGCATAGTTGTTCACTACATTTCCGAGTCCCCAAACAGAGACAAACGCCATTAGCGCAATATTATACCAGCGCAATTGTTTCTCGTTCATTACTTTCTCCTTTAAACATATGATTTCAGTGATCGAACCGAATTCTCGAATGATCATGATTTCCATGTATCGAGCAAAGTTTATTTGTAAGTCGAATGAGCTGTCCACAACGCTTTTTCACTTCTAACGAACTTCTCGATAACTGTCATTAACATTGACCAGAAATGGAATAGAATATCATTTTTTTTGACCATTCATTTCGTTTCAGTCATCACCTCATTTTAGAATAAACCCCAAAATTATTTTGGTCAAGAGAAAATAATAACAATTTTCATCGTTTTTTAACAATGGGTTAAGCGATATATAAATAACGAGATAAAAACCATTATTTAGATTAAAATAACTCCTATTGCGTTCCGTTCCTTTACTGGAAATTAGCACCTAAACAAATTTTTTAGAAAAAAGATAAAACAGAATTTTGGAATTTTTCAGACTTTTAACTATTAATGATTAGAAAAATAATTTTATTCACGCAAGATATTCCCTTACACCACTCTTCCCGCTAAACAAAGTGAACAGTAATAGAAAAAAACCAACTTATATTTTGTCTAGACTACAATAAAAACGATAACATTCGTCATAAAACTATTTTAACTATTATTTAAAATAACAAAAAATCTTAATTAGATCAGTTTGATTGACACTTTCCGATCCTCTTAAGATTTTTTACGAGTACTAAAGGTAGCTCTTATTTATCGAAGTATTTCCTAGTATCAATCTCGTCTTGTTGCAGTTGTTCAATCAAGGCTTCTGCGCCACTAAAAGCAACTTGATCTCTCAAAAAGTGGTGCCAGCGAATCGCAACAGTCTCTCCATAGATATCTTGATGGAAATCTAAAATATAGATCTCCACTGTTAATTGTCGGCCTTGACCAAAGGTATCATTATGACCAATCGATCCCATAGACGGATACCAGCGATCACCTACTTTAAGCTCGGTAACATAGACACCTTCTTTTGGCAGGCGCACTGTACTTTTGACTTTAATATTCGCTGTCGGAAAGCCAAGTTCGCGTCCCCTGGCATCGCCATGTACGACAGTTCCTTCAAACTCATAAGGATAACCTAACAGTCGATTGGCTTCTGCCATTTCTCCGTTCTGCAAAGCGGCGCGGATTCTTGTTGAGCTGACTTTCTCCCCTGCCAAAGTTTCCTTGGGAACGGTAATCACTTCAAAACGGCCTTGGGCATAAGAAGGTAAAAGTGCCATGTTTGCTGTCTCTTTCTTTCCATAGGTATAATCGAATCCAGCCACGACCACTTCCGCATGTAAACCTACCATGTATTGATCGACAAAGACTTGCGGCGCTAAATTTGCAAAAGCTGAAGTGAAATCCACTTCGTAAAGATAGTCGACTCCTAAATCAGCCATATGGGCTTCTTTTTGTGATAAGCTGGTTAGATATTGCATTGCCTCAGGATCCACTTTTTGAAAGACAATAGATGGATGCTGATTGAATGTCATCAATGCCAGCTTCAATCCTTTTTCTTTTGCTGCTGCTTTTCCTGTTTCAATAACTTTTTGATGACCTAGATGCACACCGTCAAAAAAGCCTAGAACCAAAACGACAGGTTCTGATGGAATGACATCTTTATTATATGGATGACGTAGCTCGATAATTTCCATTCTTACTCTCCTATTTCTGTACGAATAACTTTCGCAGGTTTTAATAGCCCCTGTTTCCTTTGATGCGGCATATAGATACTAACGACTTTATCTTGATAAAACAATGCCACAGGTGTTGCAGGAGGTTCTTGAAGACCAAAACTATGATATGGCAAGGGCATGCCATTCTTGACATTCTGCCACAACTTCTCATCAATTGCAATTTTGGGAAACCCGCTTACCCCATATTCAATGGGCTGCAGCAACTCATTGATTCGCCCTGATTCCAATGCTTCACGAACTTCTGCAAGCGTAACAGATTGATCTTTGGTAAAGCCGCCGCTTGCTAACCGTGTCAAGTCAGACATATGAGAGGCTACTCCCAAAGCAGCACCCGTATCGACGGCTAACGTACGGACATACGTTCCTTTCCCACAGCTTACTTGAAACCGCCACGATTGGGTGCCACTTGTCTCATCAAAGATTAGATCGCTGATCCGCTTAAATGAATGAATCAAAGCTTGCCGTTTTGGACGCTGCACTTCTTCATTTGCCCGGGCATATTCATACAAACGTTTCCCATTGACTTTAACTGCGGAATACATTGGCGGAATTTGGGTAATTTCACCAGTCAAACTTGCCATTGCACGATCGACTTCTGCTGTAGTAAAAGGTTTTGCTAAAGGCGTCCTTTCAACAACTTCACCCGAACGGTCTTCGGTCGTTGTGGAAAAACCTAGCGTGATTTCTCCTGTATATATCTTTCCGGAATCCACCAAGTATTCCACGACTTTGGTTCCTTTGCCAATGCAGATCGGCAATACACCGTCTACATCAGGATCCAGGGTTCCACTGTGTCCGACCTTTTTTGTATGTAAAATTTTTCGTAGTTTAAAGACACAGTCGTGACTGGTTTGACCACGGTCTTTCCATAATGGCAAAATTCCATCCATAGTATCCCTCCGCTTCTTTTTCAACTTGACCATTATACCATATTCTAAAAAAACTTAGTATGGTCTTAAAGTCTTTCAGAATGATATTCGTTCATGATACACTTATATTATAAGGAGGTGCCACATGATTGTATTCGTTTGTTCATTGATTGGTTTCATACTTTTTTTATATTTGGTTCAACGTGGTACGCTGCAACAACAAGAGGAGGCACTGGCTTTATTTGTTATCAAGAGCCGAACACCTGCTTTAACACGGATGATGCTCTTTTTTACAAATTTCGGTAAAGCATTGCCCACGATCATCTTATTGTTATTGCTTTATGTTTTTCCAGCTACACAAACTATCCTAGCGCCGAAAGCAGCAGCGAGTGTCTTACTTGTCTCTGCATTCGCTTATCTGATTAAACGGATCGTCCGCAGAGAACGACCAAACGATCATCGGTTAGTCGAAGAAAAAGACCACAGCTTCCCTAGTGCCCATGCTGCTACTTCTGCCGCACTTTATGGAACTGCAGCGATGAATATGGCTTTTCTTTTGCCACCTGCTGTTCTGCCCATGAGCATTCTTGCGGTCCTGCTCAGTTTTATGATTGGGTTCAGTCGCGTTTATTTAGGGATCCATTTTTTGACAGATGTTATCGGTGGGTGGTTTTTAGGATTAGCAGTTGCTGCATTGATCACCATTTTGTTATGATTTTTGGCCTTGCACAGTATCTGTTTGATCATTATAGAATAGCCTCACCTCTCAGTAATAAAAAAAAGGTCGCGTATATGAAGCGACCCCCAAAAGTTAGACCAAAAAATCTAACTTTTGGGGGTCGTTATTTGTATGGCAAAATATCCTTTTGAATTAAAACTAAAAATCGTTAAAGAATATCTTAGTGACGTGGG
>NZ_QPQX01000030.1:0-11933 GCF_005234805.1 Enterococcus sp. ARL09-542
AAGCGAAAGTTTCATGTACGGTGTGAAGCGGGGGAAAACTTGGAGATAACATCAAAAAGTTACCTATCGCTATAACGTGGCAGATGGAAAGAAACCTTGCCAGAGATTTCCCATGAAATCAATATCGTCAATCTGACTTCTGATGAGAAAAACAAAGGCTTACTTGACCCTTATGTAATTATGAAAAATACCAAAGATTCTGAATCACTGGCTATTGATATTTTGACATTCCTTACGGGGATTTCCTCTCGTGATGGGGAACGCTTCCCAATCCTTAGAAAAGCCATTCGTGCAGTAACCAATAGTGAAGTGCGAGGGTTGATGAAAGTGATTGAAGAATTACGGGTTGAGAATACGCCACTAAGTACCAGCATAGCCGACCATATCGAAAGTTTTACAGACTATGACTTTGCCCATCTGCTTTTTAGTGATGGTTATGTAGAGCAGTCTATCAGCCTTGAAAAACAACTGAACATTATACAGGTTGCCGACTTGGTACTTCCTGACAAGGAAACTTCCTTTGAGGAATATACCACAATGGAGTTACTATCGGTAGCAATGCTGATTGTCATTAGTACCTTTGCGTTGGACTTTATCCATACAGACCGAAGTATTTTCAAGATTGTAGACTTAGACGAAGCATGGAGCTTCTTACAGGTGGCACAAGGGAAAACACTATCTATGAAGCTGGTTCGTGCTGGTCGTGCTATGAACGCTGGGGTATATTTCGTGACCCAAAATACAGATGACCTCTTAGATGAAAAACTGAAAAATAACCTCGGCTTAAAATTTGCCTTTCGTTCCACTGACCTTAACGAGATTAAAAAAACCCTTGCCTTTTTTGGTGTAGACCCAGAGGACGAAAACAATCAGAAGCGATTGCGTGATTTGGAAAACGGGCAATGCCTTATCAGTGATTTATATGGTCGTGTCGGTGTGATACAGTTCCACCCTGTATTTGAAGAACTGCTCCATGCCTTTGATACCAGACCACCTGTGCGAAAAGAGGTGTAAATGTGAAACCATCAATATTAAACAGAATAAAATCAAACTGGACGCTGAAACGTCTAGGTAAAGTGGCAATGACAGTGGCTTTCACACTTGTGATTGCCATTTTTCTTTTAGCCATGCTGGGAACGGTGGTTCAAGCTGCGGGCTTGGTAGATGATACGGTCAATGTGGCAAATGAATACAGCCGATACCCACTTGAAAACTATCAACTGGATTTTTATGTGGATAATAGCTGGGGCTGGCTACCGTGGAACTGGTCGGACGGAATTGGAAAACAAGTCATGTATGGACTATATGCCATTACCAATTTTATTTGGACAATCAGTCTTTATGTTTCCAATGCGACGGGTTACTTAGTACAGGAAGCCTATTCCTTAGACTTCATTTCCGCTACAGCAGATTCCATTGGCAAGAATATGCAGACCCTTGCAGGGGTTACGCCTAGTGGACTATCAACAGAGGGTTTCTATGTTGGATTCCTTTTACTCTTGATTTTGGTTCTTGGGGTTTATGTTGCCTATACAGGACTGATAAAGAGAGAAACCACAAAGGCAATTCATGCCCTCATGAATTTTGTGCTGGTTTTTATCCTATCGGCTTCCTTTATTGCCTACGCTCCCGACTACATTAAAAAAATCAATGACTTTTCATCAGACATCAGCAACGCTAGTTTGTCACTGGGTACAAAAATTGTCATGCCCCATTCAGATAGTCAAGGCAAGGACAGTGTGGACTTGATACGTGACAGCCTATTTTCCATACAGGTTCAGCAACCGTGGCTACTGCTTCAATATAACAGTTCAGACATTGAAAGTATTGGTATTGACCGTGTGGAAAGCCTGCTCTCAACCAGTCCAGATTCCAACAATGGGGAAGACAGAGAAAAAATTGTTGCGGAAGAAATTGAAGATAGAAGCAATACCAATATGACGATTACAAAGACGATTAACCGTTTAGGTACAGTCTTCTTCCTATTTGTCTTCAATATTGGGATTTCCATATTTGTATTCCTATTAACAGGAATCATGATTTTCTCGCAGGTACTTTTTATCATCTATGCTATGTTTCTGCCTGTGAGCTTTATTTTAAGCATGATTCCATCATTTGATGGTATGTCAAAACGAGCCATAACAAAGCTCTTTAATACCATTTTGACACGAGCTGGAATCACATTGATTATTACGACAGCATTTAGTATTTCAACCATGCTCTATACCTTATCGGCTGGTTATCCGTTCTTTTTGATTGCTTTTCTACAGATTGTGACCTTTGCAGGAATCTACTTTAAGCTGGGCGATTTAATGAGTATGTTTTCTCTACAGAGTAACGATTCTCAAAGTGTGGGAAGTCGTATGATGAGAAAACCTCGTATGCTTATGCACGCTCACATGCACCGTCTACAGCGGAAACTTGGACGCTCCGTGACTGCTTTAGGGGCTGGGTCTGCCATTGCCAGTGCTACGGGTAAAAAAGGACAGTCGGGTTCGGGAAGTTCTGCGAGTACACAAGCAGATCACTCTCGACCAAACGGGCAGGAAAAATCAACACTAGGAAAGCGTATCGGTCAAACCATCGGTACAGTAGCTGATACCAAAGACAGAATGGTAGATACTGCTGGTAATTTGAAAGAACAGGTTAAGGATTTGCCGACCAATGCAAGATATGCAGTATATCAAGGAAAATCTAAAGTGACGGATAATGTCCATGATTTAACCAGAAGTATTTCTCAAACCAAAGCGGATAAAGCCAGTGGACGCAAGAAACAGCAGGAACAAAGACGGAAAACCATTGCGGAGCGTCGCTCTGAAATGGAACAGGTCAAACAGAAAAAACAGCCAGCTTCTTCCGTTCATGAAAGACCAGCCACTAAGCAAGAACAATCTCATGATGGACAGACTTCAAGGCAAACAACTGTACAGGCTTCCTATAGGGAATCTCAACAAGCCAAACAAGAGCGTCCAACAGTTAAGTCCGATTCTTCAAGTTTAAAAACGGAACGTCAAAGTAATACAGTTCAAGAAAGAACGGTTCAAAAGCCAGTAACTTCAACTGCACCAACAGATAGAGCTTCACAACGTTCAATCACAAAAGAACGTCAGTCTACTGTTCAAAGAGTACCACTACAAAATACAAAAAGTAGACCACCAATCAAAACCGCCACCATTAAGAAAGGCAGTAAGAAACCATGAAGCTGAAAACTTTAGTGATTGGTGGTTCGGGATTATTCTTGATGGTCTTCTCACTGCTTCTGTTTGTCGCCATTTTATTTTCAGATGAACAAGATGGCGGTTTTTCCAACATTCACTATGGCGGTGTGGATGTTTCCGCAGAAGTGCTGGCTCATAAGCCTATGGTAGAAAAAGTTGCCAAAGAATATGGAATTGAAGAATACGTCAATATACTTCTTGCGATTATACAGGTGGAATCGGGTGGTACAGCAGAAGATGTTATGCAGTCCTCGGAATCCCTCGGTCTTCCACCTAATTCATTGAGTACAGAAGAATCCATTAAGCAAGGTGTGAAGTATTTCAGTGAGTTATTAGCCAGTAGCGAAAGGCTTGGTGTAGATTTAGAATCGGTTATCCAGTCCTACAATTATGGTGGTGGTTTCTTAGGATATGTGGCTAATCGTGGGAATAAATATACCTTTGAACTGGCTCAAAGTTTCTCAAAAGAGTATTCGGGTGACGAAAAAGTGTCTTACCCCAATCCCATAGCCATACCTATCAATGGGGGCTGGCGATACAATTACGGGAATATGTTTTATGTGCAACTGGTAACGCAGTATCTTGTCACAACAGAGTTTGATGATGATACAGTACAAGCCATCATGGACGAAGCTCTGAAATTTGAAGGCTGGAAGTATGTCTATGGCGGAGCTTCCCCGACTACCTCTTTTGATTGTAGCGGACTGACACAATGGACGTATGGAAAAGCTGGAATCAACTTACCACGAACAGCACAACAGCAATATGATGTAACCCGGCATATCCCATTATTGGAAGCAAAAGCCGGCGATTTGGTTTTCTTTCATTCTACCTATAACGCTGGCTCTTATATTACTCATATCGGGATTTATTTAGGCGATAACCGTATGTTTCATGCAGGCGACCCTATCGGTTATGCCGACTTAACAAGCTCTTACTGGCAACAGCATTTAGTGGGAGCAGGACGAATCAAACAATAAGAAAGGACGATTCAATGATGAAATTCGGAAAAAATCAGAATACAGAAAAACAGACACCAAAGGAAAAGAAACCTCGTGTCTATAAGGTCAATCCTCGTAAAAAGGTTGTGATTGTCCTATGGGTACTTTTAGGACTTAGTTTCAGCTTTGCGATATTCAAGCACTTTACAGCCATTGATACCCATACCATTCATGAAACCACCATCATAGAAAAGGAATATGTCGATACTCATCATGTGGAAAATTTTGTAGAGAACTTTGCGAAAGTCTACTATTCATGGGAACTAAACGACAAGTCCATTGATAATCGCATAGAAAACCTGAAAGCATATCTGACAGAGGAACTTCAAGCTCTGAATGTCGATACAGTTCGTAAAGATATTCCTGTATCGTCTTCTGTAAAAGGATTTCAGATATGGACGGTAGAAGCAGATGGCGACAATCAATTTGATGTAACCTACAGTGTAGACCAACTCATTACAGAGGGGGAAAATACAAAGACCGTCCACTCTGCTTATATAGTGAGTGTCTATGTAGACAGTACTGGAAATATGGTCCTCATTAAGAATCCGACCATTACTAGCATACCAAAGAAATCAGACTATAAACCAAAAGCTATTGAAAGTGAGGGTACGGTTGATTCCATTACAACCAATGAAATCAATGAGTTTTTAACGACGTTCTTCAAGCTCTATCCTACAGCGACAGCCAGTGAACTTTCCTACTATGTGAATGACGGGATATTAAAACCAATCGGAAAAGAGTACATCTTTCAAGAACTGGTAAATCCTATTTACAATCGTAAGGATAATCAAGTCACGGTATCGCTGACAGTGGAGTATATCGACCAGCAGACCAAAGCAACGCAGGTATCTCAATTTGATTTGGTACTTGAAAAGAACGGGAGTAATTGGAAGATTATAGAATAACAAATATTGGTACATTATTACAGCTATTTTGTAATCACGTACTCTCTTTGATAAAAAATTGGAGATTCCTTTACAAATATGCTCTTACGTGCTATTATTTAAGTATCTATTTAAAAGGAGTTAATAAATATGCGGCAAGGTATTCTTAAATAAACTGTCAATTTGATAGTGGGAACAAATAATTGGATGTCCTTTTTTAGGAGGGCTTAGTTTTTTGCACCCAGTTTAAGAATACCTTTATCATGTGATTCTAAAGTATCCGGAGAATATCTGTATGCTTTGTATGCCTATGGTTATGCATAAAAATCCCAGTGATAAGAGTATTTATCACTGGGATTTTTATGCCCTTTTGGGCTTTTGAATGGAGGAAAATCACATGAAAATTATTAATATTGGAGTTTTAGCTCATGTTGATGCGGGAAAAACTACCTTAACAGAAAGCTTATTATATAACAGTGGAGCGATTACAGAATTAGGAAGCGTGGACAAAGGTACAACGAGGACGGATAATACGCTTTTAGAACGTCAGAGAGGAATTACAATTCAGACAGGAATAACCTCTTTTCAGTGGGAAAATACGAAGGTGAACATCATAGACACGCCAGGACATATGGATTTCTTAGCAGAAGTATATCGTTCATTATCAGTTTTAGATGGGGCAATTCTACTGATTTCTGCAAAAGATGGCGTACAAGCACAAACTCGTATATTATTTCATGCACTTAGGAAAATGGGGATTCCCACAATCTTTTTTATCAATAAGATTGACCAAAATGGAATTGATTTATCAACGGTTTATCAGGATATTAAAGAGAAACTTTCTGCCGAAATTGTAATCAAACAGAAGGTAGAACTGTATCCTAATATGTGTGTGACGAACTTTACCGAATCTGAACAATGGGATACGGTAATAGAGGGAAACGATGACCTTTTAGAGAAATATATGTCCGGTAAATCATTAGAAGCATTGGAACTCGAACAAGAGGAAAGCATAAGATTTCAGAATTGCTCCTTGTACCCTGTTTATCATGGAAGCGCAAAAAGCAACATAGGGATTGAGCAGCTTATAGAAGTGATAACGAATAAATTTTATTCATCAACATACAGAAAGAAGTCTGAACTTTGCGGAAATGTCTTCAAAATTGAATATTCGGAAGAAAGACAACGTCTTGCATATGTACGCCTTTATGGCGGAATCCTGCATTTGCGGGATTCGGTTAGAATATCGGAAAAGGAAAAAATAAAAATTACAGAAATGTATACTTCAATAAATGGTGAATTATGTAAAATTGATAAGGCTTATTCCGGGGAAATTGTTATTTTGCAAAATGAGTTTTTGAAGCTAAATAGTGTTCTTGGAGATACAAAGCTATTGCCACAGAGAGAGAGAATTGAAAATCCGCTCCCTCTGCTGCAAACAACTGTTGAACCGAGCAAACCTCAACAAAGGGAAATGTTACTTGATGCACTTTTAGAAATCTCCGACAGTGACCCGCTTCTACAATATTATGTGGATTCTACGACACATGAAATTATACTTTCTTTCTTAGGGAAAGTACAAATGGAAGTGATTAGTGCACTGTTGCAAGAAAAGTATCATGTGGAGATAGAACTAAAAGAGCCTACAGTCATTTATATGGAGAGACCGTTAAAAAATGCAGAATATACCATTCACATCGAAGTGCCGCCAAATCCTTTCTGGGCTTCCATTGGTTTATCTGTATCACCGCTTCCGTTGGGAAGTGGAATGCAGTATGAGAGCTCGGTTTCTCTTGGATACTTAAATCAATCATTTCAAAATGCAGTTATGGAAGGGATACGCTATGGTTGCGAACAAGGATTATATGGTTGGAATGTGACGGATTGTAAAATCTGTTTTAAGTATGGCTTATACTATAGCCCTGTTAGTACCCCAGCAGATTTTCGGATGCTTGCTCCTATTGTATTGGAACAAGTCTTAAAAAAAGCTGGAACAGAATTGTTAGAGCCATATCTTAGTTTTAAAATTTATGCGCCACAGGAATATCTTTCACGAGCATACAACGATGCTCCTAAATATTGTGCGAACATCGTAGACACTCAATTGAAAAATAATGAGGTCATTCTTAGTGGAGAAATCCCTGCTCGGTGTATTCAAGAATATCGTAGTGATTTAACTTTCTTTACAAATGGACGTAGTGTTTGTTTAACAGAGTTAAAAGGGTACCATGTTACTACCGGTGAACCTGTTTGCCAGCCCCGTCGTCCAAATAGTCGGATAGATAAAGTACGATATATGTTCAATAAAATAACTTAGTGTATTTTATGTTGTTATATAAATATGGTTTCTTGTTAAATAAGATGAAATATTTTTTAATAAAGATTTGAATTAAAGTGTAAAGGAGGAATTAATTATGAAGTGTAATGAATGTAACAGGGTTAAATACAACCAAATTTTAATTTGGCTTTGCGTTTTATCTTTTTTTAGCGTATTAAATGAAATGGTTTTGAACGTCTCATTACCTGATATTGCAAATGATTTTAATAAACCACCTGCGAGTACAAACTGGGTGAACACAGCCTTTATGTTAACCTTTTCCATTGGAACAGCTGTATATGGAAAGCTATCTGATCAATTAGGCATCAAAAGGTTACTCCTATTTGGAATTATAATAAATTGTTTCGGGTCGGTAATTGGGTTTGTTGGCCATTCTTTCTTTTCCTTACTTATTATGGCTCGTTTTATTCAAGGGGCTGGTGCAGCTGCATTTCCAGCACTCGTAATGGTTGTAGTTGCGCGCTATATTCCAAAGGAAAATAGGGGTAAAGCATTTGGTCTTATTGGATCGATAGTAGCCATGGGAGAAGGAGTCGGTCCAGCGATTGGTGGAATGATAGCCCATTATATTCATTGGTCCTATCTTCTACTCATTCCTATGATAACAATTATCACTGTTCCGTTTCTTATGAAATTATTAAAGAAAGAAGTAAGGATAAAAGGTCATTTTGATATCAAAGGAATTATACTAATGTCTGTAGGCATTGTATTTTTTATGTTGTTTACAACATCATATAGCATTTCTTTTCTTATCGTTAGCGTGC
Source organism: Enterococcus sp. ARL09-542 (assembly GCF_005234805.1). NCBI lineage: Bacteria > Bacillati > Bacillota > Bacilli > Lactobacillales > Enterococcaceae > Enterococcus > Enterococcus sp. ARL09-542. The sequence continues at coordinate 8,209 of NZ_QPQX01000030.1, forward strand.
TGTCATTCCTGATATTTGTAAAACATATCAGGAAAGTAACAGATCCTTTTGTTGATCCCGGATTAGGGAAAAATATACCTTTTATGATTGGAGTTCTTTGTGGGGGAATTATATTTGGAACAGTAGCAGGGTTTGTCTCTATGGTTCCTTATATGATGAAAGATGTTCACCAGCTAAGTACTGCCGAAATCGGAAGTGTAATTATTTTCCCTGGAACAATGAGTGTCATTATTTTCGGCTACATTGGTGGGATACTTGTTGATAGAAGAGGTCCTTTATACGTGTTAAACATCGGAGTTACATTTCTTTCTGTTAGCTTTTTAACTGCTTCCTTTCTTTTAGAAACAACATCATGGTTCATGACAATTATAATCGTATTTGTTTTAGGTGGGCTTTCGTTCACCAAAACAGTTATATCAACAATTGTTTCAAGTAGCTTGAAACAGCAGGAAGCTGGTGCTGGAATGAGTTTGCTTAACTTTACCAGCTTTTTATCAGAGGGAACAGGTATTGCAATTGTAGGTGGTTTATTATCCATACCCTTACTTGATCAAAGGTTGTTACCTATGGAAGTTGATCAGTCAACTTATCTGTATAGTAATTTGTTATTACTTTTTTCAGGAATCATTGTCATTAGTTGGCTGGTTACCTTGAATGTATATAAACATTCTCAAAGGGATTTCTAAATCGTTAAGGGATCAACTTTGGGAGAGAGTTCAAAATTGATCCTTTTTTTATAACAGGAATTCAAATCTTTTTGTTCCATTAAAGGGCGCGATTGCTGAATAAAAGATACGAGAGACCTCTCTTGTATCTTTTTTATTTTGAGTGGTTTTGTCCGTTACACTAGAAAACCGAAAGACAATAAAAATTTTATTCTTGCTGAGTCTGGCTTTCGGTAAGCTAGACAAAACGGACAAAATAAAAATTGGCAAGGGTTTAAAGGTGGAGATTTTTTGAGTGATCTTCTCAAAAAATACTACCTGTCCCTTGCTGATTTTTAAACGAGCACGAGAGCAAAACCCCCCTTTGCTGAGGTGGCAGAGGGCAGGTTTTTTTGTTTCTTTTTTCTCGTAAAAAAAAGAAAGGTCTTAAAGGTTTTATGGTTTTGGTCGGCACTGCCGACAGCCTCGCAGAGCACACACTTTATGAATATAAAGTATAGTGTGTTATACTTTACTTGGAAGTGGTTGCCGGAAAGAGCGAAAATGCCTCACATTTGTGCCACCTAAAAAGGAGCGATTTACATATGAGTTATGCAGTTTGTAGAATGCAAAAAGTGAAATCAGCTGGACTAAAAGGCATGCAATTTCATAATCAAAGAGAGCGAAAAAGTAGAACGAATGATGATATTGACCATGAGCGAACACGTGAAAATTATGATTTGAAAAATGATAAAAATATTGATTACAACGAACGTGTCAAAGAAATTATTGAATCACAAAAAACAGGTACAAGAAAAACGAGGAAAGATGCTGTTCTTGTAAATGAGTTGCTAGTAACATCTGACCGAGATTTTTTTGAGCAACTGGATCCAGGAGAACAAAAACGATTTTTTGAGGAAAGTTATAAATTATTTTCCGAACGATATGGCAAGCAAAATATTGCTTATGCAACAGTTCATAATGATGAGCAAACCCCTCACATGCATTTAGGTGTTGTGCCTATGCGTGATGGAAAACTGCAAGGAAAAAATGTGTTTAATCGTCAAGAACTGTTATGGCTACAAGATAAATTCCCCGAGCATATGAAAAAACAGGGTTTTGAGTTGAAGCGTGGTGAACGTGGCTCTGACCGTAAACATATTGAGACAGCTAAATTTAAAAAACAAACTTTGGAAAAAGAGATTGATTTTCTAGAAAAAAATTTAGCAGTTAAAAAAGATGAATGGACTGCTTATAGCGATAAAGTTAAATCAGATTTAGAAGTACCAGCGAAACGACACATGAAAAGTGTTGAAGTGCCAACGGGTGAAAAGTCCATGTTTGGTTTGGGAAAAGAAATAATGAAAACAGAAAAGAAACCAACCAAAAATGTTGTTATATCGGAGCGTGATTATAAAAACTTAGTGACTGCTGCGAGAGATAACGATAGGTTAAAACAGCATGTTAGAAATCTCATGAGTACTGATATGGCGAGAGAATATAAAAAATTAAGTAAAGAACATGGGCAAGTTAAAGAAAAATATAGTGGTCTTGTAGAGCGATTTAATGAAAATGTAAATGATTATAATGAGTTGCTTGAAGAAAACAAGTCTTTAAAGTCTAAAATAAGCGATTTAAAGCGTGATGTGAGTTTAATCTATGAAAGCACTAAGGAATTCCTTAAGGAACGTACAGACGGCTTAAAAGCCTTTAAAAACGTTTTTAAGGGGTTTGTAGACAAGGTAAAGGATAAAACAGCACAATTCCAAGAAAAACACGATTTAGAACCTAAAAAGAACGAATTTGAACTAACTCATAACCGAGAGGTAAAAAAAGAACGAAGTCGAGATCAGGGAATGAGTTTATAAAATAAAAAAAGCACCTGAAAAGGTGTCTTTTTTTGATGGTTTTGAACTTGTTCTTTCTTATCTTGATATATATAGAAATAACGTCATTTTTATTTTAGTTGCTGAAAGGTGCGTTGAAGTGTTGGTATGTATGTGTTTTAAAGTATTGAAAACCCTTAAAATTGGTTGCACAGAAAAACCCCATCTGTTAAAGTTATAAGTGACCAAACAAATAACTAAATAGATGGGGGTTTCTTTTAATATTATGTGTCCTAATAGTAGCATTTATTCAGATGAAAAATCAAGGGTTTTAGTGGACAAGACAAAAAGTGGAAAAGTGAGACCATGGAGAGAAAAGAAAATCGCTAATGTTGATTACTTTGAACTTCTGCATATTCTTGAATTTAAAAAGGCTGAAAGAGTAAAAGATTGTGCTGAAATATTAGAGTATAAACAAAATCGTGAAACAGGCGAAAGAAAGTTGTATCGAGTGTGGTTTTGTAAATCCAGGCTTTGTCCAATGTGCAACTGGAGGAGAGCAATGAAACATGGCATTCAGTCACAAAAGGTTGTTGCTGAAGTTATTAAACAAAAGCCAACAGTTCGTTGGTTGTTTCTCACATTAACAGTTAAAAATGTTTATGATGGCGAAGAATTAAATAAGAGTTTGTCAGATATGGCTCAAGGATTTCGCCGAATGATGCAATATAAAAAAATTAATAAAAATCTTGTTGGTTTTATGCGTGCAACGGAAGTGACAATAAATAATAAAGATAATTCTTATAATCAGCACATGCATGTATTGGTATGTGTGGAACCAACTTATTTTAAGAATACAGAAAACTACGTGAATCAAAAACAATGGATTCAATTTTGGAAAAAGGCAATGAAATTAGACTATGATCCAAATGTAAAAGTTCAAATGATTCGACCGAAAAATAAATATAAATCGGATATACAATCGGCAATTGACGAAACTGCAAAATATCCTGTAAAGGATACGGATTTTATGACCGATGATGAAGAAAAGAATTTGAAACGTTTGTCTGATTTGGAGGAAGGTTTACACCGTAAAAGGTTAATCTCCTATGGTGGTTTGTTAAAAGAAATACATAAAAAATGGTTCTGTTGCAAAGTTTTAAATAAAGAATAAAATCCCTTACGGTATCTATGATTTAAGCTGGGATTCCCAATAATACCTTGATTTCAGTACAGACCGAAAACCCGAAGAGAG
>NZ_QPQX01000031.1:0-9885 GCF_005234805.1 Enterococcus sp. ARL09-542
GGTTTGCATTTTTGAAAGGAACAGTATTTTCATCAACTGGACGGTAAACAAGGCACTTATTTTCTCCGTCATTTATAATATCTATTTTCGTTGAAATTCCAATTTGGTCTTGCTCTTCTTGGATTGAAGCCATGAGATTTTTTGCAGCAGTTTCATATTTGGCTTGATCTTCTGCTTCTTGCTGTTTTAATGTATAAACAATATAGCCGCTAGTAGCGACAATTACTAGAATAAGTGCGGTAAATAATGCGAATATATACTTGCTATAATTAGATTTTTTCTTCGGTATTTTTAGTTGTTTGTTTTCATTCCCGTTTTTTGAGGTTATAGTTTCATTCAATTGACCTGAATTTTTATAGGTATCAGGTTCTTGTCTATGACGTTGACTACGACATGCATAAGTATTTTTGTCAGACATATGACTTTATCCCTCCATTTATCATAGTAAAGTAAAATAAAACAGCGCAATTGTAATAATAATTTTTGCAGGAAAGTTTTCTCTATTATTCTTTTACTTTCAGCGCAGTAATTATGGCTGGTCCCTCACCACTTTAGATATTGTGTCTACTTAATGTTCAACTCAGTTTTCAACATCATTAGAATCGCTAGTTTTGATTTTAGTTTTTGGGAGTATGCCCTTCGATAGTTTAATGAGTATGGTTGAAGTATTTAAATCACTAATAATTGTCTAGGATTAAATATAAATTATTTTCCAAACTTATTCTATTTAATTAAACAAAATATTTTAATAACTTGACCATTAGTATTTAATCAAACAGAGTCACTTGTTTTGATAGTGTTGCCAGTTTTATTGCTATTTAAATTATTCACTATTAAGCAAAAAGTTATTTTTTCAGAATTTCTACTGGAAGAAATTTTCTTTTTCTTTTTGTGCTTTTGATTAATCATCTTATCACCTTATAAAGTCTCTTTTATAACATCAAAGCAAACTATTTATTAGTTTCCTAAAGAATTCACCGTAGTAATAGCACTTAGTATGAGAGTCTAAAATACTTTAATAAGCATATTTGTACGTACACCAATTTAAATTATTTTATTATATATATATTTCTTCCTACTCGCTTGTATTGATCCATAAAAAAATTAATAATACAAAACTTTTATTAACAGATACAAAAATATTATCATCATTTTCAGCATTGTAAAACTGTTAATTATAAATAATTGCATTACAATTTTGAAATATTTTTTTGAATACGTTAATTCCTATACATAATAAAGAGCAGATCAAATCCTAATAAAAGAAAATTGATCTACTCTAGTGTTACAACTAATTAATCAAGCTATTTTGTCGTTTTTCTAAACGTCTACTTCTTCCAGTATTAACCTTGATAAAACAACAATCTAAATCTTATTTTATGCTCTATGAACTGTGTCAACACTAACATATAAAGTTGCAGCAATATCAGCTAATGTACTCCCATTTAATCTCATTTGCTTTGCAAATCGATAACGCCGATAAGCATCAATATTCTTGGAATCCATAGACAATAATACTTTTCTTACCATGTATTTTCTCCAAAGATTGGATTTTAATGGGCCATCATTTCTTGAGCAATCTCATGCTCAGATAATGAAGCTGGATAGAAAGTAGGCCAATTATGCATTTCATTATAAAGTTTTTCTTGACTTTCTCCACCAAAGAAAATATGGAAATGCTCTGCCTTACTTGGTGCAATTCCATGATCACTAAATTGAATATATTTAAAGCGACCAGCACCTGCATCATCAGTTTCAAAATTAAAACGAACACCACGGTTTCCTTTTTCATAATTCAAAATTTTGTATCCAACATATTTGTATGTGTATTGATGATGTTCACCGTTGACTACAAAATCAATGGTGTTGTCTTTAATGTTGATAGTATCAATATCTGTCTTATAGCCAGTAGTATAATAATCTTTGTACTCGGCAGCTGTCATGTCTTTATTGAGTTTTGCTTTGTAATCGAAAACTTCATCCAAAATTCCATCTTTTAACAACGGATAAACAGATTGCCATTCGCCTGTATAATCACTCAATTCGCGATCCTTCACATCGGCATCTTTAAAGTACCCATTAGCAACTGTCTTTTCATCCTTCGCTTCTTTTTCTGGAACTACCTCTTCACCAGCAACCATAGTTGTTTTCTCTAACGCTTTTAGATTGTCTTCCATTACTGAAATATAATCTTCACCATTATCCATTTGTTCTTTTGTAAGACTTTCAAGAGGATTCAATACTTCCAATTTTATCCCAGCTTCATTGGCCAAAGTTTTTGCGATTTTATCATTAGCATTCTTTTCAAAATAAATATAATTGATCTTATTTTTTTTAACATACTCTTTTAATTCAGCTAATCGACCAGAAGATGGCTCTTCTTCAGGACTTAGTCCAGCAATAGGAACTTGTATCAATCCATAATCCAAAGCTAAATATCCAAAGGCTGCATGTTGTGTCACAAAACTTTTTTGTTTCGCTTCTTTAAGACTAGTGGTATAGTCAGCATCCAACCGTTTCAGTTTAGTCAAATACTTTTCAGCATTTGTCTCAAATACTTTTGCTTTTTTCGGATACAATTTAACTAACTGATCCTTGATATTTGAAACTTCCTTAATTGCCATTTTGGGTGAAACCCACGTATGAGGATCTAGTTCATGATGGTGATCTTCTTCTCCGTGATCATGATCTTCTTCTTCACTACCTGGCAATAAAATCATGTCTTTTGTTCCTTCTACTACATTAGGCCCAGCTTTCTTCCAACTTTCTTTAGCTTTTGGTACCCATGATTCCATGTTTTCGTTATGATATACAAAAACATCAGCATCATGAGCTTTTGCCATATCCTTAGCTGAGGGCTCATAGTCATGAGGTTCTGATCCCGCTGGAACCATTAAATCCACGTTCGCTTCATCGCCGACGATGTTTTTGGTGAAATCATACATTGGATAGAATGTTGTTACAATTTCTAATTTTCCATCTTTATCATTCGATACTTTTGCATCATTAGTGCTGGAGCAAGCTCCCAATAATCCTAGAGCTGCTATCCCAACAAGTCCTACACTGATTTTCTTCATTCTTTTTCCTTCCTTAATTATGCTAATTTCTTCATTTTATTTCGTTTATGTTCTTTGATAATTTTTAATGCCCTTTTTCTAGTTTTAATATTCGGACTTTTAAGTCGTCGATATGCACTAGATATATCCGTTTTCTCCATTAGAAATTACCCCCAATCAATACTTATCATTATTTGCTTTCCGCCAGTAATTTATCAAAACTCTGTTTGATCCTTTCTTCATCCAACATTTTTCCGATTAGAATAATAGTGGTTTGGTCTTTTTGTCGAGTGGTGTATTGAAAATTAACCTGTTCGTTTACCCCTTGCATGGCAACTATAAAATCCTGCTCTTGTAAAGCAATCAATCCTTTAAAACGATACAGGCTCCCTTGGTTGGTTAAAATCAACCAGTCAATCCATTGGAGTAAAAAATCTTTTTTTATGTCTTGATCTGAAGTTAAGAGAATTGATTTAAACTCATGTACTTGATGGTGTTGATGATAGTGTTTGCCATTAGAGTGATTTTCTGATGAATCACTTTCAAAAACTAAGGGATGATTAAATTTTTTCAAATTATAAAAATCCTTTTTTTGAATCGTTTCACTATGTGTGAACATTCGAATATCGGATAAAGGGTTAATACTTTTGATTTCTCTCTGTAATTTTTTTAGTGCAGATAAATTCAAGTTTTGTTTTCTAGACACAAAAATGCGATCTGCCATGACAAGTTGCTTAAGGGCTTGTGGTTCTCTTTCAATAAATTCAAAACTGTCACTATCAATAACAGTCAATAAACTATCGATATATACTCTTCCTCTTAGTTGAGGCGCTGTTAAAAGTGTTTGAATGATTGGTTGGGGATCTGCTATACCTGTAGTTTCAATGATGATTTGTGAAATTGGTTGTTGATGTTCTTCTATTGTTTCCAGTAAAGAAATCAATATTGCTAATAAATCACTGCGAAGACTGCAACACATACATCCATTATTTAGTTGTAACACCCGTTCCTCGCTATGAACTAATAATTTGTGATCAATCCCAACTTCACCAAACTCATTTTCAATTATAATAATTTCTTCCCTGGGGTAGGGTGAGACTTGCAAGGCTTGATTGATTAGCGTTGTTTTTCCAGCCCCTAAAAACCCAGAAACGATTGTAACTGGTATGCCCATTTTGTCACCTTTTTACCACTTAGCTATTTCACTTCTTTGAAAATTGCCCGTCTGCGCAATTTTGGCGAATACTTTTTTAATTCTAACCGTTCAGGGTTATTCCGTTTATTTTTGCTGGTGAGATACAGACGTTCTCCAGTTTCGACACATTCCAAAATAATATTTTGACGCATAAATCTTCCTCCTTCAATACTTATCGATCTTCAAGATATGCTTGAATTTGTTGTGTATCTTCAAAAGTTAACTCGCCAGATTCCAATTGTGAAACTAAATTTTCTTTCATATCAACAGGTATCTCCCAATAACCATCGATACATTGAAATAACTCCTCGTCATACTCTTCAAAAATTGGATAGATTCTTAAAAAATCATCAAATGATAAGCCTTGGTCCTCATAGTAATCTTTGACTAATCCATTTTCAATTGCCTGTTGGGTCGGTAAACCCGTTTCAGTAATAATTCCTCTCTCTACCATCGAACAATAAAAAGTGCATTTATCTAGCGATTGCTGGGTCGTTTCAAGATAATACTTTAATCCTTCTTCAACTAAAGGTGGGTAAATAATTTCCATTTTGGTTCCCTCCTAAAAGTTATATATTAAACTATTTTGAAGCTCCTTTAATTACTTTCTTTCCATTATAGTACCCTTTTAAAGATACATGATGGCTACGTCTATAATCACCATTCGCTTCGTCAAATGAAATTTCTGGTTTTACTACAGTTTGATGAGTTCTTCTTAACCGTTTCTTCGCCTTAGATGTTTTTCTTGCTGGTACTGCCATGATATTTCCTCCTCTTACCAACTTGCTTTTTTTACTCCAGGAATCAAACCTTGATGGGCAAGCTCTCTAAACTTAATACGGGACATACCAAACTTCCGCATATACCCTCTTGGACGGCCATCCGTCTGATCACGAAGCCTCAGACGATTTGGATTTGAATCTCTTGGCAATTTAGCAAGGGCGGTGTGATCTCCTACGGCTTTTAATTCTTGACGTTTGTCTGCATATTTTTCAATCATTGCCATTTGTTTCTTTGCTTTAGCAATTTTAGACTTTTTTGCCATATACATTTATACTCCTTCTGTTTTGATTTAGACGTCACAAATCGTAAACGTTACGTTTTGACATTGACACTTTACCAACAAAAATTTCTCTTGTCAACAATAAATAACATGAAATAAAACTCATATGAATAGATATCCATTTGAAAATGATTTTATCGATACATAGAGATAATCAGATTAATTAAAAGAACTTGTAGTTTAAGTGCAAAAAATAATGGTTCATTTTTATTAGTCCATTAAAACATAAATACCGTTTTAAGTAGCTTTTCTCTACTTAAAACGGCATTATGAAAGAAACTATAGTTTTATTCAATCTTTTATGTTTAACTCGTTTATTAATGATTTTGTAAGATTGTGACCAATTCTTATATTATAAGAAATAAACATTAAGTAACTAATTTGAAAAAGAATTGTAGCTGTATTCCAAAAATTTATAGGCTAATTATAAGCCTATCCTATCATCTCGATAGAACTTATCTTTTTTAGATAGATTGTTTAGACAAACAAAGCTATCTTAATTTGATGAAGTACATCCTTTTGAAAATAACTTAGTTCATTTTCTATTATCTTTCAGTAAGTGGCACGTAGTACCTAGTCTATATGAGAAAATTCGCCTTATATGATATTTTTAATTCTATAAATTTTTAAACATTAATGTCTATTATTAAACTCATTGCTTAAACCTAAACTAATGAGCAGCAACAGAATAGCTGATAAAAAAAGTAATCCTATAAGAAGTAATATACTCATCTAAATCATTCGCCTTTTCTAAAATAATCCAAGAAAGATTTAAAAAAATTATATCCAGCTATTAGGATAAGTCCTATCATAATTACTCCAATAGTCATTTTCTTATCCTTTCTAAATAAAAAGTCTTTTATATAAAGCTCTTTTTGTAATTGTCAATAAAGTCTTTCCCTTTATTTGTCAATTGACACCCTATGTTTAAATAACCTTCATATCTAAGTTTAGCCAACATCTCACTAACAGATGCTGGAGTAATGCTTAGAATTTTTGCTAAATCTTTATTTTTTAACTTTTTTTTCTTTTCGTCAATTCCTGAATTGCTAATAAATAAATCAGTATAGTAGTTGGTTTAATTTTTACCATACTCTTTTTCCTCCAATTTATTTTGAAAGACCTTCAGCAATTTTATCCAGGTTCCATTTCATCATCGCGTAGTAACTATCACCATCTTGTCCTTTCTCTGCAATTGAATCAGTAAAAATCGTTGAATAGATAGGAATATTGGTATCTTTCGATACTGTTTTCATCGGTCTATCGTCCACACTGCTTTCTACAAATAAGGAAGGAACTTTTGTTGTGCGTAGTCTTTCAACTAAGTGTTTAATTTGATCTGGCGTTCCTTCTTCTTCAGTGTTGATTTCCCAAATGTAAGCAGAAGGCACATTATACGCTTTCGAGAAATACTTAAAGCATCCTTCACTTGTAACAATCATTTTTTTATCATTCGGAATTGAAGCAAATTTAGATTTTGCTTCTTTGTCTAGTGTATTCAATTTTTCAATATACTTATCTAGATTTTCTTTATAGATTTTTTTATTATCAGGATCTTTTTCCGCTAAATGTTTTTCAATGTTTTTAGCGTAAATAATACCGTTTTCTAAATTTAACCAAGCATGAGGATCTTCCTTCCCTTTCTCACTCTGACCCTCTAAGTAAATAACATCTATGCCATCACTTGCTGCAAAATAGTCTTTGTTTTCCTCTTTGTTCGCATTTTTAACTAATTTTGTAAACCAAGCATTTCCTCCAGTTTCCAAGTTAACACCATTATAAAAAATCAAGTCTGCTTTTGAAGTTTTTTGAACATCTTCAGGCAAAGGCTCATATTCATGGGGATCTTTCCCAATAGGTACAATACTGTGTAAATCAATTTTATCCTTTGCTATATTTTCAGTAATATCTGCTAAAATCGAATTAGTAACTACTACTTTTAATTTTTCGTTCGAAGCCACTTTATCTTTACTATTTGTTGAACACGCTCCTAATATAAAAAGAGCAATCAAAATCCCCAGACTTCCCACTACTACTTTCCATTTTCTCATCATAACGATCTCTCCTTCTTTCTTAAAAATTTTTGTTTTGGTGAGATTAGAAAACTAATTACAAATAAGGATGCCGCTGTTAAAACAATACTTGATCCTGCGGCTATGTTAAAATTATAACCAATAAACAATCCAAGCAATGATGAGCTTGCCCCGACTGCTGCAGAAATAAATATCATAGTTTTCAAGCTATTTGCATATAAATATGCTGTAGCTGCTGGCGTGATTAACATTGCAACAATTAATATAGTCCCCACACTTTGCATAGCTGTTACTGCTACTAAAGTTAATAGAACCATCAGTAGATAATGATAAAAATTGACGTTCATCCCCATTGCTTTTGCCATTAATGAATCAAAAGAAGTAATTAATAATTCTTTAAAAAATAGAACTACTATAACCAACACTAAAACAGAAACGCCAATCGTAATCCACTTATCAATATCTTGTACAGCTAAAATGTTTCCAAATAAGATATGAAATAAATCCGTTGAGCTATTTGCAACTCCTATAAGGATAACTCCTAGCGCTAAAAAAGAACTGAAAGTAATACCAATTGCTGTATCTCCTTTTATTACACTATTGCTTTTTATAAAAGTAATAATGATAGAAGCTAATAGACCAAATACAATAGCACCAATAAAAAAATTAATACCTAAAATATAAGAAATTGCTACTCCTGGCAAAACAGCATGAGAAATAGCATCGCCCATAAGAGACATTCCTCTTAAAATAATAAAACAACCTACTGTTCCAGAAACAATCCCTATAACTACAGATGTAATTAGAGCATTCTGTAAAAAGTGAAAGTCATACAGACCATTAATAAAATTTTGAAGCATGTTATTCCCTCTCTCCAATAAATATAGTATCTCCATAGGCTTTTTTTAAATTCTCTTCATTAAATACAGATTCTACACTTCCGTGAGCAATTACATTTCGATTCAAAAGAATAATATTATCAAAATACTTCTTTACCTTGCTTAAATCATGATGCACAATTAGCACTGTTTTTCCCTGATTTTTCAATTCTTTTAACGTATCCATAATTATTCGTTCACTAATTAAGTCTATCCCTACAAATGGTTCATCTAAAAATATGAAATCCGCATTTTGAGCAAGACATCTTGCTAAAAGTACACGTTGAAATTGTCCTCCAGATAATTCTCCTATTTGATGATTAGAATATTTTCCCATATCGACCTTTTCCAAAGCCTTTGAAACTCTTTGCCATTCTGCATTTTTAATTCTTTGAAAAACTTTCATTCCGGCATACGTTCCCATAGATACACATTCTTTTACTTTTATTGGAAAAGTAAAATCAATATCAGCTTTTTGCTCTACATATGCAATCTTTACCAGTTTTTTATTGATATCTTCATTATTAATGGAGACCTCTCCCTGATGAGGGATAATATTTAACATTGCTTTAAGTAATGTAGATTTTCCAGCACCATTTGGACCAATAATACCTGTTAGAGCACCTTCTTGTATTTTTAAAGAAATCTCGTTCAATGCTAAAAAATCGTTATAACAAACATTAAGCTTTTTCACTTCTAACATAACTTTCTCCTTCTAAATGATAATGATTATCACGATTATATGGTATACAGAAAATATATTTTAGTCAAGCCTAAATTTTAAAATTTGGATTTTTTTCTGTTGCTGAAGATTAGGATGACAAAACTATTTGAAACTACCCGTATAGTAAGTAGTTTTCAAAACAAAAAAAGAGTGTTCTCTAATGAGAACACTCTCCTAAAAATACTTTATTTGCATACAAAAGAATTAGACTTGAAGTGGATAGGGAGCTAAATCTGTTTATAAGCATCAAGACATTCTCTTCTAGAAATGAAAAGTAGGTTATTTATCTTTCGTAACATGTTAGGCTTATTCAACTATGCTTCCAATCGAAATTTAATTTACTTAACAACTTAAAACTTTCTCTTTATTGATTTTCATATTTTAAATTGCTCAAATAGAATTAGAGAAATAATAATACTTCCCACATTAAAATTTATTTTTTTTCAGCCCTATAATACTTGCAATCGCCGTGAATAACCCTACATACACAGGAAGACCATTATATTTTTCTCCAGTTTTCGGTAACTCCATAGTATTTTTATTTCGATTGCCTTCTTTATTTTTTTCTTGATTCATTAGTTCCCTTTTTTTATTGCTATTATTATAATTTAGATTAGATGATCTTTTGTTATTGTTAAAAAAAGTAGAAGGATGATTAAAGCTAGCTTTACTATCCGAACTTTGTTTAGAATTTGTATTTTTCGTTACTCCGGGTAATTTGACTGCTATGTCTTTCTCTTTTTCTCCACCAAGATCATATCTTACTGTATAGCCATTTCTTACTCCATCTGTTTCGATGCCATAATTTACTTCTTTTTTGATGCCATCTTGTTCGGTAAATGTTACCTCTCCGTTAGCGTCTACCTGTTTCTTAAGTACTTCCGTTGATCCATCTGTTAAGTTTCTTAACCGTACTTCTTTTCCCGCTTCAAGTGG
>NZ_QPQX01000032.1:0-9790 GCF_005234805.1 Enterococcus sp. ARL09-542
TAACAGTTAATCTTATCATACAAAAAAGGAGTGGATTTCTCCACTCCATAAAAGTCTAACTTTTTGGGGTCACTACAATTTAAGGGGCTTTTTTATCTATAAAATAAAGTTCAGAAAAGTCTCTATCGTGCCACTTTCATACATGATGTATAGTCCAAGTGGAATGAATACTAAGGGCACAATGATTCGCTCGTATTTTTCAATTGTCTCGGATATTAACGGAATAGAGGATAGCACCCGACTAAGCTCGCAAAAGATAATTATGCCGATTGCAAACACAAGCAACGCCACGAGGGTCTGTGACCAATCTAACGAAGCAAAATAAGGTATATAGATACCTAAATTATCTCCGCCAGACGCAATTGTCAGCAATGTAACTGTCCAAAACAGTTGATTTGCCTTGCTTTGTTCTAATCTTTCAATAATTTCTTCCTCTTCTTCCTCACCTTCTCCAACAATTGCAAAGCGAATCCCTAAATAGATAGGGATTAAACCAAGCAATCCAACCATCCATGCTTCAGGCACGAAATTGACGACATAAGCAGCAACTAAACTCGCCCCTACAAGTAAGCCTGTGCCTAGATATTGCCCCGCATAAATATGCCATTTCTGTTTATTCTGTGATAGCTGTGCAAATAAAATAATCAATATAATTAAATAATCGATACTGGTGGAAATATAAACACCGATAGCAGATATGATTGTCTGTCCCATAAAAAAACCTCCTGTATTAGTCAGTAATGAATCAGCAGATTTTAGGGGAGCACAGACACATTAATTTAGCTATCGCTAGTGGGTAATATCGAACGTAGGAAAGCATTTTACTCCTCCTCAAAACGTAGTTACAAAGTAGTTTCTAACTGGAATTCGGTGGCTACTTGTTTGACTTTCGAATATAAGCCTGCATATTTTGCCAATTTTGTTTGATTTTCCAATCGTTCAATTTGACCGATTTCAACGATTAATTAAGTGGAGTACACCTTTCCAATACCTGGAACACCGGGCAAATATTGATATTCTCGAATGCCGACAAATAATTGCTTGATTGCTTTTCCAAGTCTTTGATGTTCTTTTCAAGCGCACGAATTTCACGTACAAGAACACTTAGAACGACATTGCTGGATTCTTGTGCAAGTCTACCTAACCGATAACTCATGGTAATTGCACGTTGAATGATTTGGCAATTTTTTCTGGATCTTTAAAGTAACCTTTTCCTTCTTCTTGTATTAAGTCACAGAACGCCTCTAAGGCTTCTTTAGCTATAGTCGCTGCATCCGCAATATTTCCATAGTTACTGCAATTCCTTTTACGGTATCTTCACCCATGACAACCATTCTAAAAATTTTCGCTAACTCGTCCATTCCAGCTGGAAAAGAATCCCAAAAATCAATATCATAATTACCATTTTAGGCTTCTAAAACAAAACTACACCAAGAAAGGATATCACCATGGATCATTGTACTAAAAAATTGGGTTCTATGATAAATAGTGTTGGTGACCAATACTATTTGACACAGAACCATTTAACTTAACTTGATGCAAATAATAACTTATCTAAATCAAATATCTCAACATATTTTTGAGTATGCTGTTTAATTAAACCTCTCTCTTCCAATGATGAGAACTTACGACTTATTGTTTCTGGGGTTGTACCCAAGTACGAGGCTAGATCTTTTTTCGACATTGGTAAAGTCACATAAGTATGGTTTTCTTCATCTTCAACGTATTCTGATAGAAAATCAATAATACGAGACTCTACTTGCTCCATACCAACTTGCATCGTTTGCTTTTCTGATACCTGTAAACGTTTCGTAACATCTGATAGTATTCTTCTCATAATTTCTGGGTAAGCGCCTAAATAGTCATCCATATCCTTTTTATGAATTCTACATATGCTCACTTCTGATATTGCTTCAGCATAATTAGAATGGTAACTTTCAGTTTGAAAAATAGCCACTTCTCCCATAAAATCACCAGGATTTAATATGCGTACAGTTTGTTCACGACCAGATTCATTTAAGTTATAAACACGTACACGCCCATTATTTATAATATAAAGTGTGTCATCTTTATCACCATTTCCAAATAACAACGCATTCTTTGCATAATGTACTTCTTGCGCTGATTGCGCAATTAAACTCATTTGTTCTTCATTTAGGTGATTAAAAATCGGAACTAAACGTATACAATCTATATGACTATGGTGGTGATGGTGTGCCATACAACTTTCCTCCTAATTAATCGTTATCTATATAGTCATCATCTTCTAACGCATCCTTGTTAACAAAGGCTTGAAGTTGCCAAATATTTATATCTAAGTAATCTTTATAACTAATTAGTAAATCTTCTAATGCATCATCTGCTTCTTCTTGTGCTAAACGCATTGCACGAACGGTGAATTCACGATTAGTCCTAAAATCTTCTACTAACTGTATGACCATTTCTTCAGCAGAATAATATTTTTCAGACGGATCTTCAGAAATTATTGTAAATTCCTGAAATTCAGTAGTTGTTGAAGCTGGCTTAAATCCTGAAGCTAGTAAACGTTCTGCAATCTTATCAAACCATGTCTCATTCTCATTGTATAAATTCTCAAAAACACTATGCAATGAATAGAAATTTGTGCCTTTTACATACCAATGATATTGATGTAATTTTACATGTAAGGTATGGATATTAGCAAGTATATGATCTGTGACAGCTACAGCATTAATCTTAGTATGATGAATGTGTTCTTTATATGCTTTTTCAGCAGCTAATTTTTCTTGTCTTTCATTTGCTGTTGTCATTTTATACACCTTCCTTTACTTTTGAACTAATAACTGAATATCCTAGGTTTTCAATAGCTCTTTCAATTGTACTCAAATTGACTTGTTCTTCATCAAAATCTACTTTTACCTTACTTGCATTGAACAGTATTTTTACAGAATCTTTTTCTACACCAGCTGTCTGTTTTAAACCACTTTCAATTTTTTGTAAACATGATGGACAAGTTAATGTTTCTAATTTTAATGTTGCTTTAGTCATATCTATCACTCCTTTAAATAAATTATACAGGACATTTCTTTTAAGATAATTGACATAGATCAATTATCTTAATTGATATCTTCTTAATCTCATTGCATTTAAAATAACTACTAAAATACTTGCCTCATGAACTAACATACCTATCGACATAGACATCCATTCACTAAATATTAAACTAACCAATAATATTATCACCACACCAACAGCAATTAGAATATTTTGTCTCATATTCGCATATGTCCCTTTAGCTAAACCTAAAGCATGGGGGAGACGATTAAAATTGGAATTCATTAGAACAATATCTGAACTTTCAATAGCCACATCTGTCCCATTTCCCATAGCAATCCCTACTTCTGCAGTAGCTAGAGAAGGGCTATCGTTCACACCATCACCAATAAAAGCAATAATTTCACCAGTAGACTGTCTTTCTTTTAGAAACGCTTGCTTGTCCTCAGGTAACATATCGCCATGAGCCTCGGTTAATCCTAGCTCCTTTTTAACTAAATTAACTGTGCCTTGATTATCCCCTGATAATACAGTGAGATTTTTAACACCAAGTGATTTTAATTTTTGTAGGTCTTGTTTAACACCTGCTCGAACTTGGTCACGGATTCCCATTAAAATAATTAACTTACGATCAACTGTCGTTAATACAATACTCTTCTTTTTTTTCAAGAACTCAAAAAAGCGGAAAATCCCAGATTTAAAAATCTGAGTTTCCGCTTTTGTCATTTCAAGGATGGACTATTGTCTCAGCCTCTTCTAATTTATTCTTAAGATATTTTTACTTTCTCTGCAGGTGCTGATACTTCTTTTTGTTCTTTTCGACCTTTCAACTTATACTTCATTAATCTCATGCCATTGAAAATTACCACCAAGATACTACCTTCATGAACCAACATTCCGATAGACATATTCATCCATTCGCTGAAGAAGACGCTGGTCAACAAGACCAACACTACTCCAATTGAAATCACGATATTTTGCTTCATATTATTTGCGGTGGCTTTTACTAATCCTAATGCGTGAGGCAAGTTGCTGAAGTTCGAGTTCATTAAAACGACATCGGATGTTTCAATCGCTACGTCCGTTCCGCTTCCCATTGCGATTCCAATGTCTGCTAAAGCTAAGGACGGACTATCGTTAACGCCATCTCCAACAAAGGCTACAATTTGACCACGTTGTTGAAGTTTTCCGATATAAGCCGATTTGTCTTCCGGCAACATGTGGCCGTGAGCTTCGGTCAAACCAAGTTCGCCGGCGACCACATCAACGGTTCCTTGGTTATCTCCTGAAAGAACGACTAGATTTTTCACGCCCAAGTCTTTTAATTCCTGCAAATTAGCTTTCACACCCGGACGGACTTGATCGCGAATGCCCATCAGTACTTTTAATTCACCGTCGACCGCTGTCAAAACGAGAGAGTTCCCTTGTTGTTCAAACCGTTTGACATCTTTTTGCACTTTTTTGCTGAGAGTGACATTTTCTTTTTCCATCAAGGCCACATTCCCAACAGCCACTCTATGTCCAGCTACACTTGAAACGATTCCGCCGCCTTTCACGACTTCAGTTCCTTCAACAGGATAAAAATTTGTTTCTCCAATTTGATTTAAGACCGCTTTTGCTAATGGATGATCTGATTCCCGTTCCACACTGGCCAGATAGCCAAGCGTTTCAGCAGAATCTTTTTCATACAGTTCAGTCGCTGCAACGGTTGGGTTTCCGACAGTTAAAGTACCTGTCTTATCAAATACAATTGTATCCACATTGCTGAAGTCTTGAATGACTTCACTCCCTTTTAAAAGAACACCGTTACGAGCACCATTCCCGATACCGGCAACGTTTGAGACAGGCACTCCGATAACTAATGCGCCTGGGCAACCTAGAACCAAGATGGTGATTGCTAACTCAATATTTTGACTGAACGCCCATACAACAATTGCCAGAACCAAGACAGCTGGTGTGTAGTATTTAGAAAAGCGATCAATGAACCGTTCCGCTTCGGATTTAGAATCTTGTGCTTCTTCCACGAGTTCAATAATTTTTCCAAATGTGGTGTCCTCACCAACTCGGTCAGCTCTGATTTGAATCGTTCCGTTTTCTAAAATGGTTCCTGCAAAAACTTCTGCATCAGCTAGCTTGTTGACCGGAACAGCTTCCCCTGTAATGCTAGCTTCATTGATATGCCCTTCGCCCGTAAGGACTGTGCCATCCACTGGAACTTTCGCACCCGTTTTAACGAGCAAGATATCCCCTTCATCTACATCATCCACTTCTACTTCTTCAAATTCGCCATTATCCATTTGTTTCAAGGCGCTTTCGGGTGCCATTTCAGTCAATTCTTTGATAGCAGATCGCGTTTGGTTCAATGTTCGTTGTTCCAAGTAGTGTCCGAATAAGAATAAGAACGTGACAATAGCCGATTCTTCATAATTTTGAATAAAAAGCGCACCAATCGCTGCAATACTGACTAAGACATCAATACTGATGACTTTGACTTTCATTGCTTGAAACGCTTGAATGGCAATTGGCGTAATCCCAAAGACAGAGGCGATGATCAAAGACCACTCTGAAAGTCCTACGTTTTCTAAAACAAAGTGACTGAAGAAACCGAGTGCGATTAACAATCCACTGATGACGGTGATAACATTTTTCTTGCTTAATATATATTGTTGCATGCTTTTTCCCTCCAAATTTAATTTCTCTTTTATTGATAAACACAGTATAAGATAATTGCCTAAGTAATTAATTGACTGACATCAAGTTTTGAAAAAATACGTGTCCCTTCTCACTATTTTTTTGATCTAACAGCCTCAATGACACTTATTCCTCTTTACAGTTATAACGATACCCTCTTTTTATCGAATAAAAATTTACGGCTATCAAGTTTAGAAAGTTCTCTTTTATCGTTTCTAAGCACCTCGAATCGGATTGCAACAAAAAAGCAATCCCGGAAAAATAGCTTTTCTTCCAGAATTGCCTAGTTCATTTAATCTGTTAAGCGGCCTTGACTTTTGCTTTAAGGACCGGATAGCCTACGTTTTCGATAGCTTTTTGAATCTCTTCAATCGAAGTGACAGCTGAATCAAAATTGGTTTTGACTTTGCTGGAGTTGAATAATACTTTAATGCTGTCTTTATCAATACCGTTAACTGATTTCAAGGCACCTTCAATTTTTTGCATACAACTTGGACAAGACAACGTTTCTAATTGCAATATAGCTTTTTCCATAATTCCTATCTCCTTTATGTGTTTTTATTTTATCCGCAGCAGATTAATGAACACTGCCTTTTCCTCTTTACAACTGTAGTATAGCTCACTTTTAGCAAACGAAAATTGACGCATATCAAGTTTTGCACTTCTTTTTATCTTTTTGCTCAATTCACCATCTTAATAGTCTTTTTCTGCCCCTTATTGCCATCAGAATAATAATAAATTGGTGGATAGTCTTGTCTGCGTATAAACCATACTACAATCGCGCCAATAAACAGGGCCAGAGACAAGGCTTGCGAAACGCGGATCCACTCGCCAATCCATAAACTGTCCGTTCGCATACCTTCAATGAAGAACCGACCCACTGAGTACCACAAAACGTAACTCAAAGCGACTTCTCCTTGACGCAAAAGCTGTTTTCGGTTCCGTATAGTGACGATGAGGACAAAGCCCAACAAACTCCACAATGACTCGTATAAAAAAGTCGGATGGTAGTAGGTACCATTGATATTCATTTGTTCAATGATAAATTCAGGTAAATAAAGATTTTCCAAGAATTGACGAGTAACCGGTCCACCATGAGCTTCCTGATTCATAAAATTGCCCCAACGACCAATGGACTGGGCTAACAATACATTGGGCGCTAAAATATCAAGAACGAGTGCCAAAGAAGTACCTTTTTTCTTTGCATACCAATATAGCGTACCCCCTCCTGCAATCAATCCCCCATAAATCGCAATGCCGCCATTCCAAATCGCAAGGATTTGTCCTGGATTTTGCAGATAATAACCACGTTCAAATAACACATAATAAAGCCGAGCGCCGAGGAGTCCAATCGGAATTGCCCATAAGGCCATATCGATAATGGTATCCTCTTCCAGTCCTTTTTTCTTTGCTTCCTTGGTGCTCAACTGGAGAGCCGCTAATATGCCCGCTGCAATAATGACTCCATACCAATGAATCACAACAGAACCAATCTCCACCGCATGGGGATTCAAAACGCCTAATACGAATTCCATTCTATTTGCTCCATTTCTTCAATTTTTCGCGTCATTCTAGTCATGGTGATGCTGAACAAGATTCCGGCTAAGCTCCATGGAAACCAAACAGTAAATACACTTTTATCTCCCTGGTCACGCTTCGTAATACGCCACTTTTCCGTGTCCGATTACGCCGGCTCCTTTTACAACTTCCTCTTCTTTTTCCATAGCTAACCTATCTGCCTCAACAACGTTAGACGTTTTTGCTTCGCCGCCAATCGTGTTCTTGGTGAAAGGGACGACAAAGAATGCACCCGCTGCTGACAACGTGATGGCAACTATCACCCAAAAATAATGCACATTCACCCCTACTTATTTTTACGTTTTGTTCGACAACCCTATCTTAAAGAAAAATAAAACAAAAAAACTTGAGGGTTATCATGTTTGTGCTTTTATTTTTCCAATGAATGAAGGTCGTTCTGTCTTAAAAAAGCCAAAAACGGACAGATGGAAGCAAAAGCACTGAGTTCTGTCCCGTTGTTAATGAAGAGCGACAGAACACCAACGTGTAGAAAAAAGTGTGTCCGATTATTCGCTGTAAAGCAATAAATCATCTAAATCCTGAATCTTGATCCTTTTCCCAGACAGCTGTTGAATCAATCCCTCGTCCTCCAATTCTCCAAATTTGCGACTGATGGTCTCAGGTGTCGTTCCTAAATAGGAAGCAATGTCCTTTTTTTCCATCGGCAGGGTGATGGTGGGAGAGTTGCCCATTTCAGGTTCCACATTTTCTGCCAAAAACAAAACTAAACGGGTAATGACACTCTCCAAGGCTACTTGTGTCGTTTGACGTTCTGAACTTTCTAACCGTTTAGACATTTCCGCCAATAGTTTTAAAGAAATAGCTGGGTATTGTTCCAGAAAATCTTGGACATCTTTTTGCTGAATCATACAGACAACGGTATCTCGGGTTGCTTCGGCATATTCCTCGTGTACTGCATCCGGGTTGAACAAGGTCCATTCTCCGGTGAAATCACCAGGATTCAAGATCCGCACTAGCTGCTCTTTGCCAGAGTCTGCCAATCGATAAATACGGATTTTCCCACGATTGATAATATATAAAGTATCCTCTTTTTCTTGTGAACGAAACAGAAACTCTCCTTTTTGATACTGTTTCGTGTGGGCTTTTTCAGCAATGTAATTCATCGCGCTATCCTCTAAGTGATTGAATATTGGAACCAAGCGGATACAGGCTGCGTGGTCGCCAATTTCATGATGGGTATGTTTAGTCAATTCATTCTCCCCCTTTATTTATTTTGTTTATATTCGCTGCTTTTATTATATAAGTCTCTTACTACAAAAAAATTGATGCACATCAAGAAAATGGAAAAAGGACTGGAAAGAATTCCAATCCTTAAATCAGCTTCTACTTTTACCTTAATCTTCATCCTCATCAAGAGCGTCATCATCTTCTAATGCTTCTTTACCAATGAACGCTTGCAGCATCCA
Organism: Enterococcus sp. ARL09-542; assembly: GCF_005234805.1. Lineage (NCBI taxonomy): Bacteria > Bacillati > Bacillota > Bacilli > Lactobacillales > Enterococcaceae > Enterococcus > Enterococcus sp. ARL09-542. Next base: position 8,730 of record NZ_QPQX01000032.1, read on the forward strand.
AATGTTCTTGTCTAAGTCATTTTTAAAAGCAATCAATGTATCTTCTAAAGCATCGTCACCCTCGTCTTGAGCTAAACGAATCGCGCGAATAGTTAGGTCACGAGTGCTTCTGAAGTCCTCGATAATATTTTCAACCATGTCTTCTGCTTTAGCGTATTTATTAACTGCATCTTCCGAAAGCATCGAATATTTTTCAAATTCAACCGTTGTCGAAGCAGGTTTATGCCCAGAAGTAATTAGACGCTCCGCAAGTTTGTCGAACCATTTTTCATTTTCGTTATACAACTCTTCAAATTTTTCATGCAACGTAAAGAAATTGGCTCCTTTTACATACCAGTGATATTGGTGCAGTTTCACATGTAATGTATGCATGTTGCCTAAAAGATGATCCGCAATGGCCGCTGCATTAATTTTCGTATGATGAACATGTTCCTTGTGTTCTTATTCTTCTTGCAATCTTTCTTGGGGTGTTCTTTCTTGAGTAACTTTATTTTCAGTCATGATTTATTCCTCCTATAATTTTGGTTTGTTTAAAATAGCTTTCTTTGATTCCTCCTTTTTCTTTACTGAATTTAGTATAGGATAGATTTCCGTTAAAAAAATTGACGCTCATCAAGAAAAGTATTTCTTAATAGACGCCAGGCTTCTCTATTAAATTCAACTGAAATAATCAAAGGAATGAAGTCGTTCCCTCCAAACAAAAATTTCATTAAAGTAGGGCCTAAAAAAAGAATAGCAACTATACTTTGTCAAGAGACCTGACTGCTATTTTTTTGCTTGTTATTCTTCAATTACCAAATGTCTTGTCTTGCAGTATATTTAATGCTCTTTCTCACTAGTGTTGCATGCAACACTAGTGAGAAAGAGTATTAATAAGATTAACCTAGAAGAATAACTTTACTTTATTTATGTCATACCATAAATAAAAATTGAAAAGAATTTTTTATTTATTTTTAGTAGATCGATTAATAGGAGTTTTAGCTTGGGAGCGTCAATAATTTTGTGTAAATGATTCTTCCCTACTGCAGATTGTTTCTAATTCTCAATCAGTTGGCTTAGCA
>NZ_QPQX01000033.1:0-7827 GCF_005234805.1 Enterococcus sp. ARL09-542
TGCTAAGCCAACTGATTGAGAATTAGAAACAATCTGCAGTAGGGAAGAATCATTTACACAAAATTATTGACGCTCCCTCTTATAAATTAGACAAGAGAAAATAAATATTCCATATCTACTTTATTGGATCCATAACATGACTAAATTCTGAATACTTTTTAAAGCTTATCATTTGGTAAAACTGAATATAAGTTAATTATATAGACTGAAAATTTAGTCAAGTCCATAAAATTGTGTAAAATACAGTACACTGTTTTAAAGCTTTAACCTATAGGTTAAAATTGAATATATTTTCTGGTAGAGCTTAGCCAGTCTTCGTGACGGTCAATAAGAACTGCACCGATTAAACGATTGGCAGAGGCGTGATTCGGAAAGATTCGGATAACTTTTTCTCTGCGTCTGACTTCTTCATTTAACCGTTCAAGAAGATTCGTGCTTTTTAATCTCGATTGACCTTTACCGACAACGGCGTATTGAAAGGCATCTTCGAATCCTTCATCTAGTTTTTCACAGGCTTTATGGTATTTTGATTGTTCGCTATAGGCACTTACTATAGTATTTTTAGCCTTGCGAGCCGTTTCAATATCCGTAAATTTGAAGAGTGCTTTGACTTCTTCTCTGAAAGGTTTTGAATCTTTCTTAGGGATACAATTGAGGATATTACGCATAAAGTGAACCTGGCATCGTTGCCATGAAGCGTTTGTAAATGACTTCTTGATGGCTTTGACTAAGCCTTTGTGGGCATCGGAAATGACCATTTCCACTTCACTTAACCCTCTGGTTTTGAGGTAGTCGAAGAAGAGAGACCAAGTTTCGTCACTTTCTTCATCTTGAATCATAAAGCCAATAATCTCACGCTCTCCATCTTCTGATATGCCAATCGCTATATGGCAGCTTTTAGATACGACACGATGATTCTCTCTGATTTTGATGTAGATAACATCTGTCATAACATAAGGGAAAGACCTGTCTGATAGAGAACGATTTTGCCATTCAGAGACCATAGGGTCTAACTGGGCAGTTAAACTGGAGACAAAGGATTTAGAGACTGATTTACTGCATAGTTCTTCAACGATTTGAGAGACTTTACGTGTAGAGACACCAGAAATATACATCTCTAACATAGAGGCTAACAAAGCCTTCTCATTGCGTTGATACCGCTCAAATACAGTCGGTGCAAATTCACCGTCGCGTGTTCGGGGAACTTTCAACTCAAGAGAGCCAATACGAGTCGTTAATTCTCTTTCATAATAGCCGTTGCGTTGGCTTCTTCGATCGTCTGATCGTTCATAGTTTGTGGCTTGAATATAATCTGTTCGCTGCTCGTCCATCAACTGATTAAATACAGTTTGTAAAATTTGTTTAGCCGCATTATCTTTGACCGACTGGTCAATTAAACTTTGAATATCTTCTGTTTCCAGTGTAAAATGTACTTGGGTCATATGATTGCCTCCTGGGTATGTTTTTAGTGGTTAAAAACATTGTACCGTAAAGAGGCGTTCATATGGCCTTTTTGCTTTTACATAATTATATGGACTTTATCGAAAATTTTGAATTTTCAGAATGGAATAACTTAAAAGTACTGACAAAATTTTTTAAAGGGGCAATATTAATGTTCTGAGATAATCAAATCTTACCGAAAATATCAAAAGCCTAATGTGACACAATCTGATTGTTTTACATTTGATGAATTAAATCTATTAGATCGATATACCAATATGAAGCATTAACATTGATAAAGAAAATTATCGATGTTAATGCTTTTTTGGTTCTATTGATTATTCATCAAGCATAAAAAATACAGAAACGATTGACGATTTATAGATATTTATCTATATTAATGCATAGATAAGCGTCTATGTTCAGGAGGATTAAGTATGAACTATGATGAAATGTCAGTAATGCTTAAAGCACTTGCTGATCCAAAACGGTTAAAAATCATTGATATATTGTCTTGTGGCAGCTTATGCGCATGCGATATTTTAGATCATTTTGATTTTACTCAACCGACCCTTTCACACCATATTAAAGTATTAGAAAAAGTTGGTATTGTGCTTGTTACCAAAGATGGAACATGGCACAGATATCAATTGACAGATAGCTTTGTAGATCAATTTATGGGTTCAATGATGCAATTATTTTCTAATGAAGAGAATTGCATTTGTGATACATCAAACTGTAATTGTAAAGAAGAAAAAGAAGATGAAAAAATTGGAACTATTTGAACCAGCAATGTGTTGCTCAACAGGAGTGTGTGGACCTTCTGTAGACGAAGAATTACTCATGGTGACTTCAGTTTTTGAGACATTTGAGGGAATAGATTCAGTAGAAGCTTCACGTCATAATCTTACAAGTGATCCAGATGCTTTTGTTAATAACTCCACGATTTTAAAGTTGTTACAACAAAAAGGAAATGATATTTTACCAGTTACATTGCTAGACGGAGAAATTGTCAAAGAAGGATCTTATCCTACGTTAGAAGAATTTGGAAAATATGGTGCGATTCACTTTGTTGCTCAGCCGGTTAATAACTCTGGTGGATGCTGTGGAGGAAATGATGGAAGCGAAGGCTGTTGTTAACAGCCTCTTTTCTAGTTTAAGTAAGGAGGAGAATAAATGTTACAATATATGCCCCAAAAGATGGGCTTAACTAAATATCTATTTTTCACTGGTAAAGGTGGCGTAGGGAAAACAACTACCGCTTGTGCGACAGCCACTTCTTTAGCACAAGATGGAAATAAAGTAATGCTGGTTAGTACAGATCCGGCCTCAAACCTACAAGACGTCTTTCAGACAACGTTGACTAATAAACCTACTCCAATAAATGGAATCAATAACTTAATGGTAGCTAATTTTGATCCGATCACGGCTGCTGAAGATTACAATGAAGAAAATACCTTAACGAGGTGAAAAATAGTGTCTATTAAAACAGAAGAGCTAGTTAGTAAATATTTTTTTGACCTTAATGAGAATGATCTAGCAATCTGGAAATACATTTCTAACAATAAAAAAGAAGCCTCAGAATCAACATTAGTTAATTTGGCAAAAAAATGCAATTATTCCAAATCTAGTATTCATCGTTTTGCTCAAAAAATATCATATAAGGGTTTCTCTGAATTGAAGTATGCACTTAAAGCAGAATTAGAAGCAGAAGATTTGGAAGGAAACTTAATTGATCAGTATGTTTCGATTATCGCTAACTCTATGAATGAAATGAAGTACCGGGATTTCTCAACGATTTTTCAACTTATTCAAAGTAGTAAAAAAGTCTTTATTTATGGTACAGGAACTCTACAAAGGGCTGTCGCACAAGAGATGCGTCGGGTCTTTCTAGCAGGTGATGAACATTTTTACGTAGTTGAGGGGGTTGATGAGATTGGTTCCCTAACGGATACGTTAACGACAGAAGACTTGGTTTTTATTATTTCATTGAGAGGACGATCAGACAACGCTCATTCCTTTGCTAAAGACTTGAAGGTGAAGGGTGTGCCATTTGTTGTGATTACGAGCTTCTCAGAGAATCAAATCGCCCACTTCAGTAATGAAAATATTTTTGTTAATTTGGAGCAAGTTCCTATTGATAATTGGAAAAAATACAGCGTGTTAGATCCCTATTTTATTTTAGTAAGTATTCTATTCTTACGCTATATGGAATATAAACAGAAAAAACTCTCTAATTAGGGAGTTTTTTTCTTTGACTATCTGGGAAAAATTTCAATTTTTGGGAAAAGAATCTAATGCTGAATCATTTATTTAAGTTCACAGACGCTATAGGCAGAAAAAAAGGATTCGCTTATACTTGAGTCAAATTTAAGAAAGAGGTTTTAACAAATGATGAAAGCGCTAGTAATTGAAGATATTAAAGTAATTACCACGGCTCCAGAAGGCATCAACTTAGTAGCAGTTAAAGTGACAACGAATGACCCAAGTATTTATGGAGTGGGTTGTGCAACATTTACACAGAGATATGAAGTAGTTGTAACAGCGATTGATAAATACTTAAAACCATTTTTGATTGGTAAAGATCCGCAACGGATAGAAGATATTTGGCGCACAGCTTCGGTGAGTAGCTATTGGCGAAACGGTCCGGTATTGAACAACGCTTTGTCAGGAATCGACATGGCACTTTGGGATATTAAAGGGAAACTGGCGAATATGCCGCTTTATCAATTGTTTGGTGGAAAGGTTCGTGATGCTGTTCCAGCCTATATTCATGCCGATGCACAAAGTGTCAGTGATGCTGTTGAGTTAGTGCAAACGCGAGTCGATCAAGGCTGGAAACAGATTCGCGTACAGATTGGCGGGTATGGCGGAAATAATCAGGCGATGCATTTACCTAAGGATAATACTCCCGGTGTTTACTACGATCCAGATGTTTATATGAAGACAATGATTGAAGGGTTTGAAAAATTGAGAGAAAAATTTGGAGACTCGATCAAGCTTTGTCATGATGTGCATGAACGCTTATCTCCCAGTGAAGCGGTAAAATTTGCTAATCAGCTGGAGAAATTTGACTTGTTGTTCTTAGAGGATGCATTGCCGCCAGAACAAGTCCAATGGTTTGAGCATTTACGAAGCCATACCAATATTCCGCTAGCAATGGGAGAACTGTTTAATAATCCCCATGAATGGACGGGGCTTATCCAAAACCGGACAATCGACTATTTGCGATTGCATCTGAGTCAGGTGGGTGGAATTACACCAACAAGAAAAATTATTTCCTTGGCAGATGCTTATGGTGTGCGAACTGCGTGGCATGGCCCAGGTGATATGACAGGGATCGGGCATGCGGTGAATACGCATTTAAGTATTACTTCCACGAACTTCGGTATCCAAGAATGGAGTTGCAGCATTAAAGAGAATACGTACAAAGTATTTCCGGGAACACCGGTTGCAAAGGATGGGTACATTTATCTGAATGATCAACCAGGTATTGGTGTCGATATTGATGAGGAAGCTGCGGCGGCTTTTCCAACACATGATCGGATGGCTGACTGGACATTGTGCCGTTTGCCAGATGGATCTGCAGGAAGACCTTAAGGAGGAGTTAAAAAATGAATCAAAATAAAGATGTTATGGTAGCAAATGCAATCATTGAAGCGATTGGTGGAAAAGAAAACATTCGAGCTGTAGGACACTGTTCCTCACGCTTGCGTTTGACCTTGAACGACAAAAAAGTAGTTAACGAAGCTGAGATTGAAAATATTGATGGGGTAAAGGGGCAATTTTTTGCTGGAGAGCAATACCAGATTATTCTTGGAACGGGATTTGTTGATCGTGTGTATGCTATTGTGGTTGGAAATACGAGTACTGAGTTAAATACAGATATTAAAGGCGATCTATATGAGGGAATGTCTTTACCTAAAAAAGTATCGCGAATTTTAGGGGATATTTTCATTCCAGTTATTCCAGTTTTGGTTGCTACCGGATTATTTAGCGGTTTTATCAATTGTATCAACGCTTTTGGTGTAGAAATGAACCCAAATGTTTTGACAATCGCAACTATTTTGATGAAAACAGCTTTCACATTTTTGCCTGTACTGATTGCATGGGCGGGAATGAAGCAATTTGGTGGAAGTCCAGTGTTAGGGATTGTTCTGGGTTTGATGTTGGTCAACCCGTTGTTACCAAATCCTAGCGATGTCGCTAAAGGGGTAGCAGACGCGATTACATTTACGTTTTTCGGATTAGATTTGAATGTTGTAGGTTATCAAGGTTCGGTATTACCGGCCCTAATGGTGGCGATTATAGCCGCAAAAACGGAAAAAGCACTAAAAAAGAAAGTTCCTGATGTCCTTGATTTGATTGTCACACCATTTACAACGATTTTAGTTGCTGGATTATTAGGTTTGATTATCATTGGTCCAATTTGCCAATACATTGAATTGCTTGTTTTGGGCGCTGCAAAAGCAGTAATTGGTTTACCCTTCGGATTAGGCGGTTTGATTATTGGAGGAACGCAACAAGCCATTGTTGTCACTGGAATGCATCATATATTTTTGGCTTTGGAAACAGATTTGTTAGCGAATACGGGATTTAACCCATTTAATGCAATGATTACTGGTGGAATTATTGCACAAGCAACTGCGGCCTTAGTAACTGGATGGAAAGTTCAGGATAAAAAGAAACGTGGCTTTTTGATGTCGGCTTCATTGCCAGCTTTCTTGGGGATCACAGAGCCAGCGATCTTCGGAGTGAATCTAAAATTTGGCAAACCGTTCCTTTTTGCCTTAACAGGTGGGGCAACTGCGGGTTTAGTTGCAGGATTGTTACATGCTAAAAGTACTGGTATGGGTGTGGCAGCTATACCCGGAATTGTTACTTATTTGTATAGCGCAACTGGTATCAAAGATTATTTCATTATTCATTTAACGGGAATGATTGTATCTGGCGGATTGGTCTATTTCTTTTTCGACCCTAATGAAGCAATGGAACAAGAAGAACAGAAGAAAGGGATTGTCAAAGAAGCTGGACATGAAAAGATCTATAACCCAGTTCAAGGATATGTTGTAAAAATCACAGATGTTAATGATCCCGTTTTTTCAAAGAAAATGATGGGTGAAGGATTTGCGATCAAGCCAGAAAATGGACAGGTGTATGCACCGTTTAATGGAACGATTATGTCAATTTTTCCTACAAAACACGCCATAATCATCAAAGGTGAGCATGGAGAAGAAGCATTGATTCATATGGGGATTGATACCGTGGAATTGCAAGGTAATGGCTATAATATTCTAGTAGAAGAAAACGAAAGAGTCACAAAGAATACGTTGTTAGCAGAAATTGATCTATCTCTTTTGAAGGAAAACAATAAGGATACTTCGATTATGGTTGTTTTTCCTGAAATGAAAGATCCTCATTTAACTATTCAGTATGGGATGCAGATGAATGGAAATGAGATAGGAAGTATCGTTTGAAAGACGGAGAAGGGTGCTAAAGAATGAAACGTGTAGAATTATTAACTAAAATTGAAGAATCAGGTGTCATTGCGGTAGTTCGCGGAGCTTCTAAAGAACAAGGAAAACGATCCTGTGAAGCATTGATTCAAGGTGGAATAAAGGGAATCGAAGTTACTTTTACATTGCCTAATGCTGCAGAGGTTATTAGGGAATTAGTTTCGGAGAACTTGGATTCTAGCGTAGTAATTGGTGCGGGAACAGTTTTAGATGTCACTACTGCCCGTTTAGCCATAATGGCAGGAGCTGAATTTATAGTTAGTCCGACCTTCGATCAAGCAACAGCAGAAGTTTGTAACCTGTATCAAATACCTTATTTACCAGGGTGTCTAACCGTAACGGAGATAAAAGAGTCTCTAAAAGCAGGCGTAGATATCGTAAAATTATTTCCCGGATCGGCATATGGCCCAGCAATCATATCTGCCTTCAAAGCCCCCTTGCCACAGATAAATATTATGCCAACCGGAGGGGTGTCGTTGGAAAACATGAAAGACTGGTTCAGGGCAGGTGTGGTAACAGTCGGCGTCGAGGGCAATCTTTTGAAGCCCGCTGAAACTGGAGACTATAAAGGTGTCACGCGTATCGCTAAAGAATACATGACAGAATTTAAAAAGATTAAGGATGATCTTTATGACTAAAATATTGACACTGGGTGAGATCATGCTTCGCCTTTCCACCTGTAACAATGAACGTCTAAGTGACAATAATTGTCTCTTAGCCCATTTTGGCGGAGCAGAGGCCAATGTTGCAATCTCTTTAGCGGTTCTGTTGCAAAGTTTTAAATCTACTATCAGATAAGGTAGAATAATAGAAAAAGATAGCAGGAGGAATGACGATGAGTCATTTTAAAGGAAAGCAATTTCAGCAGGAT
>NZ_QPQX01000034.1:0-7561 GCF_005234805.1 Enterococcus sp. ARL09-542
CCTAACTGTTCCAAATGAGGAATCGTCAATCCAGCTTCTTTGGCGATATGTCCTAATGTATCAGAACCAACGTCACCGAATTTTTCTGCATCGGGCGCTTCACCGATACCTACAGAATCCATTACGATCAAATGTACACGTTTAAACATCTCAATTTCTCCTAACTTACACACAAATATAAACTAATTTTATCTAGAAATAACTATCCGTCAAGATATCCTTCTTTAAAAAATATCATTCGACAAGACAGGATAATACAACCTCTGATGCAGCTTTATGAATACGTTGGTAATCTTCATCATTTGCCCATCTTTCATTTTTTCTACTCACATGAACAACAAGACAATTCGCAACAGGGATGTTATATAGACTTCCTAAAAGGAATAGTACTGCCGTTTCCATCTCACAATTTAGAATATTTCTATCTGTCCAGTAGTCCATATACTCTTTTTTTACACTTAAAGCAGTAGAAATATTAGGTGTTCTACCCTGCCCAAAGTAATAAGTTTCTGAAGTCAGTCCAATCCCGGTATGTGTCTTAAAACCTGCTTGTTCTGCTTTATTAATAATTGCAAAAGTTAAAAGAGGATTTGCTACAGCAGGATAGTTATCAGAAACATAGGCACCTAACATTCCTGTTGTTCTTGCCATACCATTATTAATAATTAGATCACCAGGTGCAATTCCATCTACCCAAGCACCACATCCTCCGCAACGAACAATTTTTTTTGCTCCATTTTCAATTAATTCAGTTACTGCAATTTCAGTGGATCCTGAACCAATTCCTGTGGAACAAATTGATACCAAATGTTTTTTCCACAAACCAGAAACAACAACAAATTCTCTGCTATCAACTAATTTCTTTTTGTCACGCCAATCTTGAGAAATTAACTCAACTCTTCCAGGATCACCCACAATTATGGTTGCTTCTCCAAGGTCCCCATATTTAAGACCTTTCAAATGTATACTCATTGATTTTCTCCCTTCTTCATTTTTAATGATAATACAGACAGTAATGACACAATATACAGAACTGACAAAAATAGCATGGCAATAGTCAAAGAATAGTTATCTAAGAAGAAACCAATGAAAACTGATGAGAATCCACCCACCGCTCTTCCAATGTTAAAAATAATATTATTTGCGGTTGCTCTAATATGGGATGGATAAAGGTTTCCGACTATTGCACCATATCCTGCATTCATACCATTGCAGAAGAATCCCACTGCAGCTCCACCTATTAAAATTGCCGTACCTGAGTCAGCAAAAGAATAGATAAAGACAGCAATTGCTGAAGCAATCAAAAACAAAGAGTAAGCGAATTTTGCTCCAACTTTATCCATAATTTGACCAAAAAAAAGCATGCCAACAGACATTCCAACAATTGTAACAATCATCCAATAAGATGATCCCGATACAGTTAACCCTACTTTATTCTGTAAAATAGAAGGCAACCAGTTCATTAATCCAAAGTAACCCGCTACTTGTGCGATAGCCATAATTGTTAGACGGATGGTCACAGAGGCTCTTCCTTCTATAAACAGATCTTTAATTGAGGGCTTGACTTGTGTTTCCAGCACCTCTTTTTTCCATTCTTCTGGTTCTTCTAGTTTAAAATGCGCGTAGATTGCTAAAAAAATCGGTAAAGTACCAAAAACAAAGAGTGCACGCCAACCAAATGCTGGGATAATAATAGCTGCTGCAATTGCTGCTACAATACTTCCTATTTGACCAGAGATTGTTACATAAGAGTTGATACGACCTCGTTTATCACTTGAAAAGCTGTCAGCGATCATAGACATAATAACTCCATATTCTCCACCACCTCCAACGCCAACTAAAAATCGAAATAAGTAGACAAGATAAATATTATTAGCAAAAGCCATTGCTCCTGTAGCTATTGAAAAGATAGCTACAGTAATTACAAAAACTCTCACGCGCCCCCTTCTATCAGCTAAGGTGCCAAATATAATTCCTCCTACAAGCATTCCAATATTAGTGATTGTTGAAATAAATCCTCCGGCCGCTCCATTTATTCCAAAATCAGAAATCATAGTTGCTAGCACAAAAGACAACAACATTGTACTCATGCTTTGCAAACCTAAACCACTCATAGAACTAAAAAGAACTTTTTTCTGCTCTTTAGTTATTTTTGAATCATTTGAGAATTCCATAAAAAACCTCCATAATACTTAGTTTAGATGAAGCGCTATCAACGCTAACAGTGTATCATCTTTTTTTTATTAATTATATTGGACTTAATACTAAAAAAATAAGCACTTTTTTTGTATAAAAGTCCAAAAAAAATATCTTTTAAACGATACCATTGCATGTATCCACATATAGTATATAATGGGTCTTGACTTATTACTGAAAAAATCAATTATTTTGTATGAGGTGGATAAAGTGATTACATTAAATCAACTAATGAGCCAAGTAAAATTGCCTATCCAGCTAATCAATGCTCCTGTGGAATTTAATAATGCAATCAAATCTATCACAATCATGGAATCACCTGAAGTAAAAAAATGGCTTCAAGGTGGTGAATTCATTCTAACTAGCTCTAAAACATTTACAACTGATTTTGAAACACAAGTACAGTTATTAAAAGATTTAGTTACACTAAAAGCAGTCGGATTAGCAGTAAAAATATCTAATAATCATTTCTATTTTTCTGAAACAGCTTTAGCCTATGCTAAAAAAGAAAACTTCCCTATATTTACAATTCCTGACAATGTAACATATCTAACAATCATGGATCAAGTCAATTACATTTTATTTACAGAAAGAGAAACCACTTTTTTAAAAGAAAATTTGGCAAAATACCTATTAACTACCCAAATCAAATCGGCTTCTTTAAAACAACTTGAACATTTAGCAAAATTGAGTGATCATACAAAAGTAACCGTTTTACATGTGGGTCCTAATATTGATTGGTTTCAGACATCACCAATGATTTCTCAGAAACCAAATTATTGGAAAAATATACAACAATTATTATTATTATTAATTCAACGACTAGATAATTTAGTCGAGAAAAATCAATTAACAGATTATCTTTATACAAATGATATTAATTCAATTAGCATTATTCTCATTTCTGAAAATAAGACAGATAAAAAAGAATTACTCTCTGCAGTAGAGAATGTAAATCAGAATTATCTTTCAGCAATAAAAGATGATTTAATTGTCTATTATGGATTAAGCGATAACGTTTCTGTATATAATATTGTTGAAGGATATAGACAAGCTACATTTGCCCATAAAATAAATCAATTTATTTGTGCAGATTCTCCTATCCTAATATACTCCACTGTGGAGTTTTATGATGTGATGAATAGCCTTTCAGATACAGAAATTGCAAATCATCTGATGAATCACTTGAAACCGATTGCTGATAACAAGCTGCTTATGGCAACACTGCAAACATTTTTTAGAAATAATGAACAGTTAATGAAAACAAGTGAAGAATTATTTATCCACATAAATACGTTGAGATATCGTTTAAAAAAAATTAAAGTATTGACAGGTTTAGATTATAATAACACAAGTGATAAATTGAAAATGTTTTTAGGAATCGTACATTTTGAATTAAATAAAATGAAATAAAAAGCCTTCCTATATAGATCACCAAACTTGCATTATAATTCTTTAAATGCTTTCATATTAAGTCTTATTTATACCTGACATGGTTAAAATATTCATTTTAAAGCTACATACTACACACGCTCTGTTGTTTTAGGATTATAAAACTACTTCCAGTCTTCAGAAGAAAACTTTTGCCAATATCAATACCTAATTTTTATTCCAAGCCATTTTCTTTTCAAATCGGAAAGACGCACCAGCTTATATTAGACACAAATTCGTTTAAAGAATTGCAACATACGACTTATAAATAATCAAATTCATCAGGAAAAACGCTATTTCAAATACAATATAAACTTCAACAAGAAATAGTAAAGTTTACCGCTCTACTAAAAATGGTTATAGGAAAATGATTAATACCAAATAAAAATAACAATGATTTATAGAGTTAACTAATAAAAAACAGAAAATTATCATTTAACTCTATTAATAATAAGGAGGAAAAATGCAAAATCTATTAATAAACGTTAAAAACCTAGAAAAAACATTTATCACAAATGCTAATGAAAGGATAACAGCTTTAAAAAACATAAATTTAACAGTAAGTGAAGGGGAATTTATTTCCTTAATAGGGCCAAGTGGCTGTGGGAAATCAACACTTCTTCGGATTATTAGTGGATTAGAGACATATGATTCTGGAGAATTAACATTTACTTTGGAAAACAAAAATAATGGTTTCGTTTTTCAAGATTCTGTTTTATTTCCATGGAAAACAGTTTATCAAAACGTTATTTTCCCTTTGGAAATAAAAAAACAAAAAAATGCTAGAAGCTTAGCTCAGGTTGATGATTTAATCAAAATGGTTGGTTTAGAAAAGTTTCGTAATGCTTTACCAAAAGAACTTTCTGGGGGAATGAAACAAAGAGCTTCTATTGCGCGTGCTCTCTCATATGATCCAACAGTGCTAATGATGGATGAGCCTTTTGGTGCTTTAGATGCTATGAAACGTGATACATTAAACCTCGAACTATCACGAATTTGGAGTGAATCTGGAAAAACTATACTATTTGTTACACATGATATAGATGAGGCAGTTTTTCTATCAACTAAGGTTGTTATAATGAGTGCTCGACCTGGAACAATTAAAGAAGTTATTCCAATCGACTTGGATAAGCAACGTGATTTAAAAATTCGAGGTTCAGATCAATTTATTAAATATAGCAATTATTTAAGAGGGGAGTTAGAACATTGAAGCCAAAAAAAAATACTCATATATCTGATCCTTTGATATCCATTTTATTGCTGATGATTGTATGGCAGTTATATATTAGTAAAGAAGATGTTCCAGCATTTATACTCCCATCTCCCCTAGATGTTTTGAAAGAGATTATGAATCAGTTAATCAGTGGAAATATTTGGTTTCATATATTTGTAACAGGATTCGAGACAATCATTGGGTTTCTAATGGCTTCATTATTTGGGCTAATTGTAGGATACTTTATTTATAAAAACGAAACCATTAGATTAATGCTGATGCCTTTCTTAATATTTTTCCAAGCAGCTCCTAAAATTGCTCTAGTCCCCATATTTATCATTTGGTTTGGCTTAGGATTATTTTCTAAGCTATTTGTTGTCTTTTCAATGGTGTTTTTCCCGATTGTTATTGGAATGATCGATGGTATGAATGCTATCCCAAAAGACATGTATAATTTGATGAAAATATTAAATGCTGATCGTTCGCAAGTGCTCAAAAGCCTAGAAATTCCATATGCCCTTCCTTCCATTTTTGCTGCTTTGAAAGTAGGAATCGTCCAAGCAATTATTGGTGCTACAGTTGCTGAATGGATGTCTGGTCAAAACGGATTAGGATACATCCAAACGTATGCATCTTCAACTTTTAATACTCCCTTATTAATTGCGGGAATTTTCTTTACAATAATTTTAGGTCTACTTTTCTATGCTATTATCGAACACTTTGAAGCTTATTTCTTATCCTGGAATAAATCGGGGGATCAAAAATGAAAAAAAATTTATTAATAATTTTTTGGGGGCTATGTTTATTATTTAGTTTAAGTAGCTGTAAAAATAAAGAAGTATCTATTGAACATACAAGCACTGGTTTGGCTAAAGTTTCTATTCAAATTGATGGTGCTGCAACCCCATATTATGCTCCATTGTACTTAGCTAAAGAAAAAGGTTGGTTTGAAGAAGAAGGTTTAGACGTAGAATTCTATTATGCCTCTGCTTCGGAAATTGTGAAAAATGTTGCTGCTAACAACGTAGAATTTGGTTTTCCAAACTCTGATCCCGTTGTCATTGGACGATCAAATGGAGTTCCAGTTAAAATTATTCATACTACTTATCAAGAAGGTCTCGGATCCATTATTTACAAAAAGAATTCTACTATTCGTAAGCCTGAAGATTTACAAGGGAAAACAATTGGTATTACCTCCTATGGAAGTCCTAACTTTATTCAGTTGCAAGTCATATTAGAGCAGGTAGGACTATCATTAGACGATGTTTCTATCAAAATAATTGGTACAGGAGCTATCGTAAATTCTCTTGTTTCCGGCCAAGTAGATGCCATTAGTTTTTCAATGTTAAGAGCTTACGATTTACAAGAACAAGGCCTAACTGTTGGAGAGTTTCGCTCTGAAAACTACATGCCTACACAAGGAAATGTCGTAATCACAAGTGATAAATTTCTGAAAAAAAATCTAGATCTATGTCAAAAATTCGTGAAGGCATTGAATCGATCACTAGCTTTTCTCGTAGATGGGCACTTAAGTACTGGTATTGAAACCGCGATCGCTGACTACGCTCCTTCTGGAAAAGGGTCTGAAAAAAAAATAAAAAAAGTTATGGAGAATGAATTTGTCCCAAAACTTTGGCAAAGTAAAAATACATTCAGTTATGGTTTCGGGTATTCTGATGTTTCTCGATATAACAACTATATCGACTTATTGTGCGAATATAATTTAATCTCAGATAAGTATGACGCAAAGCAATTAGTCGTGAATCTTGATGAGGGAGAGAAAAAGTAATGAAATCAAAAAATATTATATACCCTTCTTTACTCTTTACTCTTATTATTATTATTTGGGAATTATCTGTGAGAATTAGCAATGTTCCGAACTACATTTTGCCATCACCCACAAAATTAACTAGTTTTTTTCTAACCTATATATCTACTGGTGAATTACTAATAAATGCATGGGTTACTCTACAAGAAATTTTTATTGGAACATTTTTTGGAATTATTTTAGGTGTTTTTTTAGGATACTTAATTGTTAAAATAAAGTTAATTGAACGGCTGCTGATGCCCTTAATTTTAATTATCCAAATAGCACCTAAAATTTCTTTAGCTCCTTTATTCATATTGTGGTTCGGACTAGGTATCCAATCTAAGATTGCTTTAGTTATTTTAGTTGTTTCATTTCCAATTATGGTCAACCAATACACAGCTTTTAAACAAATTGATATTCGTTATATCGAATTATTAAAAATATTAAAAGCAAGTAAGTTTCAAAAATTTATTAGTTTGGAATTGCCATTTGCTTTTTCTGCAATTATATCGGGAATTAAAGTCTCCGTGACACAAGCCATTACTGCTGCGGTTATAGGCGAAATGATGGGGGCCAAGTCAGGCTTAGGTTACCTTTTAACATATGGAAATGAAATGTATGATATAAACATTATACTTTCATCAGTTATTACTTTATCAATTATAGGGTTGGTCCTTTACTATATGGCTACTTATATAGAGAAAAAAGTTTTATATTGGAGATAGATGATTAATACTATTATCAAAATAAAATATCAAATACACTTAATAAAAATTTTTAAGACAGCTTATCTTTATCTGAAACTCTATACTCCAAATAGTGAAAAAATAAGTGTGGAATGGCAACACTTTTCTAGACAAAAATTATAAGGTCTGTTTATGACACCATATCCAGTTGCCCTTGACAACGAG
>NZ_QPQX01000035.1:0-1837 GCF_005234805.1 Enterococcus sp. ARL09-542
CTTTTAAAAAAAGAGTTGACATTCACTTGTTGATCTGATATGATTTAAAAGTTGCTAACGCAGCGCAGTAGACCTTTGAAAACTGAACAAAGCAAGCAAACGAACCAATGTGTAGGGCGCTTCATTTATGAAGCAAAATACATGCAAGCAATAGCTAGCAAAGTTAATTTTATTTGAGCTTAACGATCCTATGGATCGTTCAAACAAATCATTATGAGAGTTTGATCCTGGCTCAGGACGAACGCTGGCGGCGTGCCTAATACATGCAAGTCGAACGCTTTTTCTTTCACCGGAGCTTGCTCCACCGAAAGAAAAAGAGTGGCGAACGGGTGAGTAACACGTGGGTAACCTGCCCATCAGAAGGGGATAACACTTGGAAACAGGTGCTAATACCGTATAACACTATTTTCCGCATGGAAGAAAGTTGAAAGGCGCTTTTGCGTCACTGATGGATGGACCCGCGGTGCATTAGCTAGTTGGTGAGGTAACGGCTCACCAAGGCCACGATGCATAGCCGACCTGAGAGGGTGATCGGCCACACTGGGACTGAGACACGGCCCAGACTCCTACGGGAGGCAGCAGTAGGGAATCTTCGGCAATGGACGAAAGTCTGACCGAGCAACGCCGCGTGAGTGAAGAAGGTTTTCGGATCGTAAAACTCTGTTGTTAGAGAAGAACAAGGATGAGAGTAGAACGTTCATCCCTTGACGGTATCTAACCAGAAAGCCACGGCTAACTACGTGCCAGCAGCCGCGGTAATACGTAGGTGGCAAGCGTTGTCCGGATTTATTGGGCGTAAAGCGAGCGCAGGCGGTTTCTTAAGTCTGATGTGAAAGCCCCCGGCTCAACCGGGGAGGGTCATTGGAAACTGGGAGACTTGAGTGCAGAAGAGGAGAGTGGAATTCCATGTGTAGCGGTGAAATGCGTAGATATATGGAGGAACACCAGTGGCGAAGGCGGCTCTCTGGTCTGTAACTGACGCTGAGGCTCGAAAGCGTGGGGAGCGAACAGGATTAGATACCCTGGTAGTCCACGCCGTAAACGATGAGTGCTAAGTGTTGGAGGGTTTCCGCCCTTCAGTGCTGCAGCAAACGCATTAAGCACTCCGCCTGGGGAGTACGACCGCAAGGTTGAAACTCAAAGGAATTGACGGGGGCCCGCACAAGCGGTGGAGCATGTGGTTTAATTCGAAGCAACGCGAAGAACCT
The DNA here is from genome assembly GCF_005234805.1 of Enterococcus sp. ARL09-542. Taxonomy (NCBI): domain Bacteria; kingdom Bacillati; phylum Bacillota; class Bacilli; order Lactobacillales; family Enterococcaceae; genus Enterococcus; species Enterococcus sp. ARL09-542. The sequence continues at coordinate 1,209 of NZ_QPQX01000035.1, forward strand.
TACCAGGTCTTGACATCCTTTGACCACTCTAGAGATAGAGCTTCCCCTTCGGGGGCAAAGTGACAGGTGGTGCATGGTTGTCGTCAGCTCGTGTCGTGAGATGTTGGGTTAAGTCCCGCAACGAGCGCAACCCTTATTGTTAGTTGCCATCATTTAGTTGGGCACTCTAGCGAGACTGCCGGTGACAAACCGGAGGAAGGTGGGGATGACGTCAAATCATCATGCCCCTTATGACCTGGGCTACACACGTGCTACAATGGGAAGTACAACGAGTTGCGAAGTCGCGAGGCTAAGCTAATCTCTTAAAGCTTCTCTCAGTTCGGATTGTAGGCTGCAACTCGCCTACATGAAGCCGGAATCGCTAGTAATCGCGGATCAGCACGCCGCGGTGAATACGTTCCCGGGCCTTGTACACACCGCCCGTCACACCACGAGAGTTTGTAACACCCGAAGTCGGTGAGGTAACCTTTTTGGAGCCAGCCGCCTAAGGTGGGATAGATGATTGGGGTGAAGTCGTAACAAGGTAGCCGTATCGGAAGGTGCGGCTGGATCACCTCCTTTCTAAGGAATAGTACGGAAGACTACACATCGTTTGCCTTTGTTCAGTTTTGAGAGGTTTACTCTCAAAG
>NZ_QPQX01000035.1:2014-5282 GCF_005234805.1 Enterococcus sp. ARL09-542
TAAGTTTGTTCATTGAAAACTGGATATCGAAGAAAATCAAAACAAGTAACACACACCGAGTTGACAAGTTAAAGAGTTTTTTAATAAGTTCAACGCTTATTTTCTTGAGCAACCTTCTATCGCTAGAAGAAGTACTCATCGACCGTAAGGTCAAAGGTTAAGTGAATAAGGGCGCACGGTGGATGCCTTGGCACTAGGAGCCGATGAAGGACGGGACTAACACCGATATGCTTTGGGGAGCTGTAAGTAAGCTATGATCCAGAGATTTCCGAATGGGGGAACCCAGCATCTTTTATAGGATGTTACACAGTTGTGAATACATAGCAGCTGTGAGGTAGACGCAGAGAACTGAAACATCTAAGTACCTGCAGGAAGAGAAAGAAAATTCGATTCCCTGAGTAGCGGCGAGCGAAACGGGAAAAGCCCAAACCAACAAGCTTGCTTGTTGGGGTTGTAGGACTCCGATATGGTAGTTGAAACAGATAGTCGAAATACTTGGAAAAGTATGTCAAAGAGGGTAAAAACCCCGTAGATGAAATCTGGCTCACACCTAGGAGGATCCTGAGTACGGCGGAACACGAGGAATTCCGTCGGAATCCGGGAGGACCATCTCCCAAGGCTAAATACTCCCTAGTGACCGATAGTGAACCAGTACCGTGAGGGAAAGGTGAAAAGCACCCCGGAAGGGGAGTGAAATAGATCCTGAAACCGTGTGCCTACAACAAGTTAGAGCCCGTTAATGGGTGATAGCGTGCCTTTTGTAGAATGAACCGGCGAGTTACGATAGCATGCGAGGTTAAGTTGAAGAGACGGAGCCGCAGCGAAAGCGAGTCTGAATAGGGCGAATGAGTATGTTGTCGTAGACCCGAAACCATGTGATCTACCCATGTCCAGGTTGAAGGTGCGGTAAAACGCACTGGAGGACCGAACCCACGTACGTTGAAAAGTGCGGGGATGAGGTGTGGGTAGCGGAGAAATTCCAAACGAACTTGGAGATAGCTGGTTCTCTCCGAAATAGCTTTAGGGCTAGCCTCGGAATTGAGAATGATGGAGGTAGAGCACTGTTTGGACTAGGGGCCCATCTCGGGTTACCGAATTCAGATAAACTCCGAATGCCATTCATTCATATCCGGGAGTCAGACTGTGAGTGATAAGATCCATAGTCGAAAGGGAAACAGCCCAGACCACCAGCTAAGGTCCCCAAATAACTATTAAGTGGAAAAGGATGTGGGGTTGCACAGACAACTAGGATGTTGGCTTAGAAGCAGCCACCATTTAAAGAGTGCGTAATAGCTCACTAGTCGAGTGACCCTGCGCCGAAAATGTACCGGGGCTAAATAGTTTACCGAAGCTGTGGAGTGCACCATAAGGTGCATTGGTAGGAGAGCGTTCTAAGGGCGTTGAAGGTAGATCGTGAGGACTACTGGAGCGCTTAGAAGTGAGAATGCCGGTATGAGTAGCGAAAGACAGGTGAGAATCCTGTCCACCGTATGACTAAGGTTTCCTGGGGAAGGCTCGTCCGCCCAGGGTTAGTCGGGACCTAAGCCGAGGCCGACAGGCGTAGGCGATGGACAACAGGTTGATATTCCTGTACCCGTTGTTTTTGTTTGAGCAATGGAGGGACGCAGGAGGCTAAGAAGTGCAGACTGATGGATATGTCTGTTCAAGCAGTGAGTCTTAGTGGGAGTCAAATGCTTCTACTTTCAAGGACAAGCTGTGATGAGGAGGGAAATAATAGTACCGAAGCTTCTGATGTCACACTGCCAAGAAAAGCTTCTAGTGAGAAAACAATGGCCCGTACCGCAAACCGACACAGGTAGTCGAGGAGAGCATCCTAAGGTGAGCGAGAGAACTCTCGTTAAGGAACTCGGCAAAATGACCCCGTAACTTCGGGAGAAGGGGTGCTGCTCTAACGAGCAGCCGCAGTGAATAGGCCCAAGCGACTGTTTATCAAAAACACAGGTCTCTGCAAAATCGAAAGATGACGTATAGGGGCTGACGCCTGCCCGGTGCTGGAAGGTTAAGAGGAGTGCTTAGCGTAAGCGAAGGTACGAATTGAAGCCCCAGTAAACGGCGGCCGTAACTATAACGGTCCTAAGGTAGCGAAATTCCTTGTCGGGTAAGTTCCGACCCGCACGAAAGGCGTAACGATTTGGGCACTGTCTCAACGAGAGACTCGGTGAAATTTTAGTACCTGTGAAGATGCAGGTTACCCGCGACAGGACGGAAAGACCCCATGGAGCTTTACTGTAGTTTGATATTGAGTGTCTGTACCGCATGTACAGGATAGGTAGGAGCCGTAGAGATCGGGACGCCAGTTTCGATGGAGGCAATGGTGGGATACTACCCTTGCGTTATGGCCACTCTAACCCGCAGCCCTTATCGGGCTGGGAGACAGTGTCAGATGGGCAGTTTGACTGGGGCGGTCGCCTCCTAAAAGGTAACGGAGGCGCCCAAAGGTTCCCTCAGAATGGTTGGAAATCATTCGAAGAGTGTAAAGGCAGAAGGGAGCTTGACTGCGAGAGCTACAACTCGAGCAGGGACGAAAGTCGGGCTTAGTGATCCGGTGGTTCCGCATGGAAGGGCCATCGCTCAACGGATAAAAGCTACCCTGGGGATAACAGGCTTATCTCCCCCAAGAGTCCACATCGACGGGGAGGTTTGGCACCTCGATGTCGGCTCGTCGCATCCTGGGGCTGTAGTCGGTCCCAAGGGTTGGGCTGTTCGCCCATTAAAGCGGCACGCGAGCTGGGTTCAGAACGTCGTGAGACAGTTCGGTCCCTATCCGTCGCGGGCGTTGGAAATTTGAGAGGAGCTGTCCTTAGTACGAGAGGACCGGGATGGACTTACCGCTGGTGTACCAGTTGTCTCGCCAGAGGCATCGCTGGGTAGCTATGTAGGGAAGGGATAAACGCTGAAAGCATCTAAGTGTGAAGCCCACCTCAAGATGAGATTTCCCATTTCTTTAAGAAAGTAAGATCCCTGAGAGATGATCAGGTAGATAGGTCAGAAGTGGAAGGCCAGTGATGGTTGGAGCGGACTGATACTAATCGATCGAGGACTTAACCACGATTGAAAAAAGCAAGGAAACTCGGAAGAGTTTTGATTCTTCGATCCAGTTTTGAGTGAGCAATACTTACTCAATTGAATAGTGTGGTGGCGATAGCGAGAAGGATACACCTGTAACCATGCCGAACACAGAAGTTAAGCTTCTTAGCGCCGATTGTAGTGAAGGGTTTCCCTTTGTGAGAGTAGGACGTCGCCACGC
>NZ_QPQX01000036.1:0-5099 GCF_005234805.1 Enterococcus sp. ARL09-542
TTATCTTCAATTATTTTTTGTAAACTCATGAATAAAAATTGGACAATTAAATTACCTGATACAGTTCCTCCAGCTATCGCTAAACCATTTTTATCAATTATTCCGGCTTTAGTTTCTCTTTATATAATTGCTATTTTGACATTTTTGTTAAATAGAATAACAGGAAAAATTTTAACAGATGTAATTTACGAAATATTACAACGCCCTATGTTAGGACTTTCCCAAAGTTTTTTTGTTGTTATATTAGTTGCTTTCTTAGTTCAATTTTTCTGGTTTTTCGGTATTCATGGTGGAAATGTTATGGCACCTATTATGGAAGGTGTATTTGGAGTAGCGCTTTTAGCTAATTTAGAAGCTTATCAAAACAATGAAACTATTCCTTATGTTTGGACAAGTGTATCATACGGATCGTTTGTCTGGTATGCAACTTTAGGTTTATTAATTGCGATTTTTTGGGTATCAAAAAATGGTCATTATAGAGAAGTGGCTAAATTGGGAATAGTTCCATGCCTTTTTAATATAGGAGAACCGGTGATGTACGGATTACCTACTGTATTAAATCCTATTTTATTTATACCTATAATTTTGTGTCCTGTAATTATGGCTGGGCTTGCATATTTAGCAACAGATTTAGGATTAGTATCTCCAGTAACACAAAATGTAACTTGGGTGATGCCACCGATTTTATATGGATTCTTTTCGACAGGATTTGATTGGAGATCAATTATTTTATCAATAATCAATTTAATTTTAGCTACCTTGATTTATTTACCATTTGTAAAGATGGCTAATAATGAAACTGTTTGATAAGTAAAAAGAAGATATAGTTATTTATAGTATTTAGAAATTTAATGAATAACATTTTATATTGACAAAATATTTAGAGATTTTTGATATCAAGGTTTATTTTAGTATAAAGTGTTCTTAAGTAATCAATCATCCGCTATAAAAGAATTGTTATTCCATTTAAATTTTTGCTCATCACAAAAAAATATCCTTTCAAAAGGAAATTTTAATTTCTTAAATCAAGAGAGGTTGTTTGATTATTTTAATGATTGGAGTTTTTAATATGAAAAAGGATCAACCAAATGTTGTTTTAATTGTAGTAGATCAGATGAGGGCAGATGCGTTATCTTTGAATAGTCAAGATAAATTCATTAGTACGCCTACATTAGATATGATGGCTAGTCAAGGATATAATTTTGAGAATTGTTATTCGCCTGTTCCAAGTTGTGTTCCAGCAAGAGCAGCATTACTGACAGGATTAGATCAAGAAACTTCGGGAAGGGTAGGTTATGAAGATGAGGTTCCATGGTATTTTAAAAACACACTTCCAGAAGTTTTTAAAGAACAGGGATATCAAACTGAGTGTATTGGGAAAATGCATGTGTATCCTTCAAGAAAACGGTTGGGATTTGATCATGTACTATTGCATGACGGGTATCTTCATGTTGATCGAAAATATGACAAATCTTATGGAGAGCAGTTTGAATATTCTAGTGATTACTTAATGTTTCTAAAAGAATCATTGGGCTCAGATGCAGATTTGATTGATGATGGGTTAAATTGTAATTCGTGGGAAGCACGACCATGGATGTATCCTGAAAAATTTCATCCAACAAATTGGGTGGTTTCAGAAGGAATAAACTTTTTAAGGCGGAAAGATCCTACAGTACCATTCTTCTTAAAATTATCATTTGAGAAACCTCATGCTCCTTTGAATCCACCAAAATATTATTTTGATATGTATATGGATAGATTACCAGACACTCTAGATTTGCATATTGGTAATTGGGAGAAATTAGAACATGTTGTTCCAGATGTTTGTGCCTTAAGAGGAAAATTAAAAGAGGATGATCAAAGAAGAATGTTTGCTGGATACTATGGCCTTATTTCTCATATAGATCATCAGATCAATCGCTTTTTAATGGCTTTAAAAGAATTTAGACATGATAAAGATACAATCATTTGGTTCATTTCAGATCATGGAGATCAATTAGGAGAACATTACTTATTCAGAAAAGGGTATCCTTACCAAGGGAGTATTCGTATCCCGTCGTTTATTTACGATCCTGGTGATCTGATCTCAGCAAAAAAACATGGAATTAAAGAGCTTGTAAAAATACAGGATATATTTCCTTCATTAGTTGATTTAGTATTAGGACAATATGTAAATACAGATGGAAAAAGTGTTAAACAGTTGCTCTTTGGAAACTGTGAAGGATGGCGGCGAGAAATTCATGGAGAACATAGTTTAGGGATGGATTCTAGTCAATATATATTAACGGAGAAATGGAAATTTATATGGTTTCCCGTAAAAAATACGTATCAATTATTTGATATGATAAATGATCCAAATGAGATGAAAAACCTATATTATGATAAAAAATACGAATCTATTATTTATGAAATGAAACATAAATTAGTAGGATATTTAAAAGGTAGAGAAGAGGGGTTTGTCAAAAACGGACAGTTAATTCAAATAGGAATTTCAAATATCGTTTCAACTTTAAAAAGTAAAAAATAAACTAAAAGTGAAGATGCAATAAAAAATCAACATAGGGTATACTGAGTCAAAATATACTCAGATACAGGCAAAACTTTGCGTCTTTATTTATTTCAAAAAAATCAAATATTCTTTGCTCTTTGTCAATAAGGACCGGTGAATTGTGCAAAATCAAAACTGGCTATCTATGCGAGTATGCGGATGAAAAATGCTGAAAATATCAGTTGAAAACGTCCAATTAAATTGACTTTTATATTTGTAAAATAATTATTCCGGCAAAGAACAATCATAATCACCCGTGAAACGGGTGGTTTGCTCTTCGGCTAGAAGCCTCTCTTACCGGCCTCGGCCTAAAAGGCCCTCTGAAGGCTTCTCCCCGCACCATTTCTACTCGCTGATTCTAAAAGAATCTCACTCTATCTCTTTTTGTTTTTAACTCCTGTAAACGGATCAACTTCTTCAAACAACGTAAGCTGATCTGCTGAATAATCTTCTTTTATTTGTTTACGAATATACTCAGCTATCTGCTCCTTATTTCGTCCAACCGTGTCCACGTAGTACCCTCGACACCAAAATTTCGGTTCCCATAGCGATATTTCAACTCTGCATGACGGGCGAATATCATTAAACTACTTTTTTCCTTTAAATAGCCCATAAATTGCGAAACACTTAACTTTGGTGGAATACTTACAAGTAAATGAATATGATCTGCACAAGCATTTGCCTCAATGATCTCTACTCCTTTTATTTCATAGAGCGTGCGAAGAATCTCGCTTATACTTTCTCTATATTTTCCGTAAATGATCTATCTCCGATATTTTGGCGCAAACACGATGTTATACTTACATCTCCATTTACTATGTGATAAACTTTCTTTGTCCCTTTCAATAAGGACACCTCCTATCTTTGATGGTGATGCGGTCTGGAAACCAACATCAGTTTATCAATTTTGGGAGGTCTTTTTAATACCATGCTGGAAGCTCTTTTGAACCACCAGCACAGCAGGTGGTTTTCAAACATACAATAAAAAGCCTACTTTATAGTACAAGTAGGCATGAGTTGACAAATTGATGGTTTTTTTAAGGATCTAGCATTGTGGGTTGATGACACTCATAGATTAAAGTTTGTCAACTCAAAAAAAGTATATCAAAAAGAGAAGTAGAGAAAAAGTAGAAATCTTTATTGATTTCTGCTTTTTTGACATTATGTTTAAGAAATTAATTTAAAGAAAAAAATGAGGATGAGAGAGGTGTGTTGTTTAGAAGATGAAAAAAAGAAGGATCAGGAAAAAATTGGGTTGCTTCGTTATCTGTGTCAGAATTGTCCCAATTTATTTATTTTTGCATTATCTGAATTAATTGACACACCAATTGAGAAAACGTTTCTATGGATTAATGGGTATCATTTACCCTATCATTGGAAGTATCAACGCTGGAAGGAATGAAATTGATGTAAAGAGAAGAAAAAATCATGTTCATATGAATGTTTTAGAAAAGAAAAAGGGTAGTCAAATAGATGAAAATATGGAAAAATAGAAAACAAAAAAAGTGTAACATTATTGATTGTTGGATTAACTATAATCGGAAGTGTTTTATTTATAGGAAAGTCGTTGTTTTCTAACAAAAATGCTAAGGAACAAATGATTACTAGCACAACGGAAGATGTATCACCAGAGTTGTTTTTAGAGACAGAAGTTCTTGATACAAAGAAATCTCAGGCAAAGCCTTCGAAGAACGAGCTTTATCAAGGAGATCCCTCATTTGAACATGCGGATCCGGGAAAGCAGTATTTACTAATGATTCGGCTTATAGATAAAATGAATCATGAATATGCAGGTCCCGATAAAAAGCCATTGAAAAGAGAGAAAAAATTGATTTTAGGGAAAACCAAAGGGGTGGTACATGTAGTTGTAAAAGCAAACAGATCAATGTTAACTCATATTCAGAAGTTAAAAGATATTCAAGTGTCTGCGACATTAAAAGAGGGGTAAGAGAACATGGAAATGATGGATGACAAAAAATTTTATCAACAAATAGAACAATTAAAACAAGAAACGTTTTGGGAATATTTGTCCCATTCTTATCGATTTTTTTCTTTTGTTCCGTTATTATGTTTGCTTGATTTTTTATTCTATCCACATTTTTCATGGTGGTTTGTGCTAAAACTGATTTTGTTATTAGGGTGTATGTTGTTTTTTTTTCTGGACGTATGTTTTTTATAGAAAGATAGATAAAAAAAGGAATAGTTCTTTTCTGTTTTTCCGACTATTTGTGATGTATGCACTTTGTAATGGAATATTCATGATGATTGTCATGACAAATGTTTATCGAATACCTATTGAAAAAGGAAGTATTCTTTCTAATTGCGTAGGATCTATAGTTTTTGGAATCATTATGGGAGCGGTGTACGCAGGATGTTCCTATGAACGTATAAAAGAATATTTAGGATCTAAAAAAGAGTAGTCGAGTAAAGAACTAAAATGAGTTAGGTGATTTTATGATAGACGATGGAATGAGTGGATAGGTTACACTGAACTAGACAATAAAAATAAGGTGTGTAAAATATAAGAAAACACACTGGAGGAATTGTTAAT